>JBIKIS010000082.1:0-8918 GCA_044361485.1 Sediminibacterium sp.
GTAGGTACTATTTGTGGAAGCAACGCCATTTTAAGAGTCGTTAATCCAGAAACGAATGCAAACTATTTTTGGTATAACAGCGCTACCAGCAACACACCCATTGCTGCAGGACCAACACTTAACACCACAACCATTCCTGCTAATAAAACCTATTTTGTAGGAAGAGAAATGAAAACAACGGTGGGTCTTCCTAATAAAATGGTTCACCCAGATGGTGGTTACAATAGTTTTAGTGGAAACTTTGTACGTATCAACAACTCAGTACCAGTAATCATTGAAAGCGCAAGACTTTACATAGGAAATCCTGGAACAGTTCAGGTAATGCTTGCCGATTTAGGCACCCTCAATGCCAATGGTAGTTACACCTACTTCCCATTAGGTAGCGTTACATTTAATGTTACGGCTACACACCCAACACCAACAGGTGGTGCCGTTACAGGTAATCCAGCAGCTGATACCGGTGCTATTTACCAGTTAAATCTTCCAGTTAACACACCTGGCGATCACGTATTAATTGTTACTTGTTCAAATGGTGCAACTATTTTTAGAAATAATAATATGATAGGTGCCACTTATCCTATGGCAGTACCAGGTGTATTTAGCATCACAGGAAATAGTGTTAACTGGGGTTCAACCAACGACCCTAATCCATTCTATTATTTCTTCTACAACATGAAAATTAGAACACAAGCTGGCTGTGTAAGTGATAAAGCAACTATTGTAGCCTCTAACGTTGTAGCACCAACCATTACCAAAGTTGCCGATTCACTAGCAAGTAGCGCAACATCTGGCAACCAGTGGTTCTTCAATGATATACCTATTGCTGGTGAAACTGGACAAAAAACCAAGTTAAGACAATCAGGTGCTTACAAAGTTGTTGTAACAGATGCAAATGGATGTGCTCAAACCTCAAATATCATCAACCACGTAGTAACTGCATTACCTCCAGAAGTAGTCGCTAAAGAAATTAATTTAACGGTATCGCCTAATCCTAACAATGGTAAATTCCAACTCCGCTTTGAAGTTAAAAATAGGGCGCCTTTAAATATTGACATATTAACTGCGAGTGGTCAAAAAGTATTTACCGAATCAACGCCTAATTTTAACGGCGTATATAGTAAAGAGATCAATATTGGAAAACCAAGTTCGGCGTATTACCTTTTAAAAATTGAGCACAACAAAAAAACATACACACAAAAAGTAATTATCATAGACTAGTTAGCTCGTCTAGCGTACCTTTAGGGTATGAAAAAAATACAAGTTATATTATTCATAGTAGCTGCCTGCTTAACAACAGGCAGCTTTTCTTTTGCTCAAAAAATTGAAAAAAGAACAGGCTTTTTAAAAGATAGCACTACGCAAATGCCCATCGTACTTGCCAGTGTTACCAATTTAACCACACGCGAAACAGTGATGACCAGTAGTGCTGGTAAATTTTTAATTGCAGTAAAACCAAAAGATATTTTATCCTTTGCAGCTGTTGGTTATTATTTTGATACACTAACTGTTGCTTCAGAAAATAATTCGGATGCAATTGCTGCCTATTTAAAACCACTCGGCGCCTATTTGGGTAACGTAACGGTGAGTAGTAAAGGACTTAATAGGTATCAGTTGGATAGCATCGAACGTCGAAAAGAATTTTTACAAGGTATTGCAAATTATATGATACCGGCGGTTGCTAAAGCCAATTCGGGTGCAGGCATTGCCCTAAATATTGACCGTTTTTCTAAAAATGAAAAAAAGAAAAGAAGGGCTTACGCATTTTATGAAGACAACGAAAATGAAGCTTATATCAATTACCGCTTTACACCGGAACTAGTAGCTTCTCTTACTGGATTTAAGGATGATGCACTACAAGCGTTTATGCAAACCTATAGACCATCTGCTGCTTGGTTACGCAGCAATCTAACCAAAGAAGATTTAGTGTATTATATCAATGCGCAGCTAAAAAATTACAAGCCTACTCGTAACGAAGTGCGTTAATTGGATTGAGTTTAGCGGCTTTCATGGCAGGATAGATTCCGGCACCAAGACCCACCGCGGTACAAATAACAATACCAGTAATTACCCAGCCCCATGGAATAATAAATCCGGTGCTCAAGTAAATGGCAAAAATATTTCCAACACCTACGCCTAATAAAATTCCAAAAAAGGCGCCTAATAAACTAATAATTACACTCTCAAATAAAAACTGCTGACGCACATTTTTACTTTTTCCACCAATAGCTTTAATAAGCCCTACTTCTTTTGTTCTTTCGTTAACGGCCACAAGCATAATATTCATAAGGCCAATAGCAGCACCTATCAGTGTAATAAGCCCAATAGCGCCCGCAGAACCCGTGATACTGCCTAAAAAGCCAATAAATAGTTCGGCAAATTTGTCACTTTTTTCAATCACAAAATTATCCGTTTCGGTAGGCATTAATTTTCTGATAGATCTAAAATAAGCCGTAGCCTGACCCGCCGCTGGATCAATTTCTTTTACATTGGCCACCATAACACCCATTAAATAAGAGTTACTAGCATTGCCATACTTTCTAATATTATTATAGGTTGTAATAATCACATCATCCTGACGCATCATGGCACTAGAGCCCTTTGCTTTTAAAAGTCCAACCACACGGTATGGTGCACCACTCACCCGAACAACTTTATCGATACATTTTTCAGGCTTATCACCAAACAAAGTAACCGCCACGGCATTACCTAAAATACAAACGTTACGTCCACTTTGTAAATCCTGCTCATTTAAATTTCGGCCCTGAATTAATGTGTAACCACTTACCGCTAAATAATTTTCGTCGCCACCCATGAGAACAATTTGCGGATTGGTTTTTTTATCTTGGTAATGAATTTCTTGACCACCCGGACCCCTTCTATAAATACTTACAAACGCTCCAGGGAAGCTGTAGGTTTTTTTAAAAAACTCGGCGTCCTCTTTGCGAATGGGTTTATCTAAATTTGATTTCTTTTCTTTTTGACCCCTTACCGATTTTGACACATCGGAATTATTACCCCCCATTCTTACACGTGAATTTTTGTACCTGATATTAAAGGCATTGGTACCCATCGAAGAAAAGCTTTCTTTTAAGCTCTGGTTCATGGCTTCGATCGCTGTAATAATACCAATGAGTGCCATGATACCAAATGCAATAATGGCTACGGTAATACTTGTACGTAATTTGTTGGCGCGAACCGTGCGCCAAGCAAGTGATAAAGAATCTAAAGAAGTCATTCCTGCCATAATAGTAGCATTATAGCTGTAAAGATAGCACAGATTGAGCAGCCCCTAAACAGAGGACCTCAAAAAAATGAGGAGCGGTAACCTATCAATAAGTATGGTAAAATACTAAAAGTAAAGCCAGCTTAAGAGCGCAGAAGGCCATATCCCTAAGATTACGATTAAAGCCGCCACAACAATCAATGCCGCTTTAAAACCACCTGAAATAGGCAGTACTTGTGGATCTCCTTCTTTGAAATACATGGCCTGAATCACTCTAAAATAGTAGTATACGCTTACCGCAGCCAAAAGAACGGCTACGATAATTAGCCAAAGCGCCCCTCCAGCTTGTAAGGCACCTGCTAATACATAGTATTTAGCAAAGAACCCAGCCGTTAAAGGAATACCTGATAATGATAAAAGTGAAACAGTTGCTGCAAAAGCAAGTACGGGTTCTTTTTTAGCAAGACCGTTAAATCCATCTAACGAATAATCATGTAATTTAATGAGTACAGCAAAAATGCTAATGGTTGCTAAACTGTAGGCAGCTGCATACAACAACATACCCTCTTTTGCAATTTCTGTATTACTCGCATAGAGTGCAAAAAGCATAAATCCAGCCTGAGCAATACTTGAATAAGCAAGCATACGCTTAACACTCTGTTGAAAAACAGCAGTGATATTTCCAATTAATAAAGTAGATACGATTGCAAAGTCAACAATGATATGCCAAGTAGGGCCAAGCACCGTGAATAAATTTTCAAATACACGAATAAATGCAAGCATACCTGCAGCCTTTACAATGGTAGACATAAACGACGTAAATACACTTGGTGCACCATCATATACATCGGGTGTCCAAAAATGAAAAGGAGCTGCTGAAACTTTAAAAGACATAGAAGCAAATAATAACACAATACCTGCTACAAGTAGGAACGGTGGTTGCTGTGTTGCACTCACCACACCCCTTAAGCCATTACTATGCACCATTCCGAAATTACCGGTGGCACCATACATGAGTGCAATACCCATGAGCATAACACCTGTAGAAAAAGATCCCATTAAAAAATACTTCAGCGACGCTTCGTTACTTTTTAAATTTCTTTTATCGGAACCTGTTAAAATATAAAGTGGGATTGATAAAATTTCTACACCAATAAACAACATGAGTAGTCCATTAAATGAACTTAAAATAGCAACACCACAAAGCACAAAAAAGATAAGTGCAAAATACTCTGCCACATTAACGCCTACTTCTGTAATATCACTTCCGCTTAATAGTAAATAAATAAAGGTTGCACCGTAGGCGATACAGTTAAAAAACAAGCCATAACGCTGGGTTACAATTAAATCATGGGTATTGATATTAAATGAAAACAAATTGTTCATTTCCATTAAATTGGCAGCTAGTAAAAAAAGCACACCTGCTGTTGCAATATTTTTAATAATTGTTTTGTTGGTGGTAAAAATGCCACTAAACATCATCACAACACCCAGTAAAGCCGATACAATAATTGCGTTCATAAGAAATTATTTTATAACGAGTAAAGCGTTAACAGAATCTTTGGTTAAATCAATGAGTGGTTGCGGGTATACACCTAGCACAATAACAGCTACAACAATTACAATCAGTACCCATTTGCTGTAACAGTTGATTTCGGTTGCATTTGCGGTAACTGCAGACAGTTCACCAAAAAGTACTTTTTGTACCATCTGAAGTGTGTACACAGCACCTAAAATAATGCTCACACCGGCAGCGGCTGCAATCCAAATATTATATTGGAATAGCCCATTAAATAATAAGAATTCACCAATAAATGCATTGGTTAATGGTAAAGCAATATTTGCAAATGCAAGCACCACAAATAAAATAGCCATGGTAGGTGCTTTTGTAGCCAGTCCACCCAGTTCCGATAATTTTCTGGTACCGAGTGTATTTTCGATAGCATTAGCAAGTATCCAAAGTCCTATCACATTAATACCGTGATTAAACATTTGCACTTGCACGCCCTGTAATCCAAGAGTACCACCCGCAAAAATAGCTGCAGCCATCAGTCCAATATGTGCAATAGATGAATACGCAATTAAACGCTTGATATCATCTTGCTTGATGGCAATTAAAGAAGCGTAAATCATACCTACAACCGATAGTATAATAATAGGCATTGCAAACTGATGTGCAGCAAAAGGGAAGAGTGGTAACACCCAACGAATCACTGCAAATAAACCCATTTTAACCATCACACCGCTAAGTACCATGGTCGTTGCAGTTGGCGCCTGCTCGTAAGCATCTGGCTGCCAGGTATGCAAAGGAAAGATGGGCATTTTTATAGCGAATGCAATAAAAAATAAAAAGAAAGGAAGTGTTTCTTGACCACTTAATAAATCGGTGTTGGTAAATGAAGACCAAGCAAAACTATGATCCTTGGTATGTAGGTAAACAAATAAAATGCCTACGAGCATTAATAAAGAACCTATAAAAGTGTAAATGAAAAATTTAAACGTAACCGCAATTCTTTTTTCGCCACCCCAAATAGAAGATAAAAAGTAAACAGGGATTAAAGCAAGTTCCCAGAAGAAATAAAATAGTAGCGCATCCATAGAAACAAACACACCCATTAAACCTACTTGCGCGAGCGACATGAGCGCATAAAAGGCACCTGGATTACTATAATTATTATTACGGGTAGCAATTAATATAAGCGGCATGCTAATAGCCGTTAACAACACAAGCATTTTAGACATGCCATCAAGCGCTACGCTAAAACTTGCGCCAATGCTAGGCAACCAAGTGGCTTCAAACTGATGCATCGAAGCCGGCATGGCATAAATACCAATTACAGCAGTAAGCAAAGTAATTGCCGATGCTACGATTGCCCAGTTACTTGCTGCCTTTTGGTCTTTGATAAAGAACCCTAAAATGCCTGCAACCAGCGGAATAAAAAGTAATAAAACAGGAATCATATCTTTTATTTAACGTAAATAGAACGGTTAAAATAATCTACTAAAATATTTTATGAATAAAGTGCATAATGGTGCTGTCGTTAAACCAAATAATAATAAAGAGCACAAGTGCCATTACCATCATTAAAATATAACTTCCCACTTGTCCACTTTGTAAGAGTCTAAATTGACGACTTCCATACCCTACTAATTTTCCAACACCATTTACAGCGCCATCAATTACTAATTTTTCAACACTATTTTTTAGAACCGCTGCAAACCAATAAAGCGGCTTTACAATAATGGTATCATAGAGTTCATCGATATACCATTTGTTTTCTAATACTTTTGCAATGCCAGTATTAGGCTCCGCATTTTCATATTTTTTAAACTTGGTAACCGCATACACAATCACAATTAAAATAATTGTGGTTGCTGTACCCATTAAAATCCACTCGGTAGAAGCCTCAATGTGGTGTGCATGCGAAAGTGCCTTAGAGCCTGCAAATACAGGTGCTAAAAAGTGTTCCAGCGCATGTGCGTTGGGTGCAAAAAGTTCAGGAATACCAATAAACCCAGCTACTACTGCAAAAAATGCAAGTACCATTAACGGAAGCGTCATCGCAATTGGACTTTCATGTAAATGCTCCTGTTGATGCGCCGTACCTCTAAAGTTTCCTAAGAAGGTGAGGCTATACAATCTAAACATATAAAACGCAGTTAAAAGCGCACCACCCATACCTACATAATAGAAGATAGGGTTGGTTGCATAGGCTGCCATTAAAATTTCATCTTTAGAAAAGAAACCAGAAAACGGAGGCACGCCCGCAATGGCAATACATCCGAGTAAAAAAGTAAGATGTGTAATAGGTAACTTACTTTTGAGTCCACCCATTTTAGTGATGTCTTGTTCGTGGTGCATGGCATGAATAACAGAACCTGCTCCTAAAAACAAAAGGGCTTTAAAAAACGCGTGTGTCATTACATGAAACACAGCACCGGTGTAAGCACCTACGCCTAAACCTAAAAACATATAACCGAGTTGACTTACGGTTGAGTATGCGAGTACTTTTTTAATATCATTTTGCTTAAGCGCAATGGTGGCCGCAAAAATAGCAGTAGATAAACCAATGATGGCTACAAGGGTTTGTGTAGCAGGCGCCATGGTATATAAAATATTACTGCGCGCAATCATATAAATACCAGCAGTAACCATGGTAGCCGCGTGTATAAGGGCAGACACTGGCGTAGGACCCGCCATGGCGTCTGGAAGCCAGGTGTACAAAGGAATTTGAGCACTCTTACCCATCGCACCTACAAATAATAAAGTAGTAATAATGGTAATATCTGTGGTAGATAACTGTGCTACAGCAGCAAAAACAGATGCGTAAGAAACAGTACCTAATTTAACAATCAGCCAAAATACAGAGAGTAAAAAACCAAGATCACCAATACGGTTCATGATAAATGCTTTTTTAGCAGCCGCATTGTAATTGTTATTCTTAAACCAAAATCCAATAAGTAAATAAGAACATAAACCAACACCCTCCCAACCAATAAACATTACCACATAGTTGCCACCTAATACTAGTAACAACATCGAAAACACAAACAAATTTAAATAGGCAAAATACCTACCAAAATGCATGGGCTCTTCTTCGTGCATATAAGCTGTCGAGTATAAATGGATCAAAAATCCAATACCCGTAATAATAAGTAAAAAAAGTGATGACAATGGATCCACTAAAAATTCGAAAGGAATAACCAAACTGCCAACATGAATAAAATTAAAAAGTTGCACGGTTGCACCGCCACCATTTTTAACATCAAAAAATACCAACAAGCTTACTACAAAAGAAGCAAGCATGGCGCCAGACCCAATGATACCAATCATGGATTTAGACAACGACTTTCTGAGAAGTCCGTTAACCAGAAAACCGAGTAACGGAAAAAGGGGCACTAAATAAACAAGCTTACTCATATCCTAGTTAGTTTTTTAATCTATTCAAGAAGTTAATATCTACACTGTGTACATTTCGGTACATCATAACAATGATCGCAAGTCCTACACTCACTTCTGCAGCTGCTACCACCATAATAAAAAATACAAAAAGTTGCGCCTCGATACCAAGCATAGAGGTTTTGTCACCAGCTAGCGCCATCGTATTGTGCACTTTAGAAAATGCAACGAGTAGTAAATTCACAGCGTTTAACATGAGCTCGATGCACATGAAAACGATGATGGCATTTCGACGCGTTAAAACCCCAACAATGCCAATGCTAAATAAAGAAAGACAGAGGTAGATATAATATTGAATAGGCATATGCGAATACTTTAATGTTAATTATGCTTTTTTACCAATGACAACTGCACCAACCATGGCGCTTAAAAACAATACACTACTAATTTCAAAAGGCACAACAAAATCGTTAAAGAGTGCCTTTCCTAAATTTTTAATGAGTCCAATTTCACCAGTACCCATGGTTACAGCTATATTGTTTAATTCGTTTGCCTGCTTAACAAGTGATACCAACACCATTAAAAAACAGCCACCCGCAATAACACCGGCTAGTTTTAACCAATTGTTTTTTTGCGGCTCGGTAGATGCATTCAGATTCATAAGCATAATCACAAACAAAAAGAGTACCATGATGGCGCCTGCGTAAACGATTAGATTTACAATGGCTAAAAACTGTGCATTTAATAAAATGTAATGACCAGAGATTGCAAAAAATACGGCAATGAGCCAAAGCA
>JBIKIS010000083.1:0-8906 GCA_044361485.1 Sediminibacterium sp.
TACTAAATCAAGCATATCAAATGAAACCGCATCTATGGTATAGCCTTCTTTTTGCAAATGCGCTATCGAAGTATAAATTGCTGCTTTGATTTCAGGATCCAAACTTGGATGCTCGAGTGCATCTTTAAAATAAGCGATACGTTTTTTTGAAGGTTGGTCATCTACCAACGTACTATATGCAGGAACCGGTTGTTCTGAAACAGTGCTATCAAATGCATCTTGGCCCGCAATAATTTCAAGCACTAACGCGGCATCGGCTACCGATTTTGCAAAAATGCCAATTTGATCAAAAGAAGAAGCATACGCTATAAGTCCATAACGCGAAATTCTGCCATAAGAAGGCTTTAGGCCAACGATGCCACAGAAATCTGCGGGCTGCCTAACAGATCCGCCTGTATCGGAACCGAGGCTTATCATGCAGTGATTCATTTGAACACCAACTGCCGATCCACCCGATGAACCACCCGGCACACGCGTGGGGTCGATGCCATTTTTTACGGGACCATACGCCGAGTTTTCGTTGCTACTACCCATGGCAAACTCATCACAGTTTTGTCTACCTAAAATAATAGCGCCTGCTGCTTGTAATTTTTGTACAACAGTAGCGTCAAAAATGGAATGGAAATTTTCTAAAATTTTAGAGGCTCCAGACAAAGGATGATTCTTATAGGCAATCACATCTTTTAAACCCACTATTACGCCGTGTAAAGGGAGTAATGGCTGTCCGGCCTGAATATGTTCGTCTAGTTTTTTTGCTGCTGCTAAAGCTTCGTCTTCGTAGATATTGAGCCATGCGTTTAAAGAGGCGCCGCTTGTAGCTGATTGCACAAAAAAACGAACGGCCTCCACAACTGTGGTTTGGCCGCTCTGTAAATTGTTATGATAGTCTTTGATTGTTGTGAACCGAAACAAAGGCTAAGGTTGTTTGTTTGTCAGAATAAGTGAAATAAAAATTAAGCTTGTGTATCTTTTTCTTTGATACCTTCTTCTAATTCTTTTTTCACGTTGTTTTTTGCATCGTTGAATTCACGGATACCTTTACCAAGGCCGCGCATAAATTCTGGAATTTTTCGTCCGCCAAATAAAACAAGTACAACTACTGCAATGAGTAATATTTCTTGAAATCCTAAGTTGCCCATAATGATTTGATTTAAGACTATAAAGGTAGGGGAAAAACAATGTAAAGGGTCAAATATTGGGCATAAAAAAACGGAAGTAGCTAGATGCTAACTTCCGTTTGTAAAAAGGTATTGTTCTACTAGAAACGTTTTTCTTTAATACGTGCACTTTTACCGCTACGCTCACGTAGGTAGTATAGTTTAGCACGACGAACCTTACCCGTTTTGTTTAATTGGATAGATTCGATATTTGGAGATAAGATAGGAAATAAACGCTCAACGCCTACGCCATCCGAAATCTTACGTACAGTGAAAGAAGCAGTTGCTCCAGTTCCTTGTAACTTGATTACGTCTCCACGGAAACTTTGAATACGTTCTTTACCACCCTCAACGATTTTATAGTTAACAGTGACATTATCACCAGCCTTGAAGGCAGGATATTGCTTTTTTACGGTTAATTGTTCGTGTACAAACTGAACTGCTGCGTCCATATCTTTTAATTTTTGCGGACGGCAAAGGTAGGGGTAAAAATCGAAAATCGGAAGTGATTTACAATTTTTTTTACCTAGCTACGTTTACTGCCCTTTTCTCTCTAATTACGGTTACTTTAATTTGACCCGGATACGTCATTTCGGTTTGGATTTTTTGGGCTATTTCGAAGCTCAATTTATCGCTATCACCATCCGTAACTTTCTCAGCCTCAACGATTACGCGTAGTTCACGACCCGCCTGGATGGCATAGGCCTTTTCTACCCCTTGGTAGGCTAAAGCCAGGTTTTCCAGGTCTTTAATACGCTGTAAGTATTGTTGCATGATTTCCCTACGAGCACCTGGGCGAGCGCCAGAAATGGCGTCACAAGCCTGAATAATAGGGGAAATCACATATTGCATCTCCATTTCATCGTGGTGGGCTCCAATGGCGTTTATCACGGCTGGGTTCTCACCATATTTTTCGGCGAGTTTAGCCCCTAATAAAGCGTGGCTTAGTTCTGTTTCTTCGTCAGGAACCTTACCTATATCGTGTAAAAGACCGGCTCTTTTTGCAAGTTTAGGGTTCATGCCTAACTCAGACGCCATGATACCACACAAATTGGCAGTTTCTCTACTGTGCATGAGTAGGTTTTGACCATAGGAAGATCTAAAGCGCATTTTACCTACAATACGGATTAGTTCTTTGTGAAGACCGTGGATACCCATTTCAATAACGGTACGCTCTCCAATTTCCATTACCTGCTCTTCCAATTGTCTGCGGGTTTTTTCTACCACTTCTTCAATACGTGCTGGGTGGATACGGCCATCAGAAACAAGGCGTTGTAAACTTAAACGGGCAATCTCTCTACGTAGCGGATCAAATGAAGATAAGATGATCGCTTCCGGTGTATCATCTACAATTAAGTCTACACCCGTTGCAGCTTCGATAGCTCTAATGTTACGACCTTCTCTACCAATAATTTGACCTTTAATTTCGTCGGTTTCGAGGTTAAATACAGTAACGGTATTTTCGATGGTTTGCTCTGCTGCCGTACGTTGTATGGTTTGAATAACAATTTTACGCGCTTCCTTATTTGCCTTTTGCTTGGCATCTTCGATGATGTCTTGTTGCATGGATAAAGCACGTGTTTGTGCTTCATTTTTAAGGCTTTCGATGAGTTGCTCACGCGCATCATCGGCACTTAGGTTAGCAATTTTTTCGAGGCGGCGAATATGTTCTTCTTGGTGTTTTTCGAGCTCAGTACGCTTCGCGTTTACCACATCAATTTGCCTGTTTAGGTTTTCTTTGATGGCTTCGTTTTCTTTGACTTGTTTGTCGAGCGAAGTTTCTTTTTGGTTAACGGCAATTTCTTTTTGTTTAAGTCTGTTTTCTACGTCAACTACTTTGCGGTTGCGTTCTAGCACTTCTCTTTCATGCTCAGATTTAAGTTGTACAAATCTTTCTTTAGCCTCGAGTTGCTTTTCCTTTTTAATGGTTTCGGCTCTTAATTCGGCTTCTTTTAAAATATTTGCGGCTTGTGTGTTGGCTTCTTCAATTTGTTTTTTAGTGTTTTTAGCGAAGAAAACCCTTCCCGCAACAACCCCTACTACAAGTGAGGTGGCGGCAAGTATTATAGAGACAATCGTCTGGTCCATTTTTAGCTTTTTTTAAGTTGTTCACAATCATTCTTTCACGCATACACATGAAGATTTACTTTAATAAGTAAACGGATAGGAACGAAGATACTTAAATCAGCGCTTTATCAATGAGTTTTTCGAGAGAGTTTATCTTTTCGGCGGCTTCTTTCCACTTTAATTCGTGGATGGTGCTGGTGTTTTGCTCCGTGGCAAACCATAAAAGAACCATGGCTACATAGTCCTGCATGTCTTTACCGGCCAAATTTTGACGGTATTCGGCTATTTTATCGTTGATCAGACTAGCTGACTTACGCACCATCTCCTCCTCGGCGGGCGCAATTCGGATGCGGTAGCTTCGATCTGCAATAACAATATTGATGGGGATTAGCTCAGACATACTATTTATTTGAGAAACGTTAAACAGTGGTCAATTTCTTTGAGGTAGGTATTGATGCGCTTTTCTAGGGCTGCTTTTTCCTGATCCGAATAACCACTTGCAGAACTCACCTGAATACCATCAAGCTGTTGTTGAAGGTTTCGCAGCATCTCTTCTTTTTGGTGCACCATACCGGTTGCTTTTTCCAAATCGGCGGTGAGGCGCTGATTTTCACGAAGTAACAGCTGCTGATTTTTGATGAGTAGTTGCAGTTTTTCTTGTAAAGATTTGATATGTGTTTCGAATTCAAACATGTAAATACGTGTATAAATATAAGTGCTTATTTTCTGATTTCGGCACCTAATTCTTTTTCAAAAGCACCCATTAGTTTTGATACCATGGCATCTGTTTCGGTATCAGTCATGGTTTTTTCTTCGTCTACAAATGTAAAACTCAGGGCCATTGATTTTTTATTAACGCCCAATTTATCACTTTCAAAAACGTCAAACAAACGGGTATCTTTTAGTTTAGGAAGTTTTACAGAACCTACTGCAAGCTCAATGGCAGCATAGGTTACAGAGCGGTCTACTACAAGTGCCAAATCACGTTGAACAGCTGGAAACTTAGACACTTCTTTGTATACAATTTTTTGTTTTTCAGAGGCAGTAACAAGCGCAGCCAAATCGATGTCTACAAAAACAACGTTTTGTTTGATATCAAATTGCTGCAATTTATGTTGAGGTACATGTAGGAGCGTTGCAATAGTCGTTCCGCCCACCACGGCAGCAAGTGTAGCAGTATCATTAGCCTCCAAGTTCCACTGAATAGATGGTAAACCAGTAAGTGAAGCAACCGCTTGCAAAATGCCTTTTGCCATGAGTAGGTCTTGCTCTTTAGATTTTACGCGCCAGCCCGCTTCGGTGTCTAAACCGCTCAAATAAATACACAAGTGCTCTGTTTCTGAATACTGTCCAGAACCACTGGTAGCATAGGTTTTACCAAATTCAAATAAACGCAAATTGTGGTTTCGTCTATTGCAATTGTAGGCAATGGTTTCAAGTCCGGTTTCAAGCATCGAAGGACGAAGCACGTCTAAATCGGCACTTAAATTATTAATCATTTTTACCGCCGTTTCTAAAACTGCTGGCGTAAAATATTGACTATTGGTAATGGAGTTCGTGAAAATTTCTACAAAGCCTTTACCCACTAAAAAGTTAGCCGTTTTTTCTTTGATCACTTCTTTAGCGCTTGCCACTTCTACGGCAGGACTAATGGTAATGGTGGTCGGAATTTCAATATTATCAAGTCCGTCAATACGTAAAATTTCTTCTACTAAATCGGCAGGAATGCTAATGTCTGGTTTGCTGTAAGGCACTGCAACACGGAGTTCATCAATACCTTCGCCAATTACTTCAAAACCCAGTGCTGTCAATATTTTTTTAACGGCTTCTGGGTGGTAATTTTTACCACTTAACTTTTTGATGTAATGGTATTTAACAGCGACTTCTGTTTTAGGCGTTACGTTTGGATAGATATCTGTAACATCAGAACTGATGCTACCACCCGCCACTTCTTTAATAAGTAACGCAGCTCTTTTTAGTACCTGAACTGTAGAGGCAATATCAACTCCTTTTTCAAACCTAGTAGCCGCGTCGGTGCGCAGTCCATGATGCAAAGATGTTTTACGAACGGTGGTATTATGAAACCAAGCACTCTCTAAAAATATAGAAGTGGTGCCTGCATGCACGCCACTTGCAGCGCCACCAAACACACCCGCAATACACATGGGACCTGTGGCATTGCAAATTAATAAATCAGTGTCATGTAGTTTGCGCTCTTTGTTATCAAGGGTTGTAAAGGATGTACCGGCAGCAATATTTTTTACAATCACTTGATTACCCGTAATAGCTGCTGCATCAAAAGCATGCAGTGGTTGGCCGGTTTCATGTAAAATGTAATTGGTAACGTCTACGATATTGTTGATAGGTCTTACGCCAATGGCAGTTAATCTATTTTTTAACCAACTTGGAGAATCAGATACTGTAACACCTGTTAATTCGATACCTGCATAACGCTTACAAGCTGCTTCGTTTTCGATGCTAACAGTAATCGTTTTATTATTTTGATCTAGGCTAAAAGAATTTGAAAACGGTGTAACTGGTTTGGCTTCTTTTTCGTGGTGTGTTAAATAAGCACACACATCTTTTGCAACACCCAAATGGCTCATCGCATCCATACGATTAGGTGTTAAACCTATTTCATACACCCAGTCTTGATAGGGCTCAAATAGTGTAGCAGCAGGCGTTCCAACGATAGTATCTGCTGGCAGTACCATGATACCATCATGACTGCTACCAAGTCCAATTTCATCTTCGGCGCAAATCATGCCAAAACTTTCTTCCCCTCTAATTTTTGCAACACGCATGGTTAACGGATCGCCAGTACTTGGATAAATAGTAGTGCCAATCGTTGCCACAATTACTTTTTGTCCTACCGCAACATTGGATGCACCACAAACAATTTGTAATGGAGCTTCTGCGCCAATATGTACCGTGGTAATTTTTAATTTATCGGCATTGGGGTGTTGCGCAACCGTAAGCACTTCTCCCACCGTTAAGCCGGCAAGTCCACCTTTTACATTTTCATAAAACGTTAAACTTTCAACTTCTAAACCAATAGACGTTAAAATTTTAGACAATTTTTCGGGTTCAATGCTCCAGGGCAGGTATTCAGATAGCCAGTTATAACTTATGGTCATGATTGCTTACACGTGTTTAAGGGCCTCAAAAATAAGTTTTTATAGCCGTAAATGCTACGCTTTCATGGGAACAAAAGATACAATTAGAGCAAAATTCTCTTTGCACAAGATTTGTTAATAATGCTCTTTTTTGGTGGAATAAGTTTTGATAATGGTGGATAACAGTAGTAAATTGTGTGAATAGCGCAGTAAAAACCTGCGTAAACGGTTAGTTCCCTGTGGACGAAAAATAGCGAAGAAATACTTGAAAAAGCGCAAATCTTGGTGCATATTCGCTCTAATCTGTTGGCGCCCTGCGCCACAAACAACTTACTAAAGCAAGCTAAAATGGACGTTAAAATTACCAATACCAACCGCAAACCTAGAAAGCCATCCATAGACATGAGCAGTATGCTCTATGGTAAAGTGCCACCACAAGCTAAAGAATTAGAGGAAGCGGTACTGGGTGCTATTATGCTCGAAAAAAGCGCTTTTGACACAGTTTCAGAAATTATTAAGCCCGAATGTTTTTATGTAGAAGCGCATCAGCTCATTTTTAAAGTGATGCAGCAACTCCAAAACGATAGCGTGCCTATCGATATTTTAACGGTGGTTGAAGGTCTAAAATCAAAAAATGAATTAGACCTTGTAGGTGGGCCTTATCAAATTACAAAACTCACCAACTCGGTGGTATCGGCTGCCAACATTGACGCACACGCCAGAATTATTTTACAAAAATTTATTCAGCGCGAACTCATTAGAATTAGTGGTGAAATTATTGGTGACGCATACGAAGACAGCACCGACGTTTTTGATTTACTGGATGAGAGTGAAACAAAAATGTTTAACATCACCAACAATTATCTTAAAAAGAATTTTGAAGAAATAGGACAGGTACTTGCAAAAACCATCAACCGTATTGATGAAATGCGTACCAAAACAGAAGATATTTCTGGTGTGCCAAGTGGATTCCCAACACTAGACCGCATCACCTACGGTTGGCAACCTACCGATTTAATTATCCTTGCGGCAAGACCGTCTGTGGGTAAAACAGCCTTTGCATTAAATTTAGCACGTAATGCAGCACTGCACCCTACAAAGCCCATCCCTGTTGGGTTTTTCTCCTTAGAGATGAGTGCACCTCAGCTTGTACAACGTATTTTAAGTGCAGAGAGTGAAATTAAAATGGAAAAAATTTCTAGGGGTAAACTAGAAGATTACGAATACCAACAACTACACGCAAAAGGTTTAAAAAAATTAGAGCGTGCGCCACTTTTTATTGATGACACAGCGGCTTTAAATATTTTTGAATTTAGAGCGAAAGCCAGAAGGCTGGTAAACAAACACAAGGTTGGCATCATCATTATTGACTACCTACAATTGATGAGTGGTAGTGGTGACAGAAATAATAACCGTGAACAAGAAATTTCAAATATCTCTCGAAGCTTAAAAGCACTTGCCAAAGAATTAAACATTCCAATTGTTGCACTTTCACAGTTGAGTCGTGCGGTGGAAACAAGAAAGGAAAGTAAAATGCCGCAGCTTAGTGACCTTCGTGAATCGGGTGCGATTGAACAAGACGCCGATATGGTTATGTTTATTTACCGTCCGGAATATTACGAAGTAATGAGTAATGACATGGGCGAAAGTACACACGGTGAAACCCACGTAAGAATTGCAAAACATAGAAACGGTCAATTAGATACCATTAAACTTCGCGCTAAACTAGATATTCAAAAATTTGAAGAATGGGATGGCGATGGTTCTGGATTTGGATCTAGCAATTGGAAACCAGTAGCCCCAGGAAGCACGGCTGGTACTGGTGCTCAGGACAGCGCTAAATTATTTATTCAAAAAGAGAGCAAAATGAATGAGGGTGATTTTGACGAAGGATTTGACAACGAAACACCTTTTTAATTCACCTCATTTTCTATTAACATGTCGGCGCTACCTTATTTTTACGAACCTAGTATTCAAAAAAACAATACGCACTTTGAATTAAGTGAAGCGACTTCTAAACACTGCATTCAAGTACTACGTATGCGCGCCGGCGAAAGCCTGCACCTCACAGATGGTATTGGTAACCTTTACACAGCAAGTATTGTAGAAGCTGATAAAAAAAAGTCGGTGGTGCAAATTGTATCGGTAGTTCATACCCCTGCTCCTACTAAAAATGTTTGCATTGCCATTGGACTTTTAAAAAATACAGGACGCTTTGAATGGTTTTTAGAAAAAGCGACGGAAATGGGCGTGACAAAAATTGTCCCGTTAATTTGCGAGCGAAGCGAGCGGTCTAATCTCAAAGGGGAACGCATGATGGGTGTTGTAGTTGCAGCACTTATTCAGAGCAAACAAACATGGCTACCTATATTATCGGAACCTATAACAGTGGCGCAGTTTATTGACAAACACCCATCAGATCAGAAGCTTATTGCACATTGTGAAGAAAGTAATAAAACAGCACTTACAAACATCCCAAATAGTAGCGATACAAGTATTTTAATTGGACCAGAGGGTGATTTTACTGAGTCGGAAATTGCACTTGCCATAGCTGCAAAATATACAC
>JBIKIS010000084.1:0-8897 GCA_044361485.1 Sediminibacterium sp.
TAGAAGTAATGCGCGGGTTTCTGATGAGTCCATAATACGCTCTATAAATAAGGGCGAGCGCATCCAACAAAAAAAGTTTTTTAGCCATGGTGTAAAGTTACAAAAAACCCCGGCGTTTTGCCGGGGTTTTGATAAGGTATTAAGTGCTTTATTTAATCTCGTATTTGTATTTGTAACGATCATACAACTGCTTGTGTTTGCTAGTGATAGCAACCGCACGGCCTTGTATAAATGCATCGGTAACAATACTAGATTTCATATCTAAAATGTCGCCTTCGCTAATTACAATATTAGCGTCTTTACCTACTTCGAGGGTACCTGTTTTATCATCTACACCTAAAATTTTTGCAGCATTTAAGGTAATGGCTTGAAGGGCGGCTTCTTTACCTAAACCATATGCAGCAGCGGTTCCAGCGTTAAACATTAGATTTCTACCGCGGTTTTGAGGATCGTCATCATTTAAACAAAACAATACGCCCGCTTTTTGTAAAACGCTTGCTGCTTTGTAAGGCTGATCAATATCATCATCATCGGTGGTTGGTAAACTATGTTCTTGTGTTAAGATTACGGCAATGTTATTGGCTTTTAATAAATCAGCAATTTGCCAGCTTTCACTTGCACCAACAAGTACAACGTCAAAACCAAATTCTTTTACAAAATCGATAGCAACAATCATTTGTTTTATTTGATCGCAATGCACAAATAACTTTTGTGTGCGGTTAAATAAACCTTTGGTTGCTTCTAGTTTCAAATTGATTTGCTTGTCGGCTCCTTTTTGGTGATACGCTTTCGCTTCTCTAAAAATGGCTTTTACGCTTTCAATTTTATCAAGCGCTTCTTTGATGGGGTCGCCTGCTGGAGCAGCGCCGCCAAAGCCACGGCCAAAACCACGGCCACCGCCTCTTGATAACAAGCTAGGCATATAAAAATGCATACCCATATCGGTTTTATACGCTGCGTCTTCGTAGTTCCATGCATCTAATTGTACCACAGATGACTGACCAGCAATGAGCTGACCACCCGGAATGGTGTGTGCAAGTAAAATACCGTTAAGTCTTAAAGTGTTAACAACAATAGACTCTGCTTTATACGCTGCAATGCTACGTACGCTTGGGTTAAACTCGCCTATCTCGTTGATATCGGTGCTTCCTCTAACGCCAGATATTTCTTGTAAACCTAAATTAGAAGATGGTAAAATTAAGCCTGGATATACCTGCTTACCTTTTGCATCAATGGTGTTTTCTGCTTTTGGCGCAGCGGCTGCGTCACCAGCATAAACGATTTTTCCATTGTCAAATACAACGGTTCCGTTTTCTATGACTTGTCCATTGCCCACGTGCACGGTGGCACCCACAATGGCTGTTTTTTTACTTTGTTTTGCGGCTGGGTAAACATCATCTTGTGCAAATACTGCAGCAGTGAATGATACAAGCGCGCTAAGTGTAACTATTATTTTTTTCATGTCGCTACAGTTTATTTGTTATCGTTTTGGTTTGCCACTTCTTCACCCTCTATTTCAAGCATACCTAATTTATGTGAGTGGTCGTTGCAAATGTGTACTTCTTTAAAGCTTGGAGCCGCTGGTACGGTTGGTCTTCCCGCTCTTTTTTCGCCCGCCATTTTAGCCACTAAACGGCTACGTTCTGCTTGCACTTGCTTACGCATTTGTGCATCTTTTTCGCGGTCAAAATAAATGATACCATCCACCATTGTTTTTTCGGCTTTCGCATAAATACTTAATGGATTATCGCTCCATACTACAAGGTCAGCGTCTTTACCTGCTTTAATGCTTCCTACTTTGCTATCAACGTGCAACATTTTAGCTGGGTTGATGGTCACCATTTTAATGGCTTCCTCTTCTGTTAAACCACCATATTTTACGCTCTTTGCAGCTTCTTGATTTAAGCGACGCGCCATTTCTGCATCATCAGAATTGATCGCAACATTTAAACCCACTTTTGTCATAATAGCAGCGTTGTAAGGGATGGCATCTGTAACCTCCACTTTGTATGCCCACCAATCAGAAAACGTTGATGCAGCTACACCGTGCGCTTTCATTTTATCGGCTACTTTATAACCTTCTAAAATGTGCGTGAACGTGTTTATTTTAAAACCATACTTTTCTGCAATGCGCATCGTCGCTGTAATTTCACTTTGCACATAAGAGTGACAAGTAATAAAACGTTTTTTGTTCATGATTTCTACAAGTGCATCTAATTCTAGATCGCGTCTAGTAGCTGGATTTTTTGCAAGTGCTGCTTCGTATGCTTTTGCTCTTGCGAACGCATCGTTTAACACTTGTTCTACGCCCATTCTCGTGTCTGGGTAACGGTTGTTACCTTGTGTAGAAGACGTACGTTTTACGTTTTCTCCAAGTGCAAATTTGATAAATGGATCGGCACCTTTAAATAGTAAGCCCTCATCGTCGGCACCCCATCTTAATTTAATTAACTGCGTTTGACCACCAATGGTATTTGCAGAACCGTGTAAAATGTGAGAGGTAGTAACACCACCACTTAATTGACGGTAAATATTGATATCGTCTGGATTGATATTGTCTTGAATACGTACTTCTGATGTTACGCTTTGTCCACCTTCGTTGGTTGAAGCAGATGCAATGTGTGAGTGCTCATCAATAATACCTGCTGTTACGTGTTTGCCGGTACCATCAATAACTTTTGCATTTGCGTCGGATAAGTTTTTGCCCACTTTAGCAATCTTACCGTTTTTAACGAGTACATCTGTTTGTTGTAAAATGCCTTCTTTTTCTGAAGTCCAAACCGTTGCGTTTTTAATTAAATACGCCTGCGTATTAGCTGTTAAAGAATCTACGCCAAAGCCCATCATTGGAAAAGTTACTTTTCCCATTTTACCAGCACCCGCACCTCCGCCAAATCCACCAGCGCCCATACGGCCACGGCCACCAGCATTAGATGCAGTGTCAGGCTTAGCAGCAGAAGCATACACAGCAGTCCAAGTAAAATTGTTTCCGTCTGCGTCCTGCGCTGTTCCGTTAAAAGTATTACCTGTGTTAAAACCAGTAAATCTAATATTGTTGCGAGAGCGCTTTTCTGGAGCGAAAGAAAACTTCACTACTTTACCATCGTAACTAAATGTTGCAGCAACGGTATCTTTTGCAATAACTGTTGCGCTATTGTTACTTTTAATTTCTAAAGCAAATGTTTGTGGTGTTGCTCCGTTTAAGGTAAGGGTATAATTTCCGTTAACGCTTGTCCACGCAGATTCGTTTACGGCATATTTTTCTCCGAGTACCCAGTTTTGTAATAAGGTTGTTTTTTCTGCAAAAACAGGACCTGTTGTAATTACAAAGTTGGCTAGTTTTCCAGCTTCGATGCTACCTACTTTATCATACACACCAAACCAAGTTGCTGGTGTTTTTGTAAGTGCGTCCATCGCTGCTTTTTCTGATAAACCATTTTCAATCGCTTTTCTTACGCTCGCTAAAAATGATTTAGCGTCTCTTAAATCAGAACTTGTTAAGCAAAAAGGAATGCCTGCTTTTTCAATAGCACCCGGGTTTGTTGCCGCTAGTTCCCAGTGCTTCATGTCTTGTAATGAAACAAGTCTTGCATCAGCAGGATCTTCTACATCCATAGCCACTGGGAAATTTAAGTTTACTATAAGTGGTGCTTTGGTAGCCGCCACTTCTTTAATTCTTTGGTATTCTTTTCCGGTTGCTTTAATAATGTATTGTACACCAAATTCATCACCTATGCGGTCTGCGCGCATTACGCCCCAAACATCACCAGCACCTCTATCTGCAGGATCAAAAATTTGAGGAAGACCCGCGTTTGCATTAAATGATTGAAGTGTAATGTTTACGCCATCACCTTGTAAACCTGTTGCAGCTGGGTTGTTTTTATACCAAGCGGCATCCAAATAAGTTTGACGCAGTAACGCGATAGAACCCATCAATGAACTTGGGTAAGTTTGTGTAGAAGTACCTTTATTAAAAGAAAGTAGTGACGCTGCCTTTTCTTTAATTACAACAAAATTGTCTTTGTTGTTTGCAAGCGCTACTACGGTTCCGGTTCCTCTAACAATACCATCTTTTTGATGTGTTAGTACAGCACCGAATCCTGTTTCTCTAAATGACTTTGCTCTCGCATCATCTACCGAAAAAAGTTTGTGACCTTCTACATCAGATTTTAATGCTTGGTTCCAACCATAAGCACCTTTTTGGTTGTTGGTTAATTGACCAGGTCCTCCAAAACTAAACGCCGCTTGCGCGCGCTGTTGTTGAGGCATGCCATAATCGGTATAGGCATCAATAAAAGAAGGATAAATAAATTTGTCTTTACAGTCTACCACTACAGCGTCTGCTGGAACGGCAACACCTTCACCTACTGCAACAATTTTTCCGTCTCTAATAACGAGCGTTGCATTTTTAATGGTGGTTTGCGCATCTTTTACAATGGTTGCATTGGTAAATGCGTAACAGCCGTCGCGCTTATCGCCAACGCCGTTTACTTGAAAGGTTTCTTGAGCCTGCACAAAATTTAATAGCAGTAACCCAACAAACATCAGGCAGATTTTTTTCATACTTGTTGTTTTATTTTGTTTTTCCTTGGTCTAGCTTATGAATGTACATAAAAAAGCCAAATCCTATTGATGCAATTATGTGAGTGGGCCTATCTGCCCATATAAACCATGAGTATTTGAATATCGCTTGGATTAACGCCGCTAATTCTGCTGGCTTGACCGAGAGTGCTTGGTCTAATTTTTTTGAATTTTTGCATGGCCTCATTAGAGAGTGCCGCGATACCGTCGTAATTAAAACTTTCTGGAATAATGTGGTTTTCCATTTGCAACATGCGCGTTGCAATTTCTTGTTCTTTTTCGATGTAGCGCTCGTACTTGATCTGAATTTCTGCTTGCTCTAAAATTTGCGGATGAAACCCTGCAAGGGCTTCTTTTAAACGGGGCATAGCCGCCGAAAGGCCCACCAGGTCTACGTTTGGACGTAGTAGTATTTTTGAAGCTTTTTGTTTTTCGGTGATAGAAGCAGACGCTACTTCATTAAAATATGTTTCAATTTCTGAAGGTTCAATGCTATAGGTATTCAGTAAATTTTTTACCGATTCTACACTATTTTTTTTCGCGTCCACGGCGTCCATTCTGTCCTGTTTGGCAAGACCTAATTGGTAGCTTAATGGGGTTAAACGTAAATCCGCGTTGTCTTGTCTTAGAAGGGTTCTAAACTCGGCCCGTGACGTAAACATACGGTACGGCTCTTCGGTTCCTTTGCCTACTAAATCATCTATGAGTACGCCAATATACGCTTCACTTCTTTTTAAAATGACTGGGTCCAATTCACGCGACTTTTGGTGTGCGTTGATGCCTGCCATAAGTCCTTGGCAAGCAGCTTCTTCGTAGCCTGTGGTGCCGTTTATTTGTCCGGCAAAAAACAGGTTTTCAATAAGCTTGGTTTCGAGTGAATATTTTAATTGTGTAGGCTGAAAATAATCGTACTCAATGGCGTAGCCGGGTCTAAAAAAACGACAGTTCTCAAAGCCCGGTACACTACGAAGAGCTTCGTACTGAACTTCTTCTGGTAGTGAGGTAGAAAAGCCGTTTACGTATATTTCAACGGTGTTCCAGCCTTCTGGCTCCACAAACAATTGGTGTCTATCTCTTTCCGCGAAGCGGTTAATTTTATCTTCAATACTTGGACAATATCTAGGACCAACGCCTTCAATTCTACCCTGAAACATAGGGCTTCTATCAAAGCCTGTTCTTAAAAGGTCGTGTACTTTTTGATTGGTATAGGTAATATGGCAACTGCGCTGATCGGCGGGCTTTATGCGCGGCGTGTCTTTGTATGAGAAACCCACAACCTCTTCATCTCCAGCCTGTTCCTCCATTTTTGAGTAGTCGAGGCTCCTTCCATCTACCCTTGGTGGTGTACCTGTTTTTAGTCGATCACTCTCCATTCCAAGCGCTACCAATTGCTCGGTGATACCCGTTGCGGCTTTTTCCGCTACACGACCTCCACCAAACTGCTTTTCCCCAATATGAATGATGCCATTTAAAAAGGTACCCGAGGTAACCACAACTGTTTTAGATCTAATCTCATGACCCAGACCTGTTATTACACCACCCGCTCTATTATCTTTTATGATTAACCCCTGCACGGTGTCTTGGTAAAAATCTACATTGGGGGTTTCTTCTAGCATCTCTCTCCACTTGGCCGCAAAAAGCATACGGTCATTTTGCGCACGTGGGCTCCACATGGCAGGACCCTTGCTCCTATTGAGCATTCGAAACTGAATGGTACTAGCATCTGTAACCAGTCCGGTGTATCCACCCATGGCGTCTATCTCGCGCACAATCTGACCCTTTGCAATACCACCAATGGCTGGGTTACAGCTCATTTGGGCAATGGTTTGCATATTCATTGTAACTAGGAGCACTTTACTACCTAGGTTAGCGGCAGCAGCGGCAGCCTCACAACCAGCATGGCCGGCACCTACAACAATAACATCATAATCTGGAAACATGGGTGCAAAGATAATCCAATCAAAAAGAAAACAAGGTACTAGTAGGTTAATTTGAGTGTTTCACGTGAAACATCTTTAGGTGCCCGCTTGGTTTGCGCGTTCCACGTGGAACATGAAGTGAACACACCACGAACCAATCAGATACTCGCCCCGGATCGTTCCACGTGGAACGGGAGCAAGCGCAACATTATGACCAAGCAAACATGCGAGCACGTTCCACGTGGAACCTACTTTTTGGTATAGCGCTTAAGGTATACATCTTCTTTGGCGCGCATGGTAAGAATGTCTGCTTTACTCTTGTCCTTGTAGCCACATAAATGAAGGGCACCATGGAAAAGCACGCGAAGCATTTCGTTGGAATAAGTAACGCCATGGGTGGCAGCGTTCTCCTTAACCCGGTCGGTACTAATGTAAACCTCTGCCACTACGGGGGTTCCCTTATCGTGGAGGCCAAACGTAATGATATCCGTGTAGTAGTCGTGGTTTAAGAACTGCTGATTAATAGACAATAGATATTTGTCGGAACAAAAAATATAGTTAATGGTAGCAAGTGGGGTCTTCTCCTTTTTAAATAAGGTTTCAATGAACGCTTTTAATTCAGTTTTACTGGTTAGGGTAAGCGCAGAGTCGGCCTTTTGAAAATTTACTTTTTGCATGGGTGCAAGTTAAGTTTAACTCCAAATTTCGTAACATTTTCTTTACCAAGGGCGGTACCTTTGCGGGATCCTAACAAAAACAAAAGAGTATGAAAAAACTATCTGAACTAGAAGTGGGAGAGGCCGGCATCATTCACTCTTTTGAAAAAGATGAACTATACATTAAGTTATTAGAAATGGGCTGCGTACCTGGTGAGCCGGTTAAAGTGGTTCAAGTGGCCCCGCTCGGAGATCCAATTTCTATTGAAGTTTCTGGTTATCATTTAAGCTTACGCTTGAGCGAAGCAGATAGTATCATTGTAACTCCAGAAATATAATTTATATAACTTATTGATATTCAATATATTAGATGAAAATAGGTTTATATTTTGGATCTTTTAACCCGGTACACCACGGTCACTTGATGATCGCGAGTCATGTGGTGAATAGAACGGATGTGCAACAGGTTTGGTTTGTGGTGTCGCCGCAAAATCCATTTAAGCAGGCGGCCTCTTTATTAAATGAATACGATAGGCTACACCTTGTAAACCTCGCCATAGAAAACGACGAGGCAAGACTCAGGGCTTCCGATGTTGAATTTAAATTACCGCGCCCATCTTACACCATCGATACGCTAATTTATTTAGAGGAAAAATATCCGCAGCATGAATTTTCAATCGTGATGGGTAGCGATGGTTTTGTAAATATTAAGCGTTGGAAAAATGCAGATATCCTTTTAAAAAAATATTCTTTTTATGTGTACCTGCGTCCGGGCTTTGAAACCGTTGACACACTTGATGCTAACGTTACAATTTTAAACGCGCCACTTTTAAATATTTCGGCAACAGAAATAAGAGATAGTATTAAGGATCAAAAAACGATTCGGTATTTGGTTCCTGAAAATGTCAGAAAAGAAATTGAAGACCATCATTACTACAAATAAAAAAAGCCCCGGACTTATTAGGTTCCGGGGCTTTTTAGTAAATATTATTTTCTATTAATAGAAAGTAGAGCGGTTGTCTGTAATTTTTGCAGACTTCTTGATCGCTTCAAATCCTCTAAAAACATTTGATTGAACGGCTTGTAAAAGTGTTGCTTTTATTGCTTCATTATCTTGCATGGTTGCTGCAGCACTGATTGATTCAGGCTTAACAGCAAATACGCCAGCAGCACCTTCAATAGCTCCTGTACATTTTCCAATGAGTGCTTTATTAAATGCAGCTCCAACCACTTTTGGTTCAGCGCCAACGCCAGGAACAAATGGAGAAGCAAAACTTAAACTATCAACTCTTTGTGCAGGGAAGCTTGAACTTTTTACAAAATCTTCAAGTGTAGAACCCTTGAATTTAGATGCAATAATTTGCTTTGCTTTTAATTCATTTCTTACAAAACCTTCAACAAGTGGTTTTGCTTCAGCTACACCCATGGTACCTTTTTCGTTAACAGAAGTTACCATCGCAACAATATAAGCATCACCAATTTCGGTAGGTTCAGAAATGGCGCCTACTTTATTGTCGTACACCCAGCGTACCGTTTCTCTACTTTTACCAAGACCGGTAATTGTAAAGTCGTTTTTCTTAATGTCTACTCCATTTAAAATTTGTAAGTTGTTTTTTAATGCATTTTGCTCGAAATCTTTTTTAGACTTTGCGTTCGCAACAAAAGATGCAGCAGCTGTAGAAGCAGCAGTTACTGTTTCGTTACTAGCAACAATCGCTTTAGATAAATAAGCAATTTTATA
>JBIKIS010000085.1:0-8823 GCA_044361485.1 Sediminibacterium sp.
AGGCCCGCCGATTGTGCAGGGTTCCCACACCTTAAAAAGAAAAAGTTTGTTGAATATTTGCACGTGCACAAACAAAATATTTCCTACTGCCCGGCAACCTTTAAAATGGTTGAAAAAATGATGGAGCGTTATTAGTAGCGTTTTAAAAGTAAACATCCTCAATAAAATAAATTACGGGTTCATTTCCTGGTTCTATCATTATGGAGATCACATCAAACTGAATGTTTTTGTAGTTTGGGTGTAGATAATGATAATGGCAAGCCGCATTTTTTAAATGCCTCATTTTTTTAACTGAAATATGCTGTTCGGGGTGACCAAATTGGAGGCTGGTTCTTGTTTTCACTTCCACAAAATGAAGGGTATTGCCAATTGCCGCAACAATGTCTAATTCCCAGTGATGATGCCTCCAGTTTAGGTCAAGTAAGGTATATCCGATGTTTTGGAGGTAGGTGGTAGCCAGTTGTTCCCCAAGTTTTCCTGTTTGTATATTATTGTTGTTCATATAACAAAAAAGGGTATTTGACGTTTTTATAAAAAAGGGAATATGTCATTTGATTATAGCGTTCATAAATTAACCGGTTCGGTGCAACATTATAGTTGGGGAGGCACTTCATTTTTACCAAGGTTACTTAATATCGAAAATCCCAATCATGCTCCATTTGCGGAGTATTGGCTTGGTGTTCATGCAGGAGGACCTGCCTCTGTTGAGGTGAACCAACAAGCCGTTTTATTGTCTGATATTATTGCATCTAACCCTGAGGCAGCATTGTCTGTTCCCGTTTATGAGCAGTTTGGTGGACTTCCTTACCTTTTTAAAGTGCTTGATGTAAAGGATATGCTCTCTATTCAGGTGCATCCAACCAAAGAATATGCTAAGGTAGCTTTTGAAAAAGAAGAGGCGGCTGGCATCCCTTTAAATGCCCCCAACCGAAATTACAAAGACAGAAACCATAAACCAGAGATCATGCTGGCTATGAGTGAGTTCTGGCTGTTACATGGATTTAAATCTGAAGCAAAAATTATAGAAACCCTCGAAAATACCGCAGAATTTCAGGTATTAGCACCCTTGTTTAGGGCAGAGGGATTACAGGGCTTGTATCAATTTTTAATGGAAATGGAGCAGGCTCAGGTAGATAGTTTACTGACCCCGGTTGTAAAAAGAGCCCTAAGGTACAAGCAGGATGAAAAAATTGACAAAAACTGCCCCGAGTGGTGGGTTGCTAAATTATATGACAATGGAGCGGGTATGCTACCTATAGATAGAGGTGTGTTTTCGATTTATTTATTTAACATAGTTTGTATCATGCCCGGACAGGGGATATTTCAGGGTGCAGGCGTGCCACATGCCTATTTAGAGGGGCAAAATGTGGAATTAATGGCTAATAGTGATAATGTACTTAGGGGCGGCCTAACACCTAAGCACATTGATGTGCCAGAGCTTATCAAAAACATACAATTTGAACATATTGAGCCCGTAATTATTGAAGGCACCAAGCCTTGTATGGGTGAAAGCGTTTATCCTGCTCCAGTTCAAGACTTTGGCATTGCTTCCATTACCCTTGATGGCTCCAATGGCTATTCACATGAGTCCAATAGTTTGGAAATGTTTTTAGTGGTTGAAGGCGGTTGTGTGGTTAACAATCAAATGAGCATAAAAACAGGTGAGGCTTTTGTTGTTTTTCCTGGGAATAAGTTAAACATACATGCGTCTGGTAAAACCCTTATTTATAGAGCATTTGTGCCATCTCTAGTAGCTTATTCACAACATGAGGAAAATTGATGGTAGTCAGAATGTAACGAAGTACCTATTTTTGTTTCGAAACGATAAATACATGAAAATTTCTAGATCAATTATTGCGCCTTTAGTTCTCACGATTTTAGCAAGTGCTCTTTATAGAATAATGCCCAATAGACCCATGGGTTTTGCCCCTCAAATTGCTATTGCATTATTTAGTGGTGCCATTTGTATGAACAATAAAAAGTGGGCTTTTGCAATGCCTCTTATCTCTATGTTTATTTCGGATTTATTTTTTGAAGTATTATACATCAATCACCTAACCGACTATCAAGGTTTTTATAGTGGACAGTGGTTAAATTATATTTTAATTGCAGGACTTGCAGCTTTTGGATTTTTAATTCAAACTAAAAAAGTGGCATCTGTTGCACTTGCTTTTTTAGCTGGCCCTACCACTTATTTTGTATTATCTAATTTTAGCGTTTGGGCTTTTGGCGGCGGATGGAATAGACCTAAAACATTTGCTGGACTTATACAGTGTTATGTAGATGGTGTTCCTTTTTATAGCAATAGCCTTTTAGCTACATTCATATTTGGCGCCGTGTTGTTTGGTGCTTATAGTTTGTTTGCTAAAAACAATAAAGTTATTGCATAGATAATTTGTAAAAGATATTGCAGGGCACTACGAATAGTGCATTTGTGACTTTTTTTAACCCCCATTAAAATTGGTTCAAATGGTTGAGAGTCATACGTTATACTCTTTTTTTAATTTTGCGATATTTGTATTATCCATCATTGTTTTTTTTGATGTACTCATTCAATTAAAAAGGCCGCTTCTTTTAAAAACCTTTTTTTTAATTCTCGTATCATCTATTGGCATTTTTAGTTTTCTAATGTATCTCGATTACATTAGCTTATACGCTTTATTGTGTTTTCCCATACTTAAATTTTTGGTTTGGGCAAGTATGTCCTTGATTTTGTCACATTTGTATGTAGCTAAAAATAAGAAATGGATTTATTTATTGTTAGGAGCAGCTTCACTAGTTCTTTTTTATTCTTTATACAAAGTATACACGTACTCGGTAGGGCAAGATTTTTCTAGTGATGTCTATGAACAAAATGCAGTTGCGATTTTCACGCAAAAATTTAGTTTCAAAGTAAATTTGATTCCACGCATAATTTTAGTAGCTATTTTCACTTTCATCAATTTTAGGCTTATTTATTTGATCTTTAATAAATCAGATGACTCTAATATTTATCATGTAAAAATAAAAAACTGGACTAGGGCATTTATGTTGTTAGAATTTGTGAGTGTCACAGTTTTTGGAATCATGAACTCTTTATTACTGTCCTACGAGTTTGGAAGTGTAATGTTATTTGTTATGGCTTTGCTGATGTTACTCATTGTACTTTATAGACCTCGGTTTATTAATACGCAAAGTTTAAAGCTCAGTTTGTCTCATAATTTTAGAAGAAACCATTCATTTGTCTTAACAGACGCTAATTTTTACACGCCATTTTTTATACAGCAGTACTATTTGCAAGAGCATGCGACCTTAGAGCATTTTTGTAGCCAAAATGCCATTGGATCACATGAATACCTACAAGATCAAATTGTAATTAAATACAATATGAGTTTTGGTAATCTGGTAAATAAATCTAGGGTAGATTATTTTATAGAACTTGTAAAGTCGCCCAAATTTAAACATTACTCTATTGATGCGCTCGCTAAAGAGTCTGGTTTTAATTCTCGCCATCATCTATATAAGCCCTTTAAAAAGTTTCATGGAGGAACACCTTCAGAATTTATTGATTCTATAAATATCTGATTATCAAGTTAACATAAAAATTTACCAGTTAATTTCTAGAGTTACCTTTATTTCTTGTTAAATAAATTATATATGAGCACATTGTAGCTAGAAGTGCTTATGAGAATAATTTTACCCTTATTTTTTTTACTGGTCTACATAAAATCATTTGCTCAAACTATTGGGTCTAATGCAACGCCTGGCACATACAATTTGGGGGGTGGTAGCAGTAAAATTTCCAAAAATTTCTTCGTAGACTGGAGCATTGGTGAAAGCACCATTATTGAGAGTTTTTTTGGACGATACACCAATGAAAATTTGCTATTAACATCAAAATCATTTGTAACGAGCGGTGTATTACAGCCCTCAGATTGGTTTCATACACCCATTTTGAGGACAGAATCACTTCGGCTTGATGAAGTAAGATTATATCCTGTTCCGGCTAAAAATACCATCAACCTTGATTTTAGATCCGGAGATATTGGCTATTTCTATGTTTCCATGTATGATAATAGTGGCAAATTGATTCAAACAAAGGAGTTTATAAAAACAGAAAAGCCAATTACCCAAAATTGGAATATTTCAAAATTAGCATCTGGTCTTTATTTCTTTAAGGTACTGGTAAGACCCAATTCATATAAGATTGAAAAAACGGGTGTTTTTAAATTTCAAAAAATTAATTAACGGATGAAAAAGTTAGTACTATTTATAGTTACGGTTATTTTGGTGAAGGCTGTTCAAGCACAAATTCCGCAAACATTAAATTACCAGGGTATTGCAAGAAATGCGTCTGGAGAGCCTATCCGTTATCAAGAAATTTCAGTGCGGATATCAATAATCGATAGTGCACTTGCCGGAAAAGTTGCGTATCAAGAAACACGCCGCGTGTTAACCAATTATGTGGGACTATTTAATATCGTAATTGGAGGACCAGATGCTTTCTTTGTATTAGGTAACATCAGCGCCGTTGATTGGGCTACGGGTAATAAACATATTAAGCTTGAAATAGACCCAGCAGGTCAGAGTAATTATACTATTGCCGGTATAACCAAATTGCAAAGTGTGCCATACGCACTTTATTCAACCCCCTCTGGCAATGCTTCAGGTGATTTAACAGGTAATTATCCTTCTCCATCTATTGCTTCTAAAGCAGTTAATACTTCTAAATTAGCAGATGGCTCTGTAACTGATATTAAAGTAGCTATGGGAATTAATCCAGCAAAAGTTGGATTGGATAAAGTAAATAACACCGCTGACCTAGACAAGCCTGTAAGTGCTGCAACACAAGTTGCGCTTAATTCAAAACTTAATATTGTAGATACTAATACAATGTTGAGTAATAGGTTTAATAGAGATACGGTTTCACTTTCAAATAGGATTAATTTGAAAGCAAATACTTCTGATGTAAATACATCGCTTACGCTTAAAGCAAATACTTCTGATGTAAATACATCACTTGCGCTTAAAGCAAATACGACTGATGTAAATACAGCACTTACACTAAAAGAAAATATTGCAAATAAAAGTTTAGACTTATCGTCTGATGGTGCTTCTGATGTAAAATATCCTACGGTTAAATCAGTTAAAACATATGTAGACTTAATAGCTGGAAATATTTTGGCTGGCCAAGTAAATGCAGATTGGAGTGCAACAGTTGGCCCAGCTAAAATTTTAAATAAGCCAATATTATTTGGAGGTTCATATTCGGACTTGACTGGAACAGTTCCAATTTGGAATCAGAACACTACAGGTAATGCAGCTAGTGCTACTAAGTTAGCTGCTCCAAAAAACATTAATGGCGTTGCATTTGATGGTAGTTCAGATATAACCATAACCTCATCTGCAACAACATTATCAGGAATTGTACCAATTGCAAAAGGGGGAACAGGTGCAAATACCTCTTTAGGGGCAAGAACAAATTTAGGTTTAGTTATTGGAACAGATGTAATGGCAGCAAATGCAGTTACATCATTAACGGGTGATGTAACTGGATCTGGAAATGGAAGCTTTACGACCACAGTAAATAGTATAGGTGGGGTCAGTTCAAGCACAATTGCTACTTTACCTTCAAGGGTTAATTCAAATACTTTAAGTATTACAGCAAATACTGCCGATTTGCTTTTAAAAGCGCCAATCGCTTCTCCAACATTTATAGGCGTTCCTTCTGCGCCAACACCTGCTACAAATGACAATTCAACAAAAATTGCAACTACTGAATTTGTAAAAGCATCCATTGTAGCAGCTAATGCAGGGTTAAGTTCTATTGGAAGTATTGCAGCCACTTCAAATGCAAAAGGTGCTGTTATAAGTGGAACCACAGAATTAATTTTAACACCTGCAGATGCAACCAATGGTGGAGTTATGACTACTGCAGCTCAAACATTTGCCGGCGCTAAAACATTCAATAGTAATGTCACAGCGCCTAACTTTTTAGGCAATGCATCAACAGCTACTAAGTTAGCTGCACCTAAAAATATCAATGGTGTTGCATTTGATGGAAGTGCAGATATAACTATTGCAGCTGCAGCATCAACATTGTCTGGAACTGTACAAGTTGCAAACGGAGGTACTGGTACCTCGACAATTACAGGTTTGGTAAAAGGTAATGGAACAAGTGCAATGTCAGCAGCAATAGCTGGAACGGATTATTTAGCACCTACGGGAAGTGCAGCTGCTCTAACAGATTTTCCAACACTCAATCAGAATACAACAGGTAATGCTGCCACAGCTACTAAGTTAGCTGCACCTAAAAATATCAATGGTGTTGCATTTGATGGAAGTGCAGATATAACTATTGCAGCTGCAGCATCAACCTTGTCTGGAACTGTACAAGTTGCAAACGGAGGTACCGGTTTAACTACCGCTGGTTTGACAGGTCAGGTTTTAACAACTGTAGCAGGCGGAACGCTTTCATGGACAACGCCAACAACTATTAGTGTTGGAACTATTAGTAATACGAGTAATGTAAATGGTGCAAGTATTACTGGAGGGATTTTAAATCTTGCTCCCGCAGACGGTACAAATGGTGGTGTTGTTACAACAGGTAATCAAACATTTGCTGGCAGTAAAAGTTTTACTAACAACATAAATGTAAATCAATTAAATGTTGGTGCACCTAGTTCGGGTTCTCAAAATACAATGTTGGGTGTTGCCACATATGCTTATGGTTCTCCGGGAAATAATAATACGGCTTTAGGATTCTTTTCATTAGCAAGCCTATCTAATTCTGGCAATGAAGGTAACGACAACACTGCAGTAGGAACAAATGCAATTAGACAAGGAGGTGCTGCAAATGGAAGCCGCAACACAGCTGTCGGTAGCGCAGCTTTATCAAATGGTAGTGGTGCATACAATAACGTTGCAATTGGTTACAGTTCATTAGCAGCAGGTGTGTCGGGTAGTTCAAACACTGCTGTAGGAACTTTTGCACTTCAAAATAATACTAGTGCAAATTACAATGTTGGAATAGGTTATGAAACGCTCAGAAGTGCCACAACTGGTGGGAACAATACTGCTATTGGTCATGCTGCAATGTATAGTAACACCACTGGAGATGTTAATACTGCTGTTGGAGAAAATGCACTTGTTTCAAACACATCTGGTAGATATAATACATCTGTTGGGGTTCAATCACAAGAGCAAAATACCACGGGTCAGTCAAATACTGCCATTGGTGTTGCTGCAATTGATAGAAATTTAGCAGGACATAACAATGCTGTATTAGGAGCATTTGCAGGTAGATATATATCAGATAATTCTACGTTTAATACAGCAATTGATAATTCAGTTTTGATTGGAGCTTCTGCAAAACCACTTGCTAATAATGCAAACAATGAAATTGTTATTGGTTACAATGCTATTGGTAATGGAAGTAATACAGTAACGCTTGGAAATACGTCAATCACATCTGTTAAAACATCAGGTGCATTTAATGCACCTATATATTCTTCAACACCTCAGGCATTAACAGCAGGTAGTAATATTTCTTGGAATCCAATGTCAGGATTAAATGCTAGTGTAACTTTAAATGCAAATAGTACGTTGGCATTTTCTGCTCTTCCTCCAGTAGGTTCTAGTGGAACATTAATCATCACGCAGCCTGCTTCTGGAAGTACCTATACTTTAACATTACCATCAGCAACAACCAACAGAGTATTGGGTTCTTCAAGTGGCGTTACCTTGTCAAGTACAAATAATGCAAAAGATATCTTGTCTTTTTATTATGATGGCAATGCATTTTATTGGAATATTGGAAATGGTTATGGTTCATCGCAAACAGTAAATGCTACAAACATTGTAGGAGGGACTGCTGGGGCTGTATTGTATCAATCTGGGAGTGGCACTACTGGTTTTACCGCTGCTGGAACCAGCGGTCAAGTGTTAACTTCTGCTGGTACGGGGGCGCCAACATGGACTACGCCTTCAACTGGTGTTGGTGGGTCTGGGACATTAAACTATCTATCAAAATTTTCTGCAACAAGTACACTTGCTAATAGTTCAATTATTGATGAAGGCACGGGTGTTTATTTTAAAACTGCAGATGCTAATTCTACTTCTGGAGCTGGTGGTGCAACAGTTAAAATAGGCACGAATGGCAGGTCAATGCCAGCTACTTCAGGAACAGCTCAAAATAGTGTTGGGTTAAGGCTAGCATCTAATAATAACGATGTATTAGATTTTGGAATAGGTTCTCGAATTGCTTGGCTGCAATCTTCAGATTTATTAAATCTAGGTGCTGGTTATGATATTAATTTAAATCCTGTTGGCGGAAATGTTGGTATTGGAATGAGTACGGCACCAACATCAAAGTTAGATGTAAATGGAAATGTTAAAGCAAGTTCATTTAATTCAACAATTGTTAATTCTGTTGGATCTAATGTGATTCTAGGGCAAGGTAATGTGCTAGCTAGTTTAACGACTGGTAGTAACAATGTGGGAGTTGGACAATATACATTAAACTACTTGGCAGCAGGTTCTGAAAACTTAGGAATGGGTTATTCTGCAATGTATAACACACGTGGTAGCAATAACGTAGGCTTGGGGCATAACTCATTATGGACCAACAATACAGGAAATAATAATACAGCTATTGGTCATACATCTGGATATAATAATACTGGATCTGATAATACTTTTTTAGGCTATAATGCAAATAGTAGCGGGGGTATCTCAAATGCAACTGCAATAGGGTCAGGCGCAACTGTTTCTGCAAGTAATACCATTCAACTTGGTAATACTAGTACAACAAGTGTTAATACTTCTGGAGGATTAACTGCAAAC
>JBIKIS010000201.1:0-2797 GCA_044361485.1 Sediminibacterium sp.
GCTGCGTATTTAATGGCGTTGTCAATTAAATTAGAAATCAAATTTGAAAAATGAATTTCATCCGCTTCAATTACATCGGTGGTTGCATCTAAATGCAATATCACTTCACCACTTTTATCTTTAAGTTGTAACTGATGGTTATCCATCGCCCCCTTAATAATCTCGTGTAAATGAAGTGGCGCTAAGTTTAATTCAAGCTCTTCTTTATCCATATGAGCCGCTTGTAGTATGGTTTCTACATGCTTATTCATACGAATGTTTTCATCCTTTATAATACCACTAAAGTAGGCCATCTTTTCAGGGTTGGCTTGTACCTTTTCATTTTTAAGCGCGTCTACCGCAAGTGAAATTGTGGCAATAGGTGTTTTAAATTCGTGGGTCATGTTGTTGATAAAATCACTTTTAATTTCAGAGAGTTTTTTCTGAATTAAAAGAGAACGTATCGTAACAAAAAACGCTGCTAAAATCACAATCATAAATGTGATAGAGCCTAATATAACCCATTTTAAAGAAGCCCATACCTGACTGCGGTAATCAGGGATTACAATAATTAATTTTTCAAAAGCACTAAAGCCTTCGAAATCGGAACCTGATTCTGGGATGATAGCGATGTAGGCAATTTTGTTATTTACAGTATCCCAGTATTCGGTTCTAAAATTAGAAGACAGCATTTCATACTCGTCTCGCGTGCTGGTAATAGCAAATTCAAAATTTAATTTTTGAAGATCCGCTGCTTTAAATGCTGCAGCAATTTTATCGCTGATTTGCGCTTTTGTAAAATAATCATCTACACTTACTGGCTTAATAAAATGTAAATGCAAATCGGGACTAAAACCAAGACCTCCCTTTTTTGGAAGTGTAACCGGCTGGCCATTGTATACCCTGGCTTTAATATCATTGACTACGCTGATGCCGGCTTCATTTACTTTGTTTACGAGCTGTACTTCGGTAATCTCTAATAAGTTGCTTAGCCAAGATGCTTGCAACAAAAAGAGACCTCCGATAGAAAGCCCAATTAAAACAATGATGATTCGGAAACTGCGTTTCATGAGAATACAAATATAGGGGCAAAAAAAATAAAGCACCCCAGTTGTGGAGTGCTTTACCATTCATTTATGTTAAACAAAAACCATTTTAAACCGCCGAAGCACCTTCAACAAGTACGGTTACTTTGTTATTGGCCACTTCTACAAAACCACTTTTGATGGTATAATTTTCGGTAGCTGATTTATCTTTTAATACTTTAACATTTCCTGTTCCGAGTGCACTTACAAGTGGTGCGTGTTTGTCTAGTATTTCAAACAATCCTGAAACGCCAGGTAATTGAACACCATACACTTCGCCGCTGTATAATTTTTTCTCGGGTGTTAATATTTCTAATTGCATATCCTTTTTTTAAAGATGCTTACGCGTTTGCAGCTGCCATTAATTTTTTACCTTTTTCAACGGCATCTTCTAAAGTACCTACTAAGTTAAAGGCTGCTTCTGGATACTCATCTACTTCACCGTCCATGATGGCGTTGAATGCGCGGATGGTATCTTCGATGCTTACAAATACACCTTTTAAACCTGTAAATTGTTCTGCAACGTGGAAAGGCTGCGATAAGAAACGTTGTACTTTACGTGCACGTTGTACGGTCATTTTATCTTCTTCAGATAATTCATCCATACCTAAAATCGCAATGATATCTTGTAACTCTTTGTAACGTTGTAAAATTAATTTAACGCGGTTGGCACAATCGTAGTGTGCATCACCAACTACTGCTGGTGTTAAGATACGTGATGTAGAATCTAGAGGATCTACCGCAGGATAAATACCCAAATCGGCAATCTTACGAGACAATACCGTAGTAGCATCTAAGTGCGCAAACGTTGTTGCTGGCGCTGGATCCGTTAAGTCATCGGCAGGTACGTAAACCGCTTGTACCGAAGTAATAGAACCATTTTTAGTTGAAGTAATACGCTCTTGCATTAAACCCATTTCTGTGGCAAGGGTTGGTTGGTAACCTACCGCTGATGGCATACGACCTAATAGTGCCGATACCTCAGAACCTGCTTGTGTGAAACGGAAAATGTTATCTACGAAAAATAAGATATCCTTACCTTTTCCTGTACCATCTCCATCACGGAAATATTCTGCAACTGTTAAACCTGAAAGGGCCACACGCGCACGTGCTCCTGGAGGTTCGTTCATTTGACCAAATACGAAAGTAGCTTTTGAATCTTTTAATTCATTTAAATCTACTTTAGATAAATCCCATCCACCTTCTTCCATGCTATGTTTGAAAGCGTCACCATATTTCATGATACCTGCTTCAATCATTTCACGTAATAAGTCATTTCCTTCACGTGTTCTTTCACCCACACCCGCAAACACTGATAAACCACCGTGTCCTTTTGCGATGTTATTAATTAACTCTTGAATAAGTACTGTTTTACCTACACCCGCACCACCAAACAAACCAATTTTACCACCTTTTGCATATGGCTCAATAAGGTCAATTACTTTGATACCTGTAAACAACACTTCTGTTGCAGTACTTAGGTTTTCAAATAATGGCGGCTTGTTGTGAATAGGACGTCCACCCACTTTACTTAATTGTGGAAGACCATCGATAGCATCTCCGGTAACGTTAAATAAACGACCGTTGATACCTTCACCCACTGGCATTGCAATTGCTTTTCCTGTATCTACTACTTCCATACCTCTTACAAGACCATCGGTTCCGTCCATCGCAATGGTACGTACGCTGTCTTCACCAAGGTGCTGTTGCACTTCGAGTACTAACTTTTCACC
>JBIKIS010000202.1:0-2788 GCA_044361485.1 Sediminibacterium sp.
TTACCATATTATGGCAACTTTAGAAGAACAAGTAATGGCGCAAATGAAAGACGCTATGAAATCAAAAGATGAAGCGTTATTAAGAGGATTACGTGCCATTAAAGCAGAAATCATTAAAGCGAAAACAGATCCAGGTGCAGGTGGTTCCATTACTGCAGAAGCCGAACTCAAGCTTTTACAAAAATTAGTAAAATCTAGAAAAGATTCGCTTACCATTTTTCAAGAACAAAATAGAGCCGATTTAGCACAAAAAGAAACAGAGGAAATTGCAGTGATCGAAAAGTTTTTACCTGCCCAACTCGATGAAGCAGCGATCAAAGAAATTGTAGCGCAAATCATTGCAACTGTTGGTGCAACAGGACCACAGGATTTAGGAAAAGTAATGGGCGTAGCTTCTAAGCAATTAGCGGGTCAGGCAGATGGCAAAGTTGTTGCAGCTGCAGTTAAAGCGGCACTAGCTTAGTTTTACTATATTCACGTCACGCTAAATTAGAAAACGTGGTTTTAGATATTATTTGTGGAATTATTTTGATTGGAGCACTGTTTAAAGGTTACACAAAAGGCTTTATCATTGCTTTATTTTCATTTGCAGCACTTCTAATTGGATTGGCTGCTGCTACTAAGTTATCGGCAGTAGTTGCCTCTAAAATTGGCCATGATACAGGTATTACGGCAAGCTGGCTTCCTTTTGCTTCTTTTTTAGCCATCATGATAGCTGTTACACTCATTGTGCGTTTGGTGGCGGGTATGCTACAAAAGGCCGCCGAACTCGTACTGCTTGGTTGGGCCAACAAATTAGCGGGTATCTTACTTTTTGGTGCTATTTATATGACCATTTGGAGTGTGGTACTTTTTTATGGTGTTAAGCTTCATTTAATTTCTGAATCTTTAATAGCTGCCTCTAAAACATACGGCTACGTTGCACCTTGGGGACCTAAAGTGTTAGATACCATTGGGCAGGTGATACCAATATTTAAGGACATGTTTACTAGTTTAGGCGATCATTTTGAAACCTTAGGTAAACAAGTAAAATAAGTAAGTTGTAATTCATGGTCATTTAATGCCGTGATTCATACTAAAATCATTATTTTAGCCCTGTTCTATACAAGTGCACATGAATTACGAAATTAAAGTTCAAGATAAAATTAGTTACATCGAAGAAGGTACTGGAGAGCCCTTGCTTTTATTGCATGGTCTTTTTGGTGCGCTCAGTAACTTCGAACATTTAATTGAGCATTTCAGACACCGCAATAAAGTAATCGTTCCTATTTTACCACTTTTTGATTTAGATATTTTTCATACCACGGTAAATGGGCTTGAAAATGTGGTACAAAAATTTATTGAAGCAAGGGGATATACCGGTATACATTTATTGGGCAATTCGCTTGGCGGACATGTTGCACTTGTGCACGTACTCAAGCATCCACAAAAAATCAAGTCACTTACTTTAACTGGTAGTAGTGGCTTATTTGAAAAAGCCATGGGTGATAGTTATCCAAAAAGAGGTGACTACGATTATATCAAAAATAAAACCGAAGAAACTTTTTACGATCCGGCTGTGGCTACCAAAGAACTCGTAGATGAGGTATTTGAAATCACTAGAAACAGGTTAAAAGTGATTAAAATACTAGCGCTCGCAAAAAGTGCTATCAGAAGTAATTTAGGTCCCGAGTTAAATCAAATACAACAGCCTACACTTTTAATATGGGGCAACAACGATATTGTTACACCGCCATATGTTGGTGAAGAATTTCATAAGCTCATACCAAATAGTACCCTTCATTTTGTAGACAAATGTGGACACGCTCCCATGATGGAAGTGCCCGCCGAGTTCAACCAAATTTTAGAAGCATTTTTGAATCAGCTTAGCCATGCTAGCAGCACAACTCATTAATACCAGTTTTCCAACTGTTCATTTATTGGACAAAGCATCTTTTGCGCTCCAATTAATGGATGATTATGATGTACAACATTTATGTGTTGTTACGGATGAAAAGCTAGTGGGTATCGTAGACAAAAATACTTTGTTGGATATAGATGAAACTGCCGTTATAGCTTCTTTGCAAGACGAATTTATTACTACTTCTGTCCATGCCGATGCGCACTTTTTAGCCGGCGCCAAATTATTAGCCTTGCATGAATTGAGTTTGCTTCCCGTTGTTTCAACGGCTGCAGATTTACTCGGTGTTATTACAGCTAAGCACATGTTAACGGCGCTTACCAGCTATGTAGGGGCTGATACCAGGGGTGCTGTTATTGTTTTAGAGATGGAACTACGCCAATATTCTTTTGGAGAAATTGTACGCTTAGTAGAAACCAACGATGCATATGTTACGCAATTAAATACAGCAACGGATTTGCAAACAGGTATGCTACTTGTGACAATACAAATCAACCGCATCGAAGTATCTACCATCGTTGCTACTTTCCAGCGTTACGATTACAGCGTAAAATATTATTTCGGCGAAGAAAACTATCAGAACGAGTTGAAAGAAAATTATAACCATCTACTTTCATACCTCAATATGTAGGTGTAAACGCTTTACCTATGCGCCTACTTTTTTTTCTGCTTCTTTTTAATTTTTCATTGACTGCTTTGGCGCAACAAAAAATGCCTGTCGAAGTCGTAGAAATTACAGGCAACACAAAAACAAAAAAATATATCATTGAAAGAGAACTTTCATTTGCAAAGGGTGATTCTCTCTCTTCTGAACAGTTAGGTGCTGCCATGATTCAGGCCAAGCAGTTATTGATGAACACCCAGCTTTTTGTGGATGTTAAAATTGAT
>JBIKIS010000086.1:0-8704 GCA_044361485.1 Sediminibacterium sp.
CTTTGGCGAGCGCTGCATAAGTTAGCCAGAGGTCTTTGTTTTTTTTGCCGCCTTTAAAATTGGTTTTGATCCAATTGTCGAGCCATTTTTTTTCGACACTATTTACAATGTACTGGCTATCGGTATAAATAGTAATGGGAATATTTTTTTTGGTAACCGCCATAAGTGCTTGAATCACACCCATGAGTTCCATGCGGTTGTTGGTGGTGTACTTGTATCCGCCCCAGAGTTCCTTTACTTTTTCGCCCCAAATTAAAATGGCGCCATAACCTCCAGGGCCTGGGTTACCTCTAGATGAACCGTCTGTGTAAATAACAAGGGGGTGTGCTTTTTTCTCCGTCATAGTTGGGCCTAAAAATACGTTCTTTTGTCTTTTTTATTATATTTAAGTATGCTATATGATTATATAATTATTGGAGCAGGCTCGGCTGGCTGTGTTTTGGCAAATCGTTTGTCAGAAAACCCGGGTACAAAAGTACTTTTAATAGAAGCGGGCGGCCCTGATTCTAAAATGGAAATTAATATACCAGGGGCTTATTCAAAATTAAATCATACAGAAGTTGATTGGGCATTTTGGACAGAACCTTCCGAAGCAATTGACAATAGAAAATTATTTATACCGCGCGGAAAAGTGCTTGGGGGTTGTAGTGCCACCAACGCCATGGCCTATGTTAGAGGAAATAAAAAAGATTATGATGATTGGGCTGCACTTGGTAATGAGGGTTGGGATTATGCATCGGTGCTTCCTTATTTTAAAAAGTCGGAGAACAACCAAAATTTTGATGGCGAGTTTCATGGTAAGGATGGACCCATGTATGTTTCACATGCCGCTTCGCCATCTAATGTTGCAACAGCTTTTGTTGAAGCCTGCGCAGAGCAGGGGATACAACGCAATCCAGCCTATAATGGCGCTGAGCAATTAGGGGCTTGCCTTTTACAGTTTACTATAAAAAATAACCAACGCCATAGTACAGCTGCCGCTTTTTTAAAGCCAATTCTTAAAAGAAAAAATTTAATGGTGTTAACGCACACCTATGTCAAAAGAATTTTGTTAGAGTCTGGTGCTGCGGTAGGGGTAGAGGTGAAAAATAAAAATGGTCAAACCGAAATTTACAATTGCAATAAAGAAGTTATTGTTTCTGCTGGTACAATTCAATCTCCTCAAATATTAATGCTTTCTGGTATTGGCGATGCCAATGAGTTATCTAAACATGGCATTATTGCTGTTAAGCATTTACCTGGTGTAGGAAAAAATTTACAAGATCATGTTTGGAGTGGTGCAAGTACACTTGCTAGCGTTCCAACAGGAAATGATCTTTTAAAACCTACTAAAATGATAATGGCTGGGCTGCAACATTTGCTTTTTAAAACAGGACCATTATCCAATAGTCCGCTCGAAGCCAATGCTTTTTTAAAAATTGAAGAAGATGGAAGTTTGGGAAAAGGACAGCCTAATATTCAGTTTCATTTTGTGCCACTTACCATCAAACCTGATTACAGTACAGATATTTATAATGTTAATACGTATCCTACCTACAGTGGATTTTCCATAATGTCTATTGTGCTCCACCCAAAAAGTAGGGGTCAGGTTAAGTTAAAGTCTTCAAATCCATCGGAACCGCCAAGTATCCAGCTGAGTCCATTGTCAGATTTGGATGACCGTGCAATGCTTGTTAAAGGCCTAAAAAAGGCCATTGAAGTGCTCCATTCGCCAGCTTTTGAAGCGTACAAAGAGGGTGAAATGCTGCTTCCAAAAGCGCCTGTTTCTGATCAAATTATTAATGAGCATATCAATAAATCGCTTGAAACCCTGTACCACCCGGTAGGTACTTGCAAAATGGGTAATGATGCTCAATCTGTTGTAAATCATGAGCTTAAAGTACATGGTGTGGCTAATTTAAGGGTGATAGATGCCTCCATTATGCCTACCATTGTTTCTGGAAATACCAACGCCGCTGCCATCATGATTGCTGAAAAAGGAGCCGACATGATAATCGGTTAAATTTTTGGCACTATTGTGTGATAATTACACATTGTTTATTAATTTAGCGAGCATTAAAACGATTGTGTTGGCCAAGGAAAAGAATTTGGATACCCTTACTGCTCAAGCGGTAGATGAAATTTCAGTGTCTACTGATGTAGCTAAGAAGGCTACCGGATTTTCGTTGGTGTTCCAGCTTAGATTTACGACCCAATTTGGTCAAAATATTTACCTGTTAGGTAACCATCCATTACTAGGTAGTAACGATACTGAAAAAGCAATCCCACTAATATATATCAATGAACATTATTGGAACTTAACACTTCCGTTTGGTGCCAAAGATATTGTTGATGAAACCATTAGCTATCAATACTTTATTAAAAACGCAGACGGAACCATTAGTTATGATTGGGGTGGAAACGATAAAAGTTTTAACCCTTCCAAAATAAAAGCTAAACAGGTTTTGTTGAATGATAGTTGGAATGCTGCTGGCTATTACGAAAATGCATTTTATACAGAACCGTTTAAAAATGTGCTTTTAAAAAATAGTTATGCTACCACGGATGCCGTAGCACCAAAAATAACTACCCATCTGTTAAAAGTTAAGAGCCCTTTATTAACCCCAACTCAAACAATTTGTGTATTAGGTGATACCAAACATTTGCGTGCTTGGGATGCTAAAGATCCAATTTTACTTTCACGAAAAGAAGGGGAAGACTATTTTTCAGTATCACTTGATTTATCAAAAGCTACCTTTCCAATTTCATATAAGTATGGGGTATATGATGTTGTAAAAAAGACATTTGTTGTTTTTGAAAATGGAAGCAACCGAATGCTTGTAGACGCAGCAGGTAAAGACAAGCTAACCATCATAAATGATGGATTTACCTATTTGCCCAACGATACATGGAAAGGAGCAGGGGTAGCAATTCCGGTATTTAGTTTGCGCTCTACAAATGGTTTAGGTGTTGGAGAGTTTGCCGATATTAAATTACTAGTGGATTGGGCTAAAAAAGTAGGTCTTAAAAAAATACAATTACTGCCCATCAATGATACGACTGCAACACATTCTTGGAAAGACTCTTATCCGTATGCAGCTATTTCTGCATTTGCGCTTCATCCAATATATATAAACTTAGATACTTTAATTCCTGCTTCAAATAAAAATTTAATTGCAAAACTTTTAGAAGCAAAGCAAAAACTAAATGCACTTAGCGTTGTTGATTATGAAGAAGTAGCAAAAATAAAGTACCAAATTTTAGATGAGGTATATGCATTAATTGGTGCTACAACACTTGCTAGCAAAGGATTTAAAGATTTTTTTGCACAACACCAGCACTGGTTAGAATCCTATGCTGCGTTTTGTTATTGCAGAGATGCGTATGGTACCATCGATTTTAATCAGTGGCCTGCACATACATCTTATTCGGAAAAAGCATTTAAAAATTTGACCAAATCAGATGCTGCTGTAAAAGCAGTTATTGAAAAATATTATTTTATACAGTACATCCTTGATGTGCAACTAAGAGAAGCTACTGTATATGCGCATGAAAACGGCGTGATTGTAAAAGGTGATATTGCCATTGGTGTTTACAGATATGGGGTTGATGCATGGCAACATCCTAATTTATTTCACATGGGTATGCAAGCCGGTGCTCCTCCCGATGATTTTGCTGTAGCTGGGCAAAACTGGGGTTTCCCAACGTACAATTGGGAAGAGATGACCACCAATGGTTTTGCGTGGTGGAAGCAGCGCTTCGAGCAAATGAGTTTGTATTTTGATGCTTTTAGAATTGATCATATTTTAGGTTTCTTTAGAATTTGGAGTATTCCAATGGACGCGGTTGAAGGAATATTAGGGCATTTTGTTCCTGCTATTCCGGTTCATGAAAATGAATTAAAGGAGCGTGGTATTCATATCAGTCCACATGAGTATGCTAAGCCTGTCATTACAGATAAAGTGTTGTGGGATTATTTTGGTTACGATAATGAGGTGGTAAAAGCTGAGTTTTTAATCTATGATGGTTTTGGAAAGTATACGTTAAAATCAAATTTTGCAACCCAGCGTTTGGTTGAAAAACATTTTGCGGATCTACCTGTTTCTGATTATCATCAAAAAATAAAGCAGGGTTTATTTAACCTTATTAGCAATGTCATTTTTATAGAAGCCAAAGAAAAAGCATACGCAGGTGGACATTTTTTTCATGTTCGGTTTGGTATCGAAAATACGGCTGCCTTTAAGGGACTGGATGGATCTGTTCAGCACCAACTAAAAGAACTATACGTCGATTATTTTTTTAGAAGACAAGACGATTTTTGGAAAAAAGAAGCCCTTAATAAACTTCCTGCACTAAAGCGTGTAACCAATATGCTTGTTTGTGGCGAAGACCTTGGTCTCGTGCCTTCTTGTGTGCCCGATGTGATGCATCAATTGGGGTTATTGAGCCTCGAAATACAAAGGATGCCTAAAAACCCGCACACGCCCTTTTTCCATCCAAAAGACGCGCCGTATTTAAGTGTGGTAACGCCATCAACACATGATATGAGTACCATTAGAGGTTGGTGGGAAGAAAATGCACATCAAACGAAGTCTTTTTACAATCTTATTTTAGGTGAGTCCGGCAAGACTCCGCAGTTTTGTGAAGCACACATTAATAAGGCAATTATCATGCAGCATTTGCATGCACCTGCTATGTGGACCACTTTCCAATTACAAGATTTACTAGGTATCGATGCCAATTTGCGCAGACAAAACCCACATGACGAGCGTATTAATGTACCTGCCAACCCAAACCATTACTGGCAGTACCGTATGCATATGACCCTCGAAAATTTATTGGAGCAAGACAGTTTCAATAATGAATTACAGGCTTGTATTGCATCTAGTGGTAGGGCATAAGAGGGCCTTTCATACTGCTTTCTGCTTTATATTTGTTCTACCTAAATAATAAGCATTGCAACTCAATTATAAATCTATCTCGTTACCGTTCGAGTATCCATTTACGATTTCAAATGGTCGTACAAAAACCCATCAACCATCTCTTGTAGTTTCATTATCACTAGGGAATTTTACTGGTTTTGGGGAAGCCCCTGCCATTGTTTATTACGATATCACTGTCGAAAAAATGATCGAAGACCTTGAGTCTAAGCGCGCAATGGTTGAAAAATTTGCACTCACAGATCCTGCTCGTTATTGGCATTATTTACATCACTTGTTTCCAAAAAATCCCTTTTTAGTATCGGCACTTGATATGGCCTGCTGGGATTTATATGGCAAAATGAAGGGGCAGCCACTTTATGCATTATGGAATACAACTTGGCAAAATACACCTGTAACAGATTATACCATTGGTATTGACACCATACCAAAAATGCTAGAAAAAATGAAGGCCAAACCATGGCCCGTGTATAAAATCAAATTAGGCACGCCTGAGGATATTGAAATCATGGAAGCGCTAACAGCAGCTACTACTGATGTTTTTAGGGTGGATGCCAATGCGGGTTGGACCACCGAAGAAGCGCTTTTAAAAATCCCAATACTTGCAAAAATGGGTGTTGAGTTTATTGAACAACCACTTGCAAAAGACAATTGGGAGGGCATGAAAATATTATATGAAAAATCGGAACTACCATTATATGCCGATGAAAGTTGTGTGATGGAATCCGATGTTCAAAAATGTGCAGGCCACTTTCATGGTATTAATATCAAGCTTACCAAATGTAGTGGGCCTACACCGGCACTACGCATGATTGAAACCGCCCGCGGCCTTGGTTTAAAAGTGATGATGGGCTCTATGAATGAATCTAGCATTGGTTCTGCGGCCATTGCACATTTTTTACCACAACTCGATCATGTAGATATGGATGGGCCGTTATTGTTATCGGAAGATATTGCCACGGGCATCACATTTGACAACGGCGTTGTATCATTAACGAACAAACCTGGTTTAGGTATTACGCTTCTATAAATTACTACTCATGACTCCTGAGCGCTATAACCGTATGTTATCGGTGATTAAAAATAGACAAACCAATTTAACGGTGGTGATGGAAAATGTAAATGATCCACACAATATATCGGCAGTTATGCGTACCTGTGATGCGGTTGGTATTCAGGATATTTATATCCTTAACACAAAAATTGCAAAGCATGATTATTTTGGTGTTAAAAGCAGCAGTAGCGCGGCTAAATGGCTAACGGTTCACCAATTTACCAATGCCCAAGAATGTTTTACGGCGCTCCGTAAAAATTACAATAAAATTTATACCACACATTTGTCTAGCGACGCTGTAAGTTTATATGACATTGATTTTACGGATTCGGTAGCCCTCGTTTTTGGTAATGAGCATGATGGCGTAAGCGAAGAAACCATTGCCCTTGCCGATGGTAATTTTATTATTCCGCAACTTGGTTTTATTAAGAGCCTCAATATTTCGGTGGCATGCGCTGTTTCAATTTATGAGGCACATCGTCAAAAAATGGCTGCTGGACATTACAACAAACAAACGATGTCATTAGAGCGTCAAGAAAGTTTACTGAATGATTGGTGCGTAGAAGATTAATTGTACAGATTCATTTAAAGCAACTAATTCTTTTCCGACTGATTTTTTTGCTTGGTCAAATACGTAAGGCTCACATTTAATTCAAATCCAATTAATAGGATTAGAGAGTTAATGTACATGAGGAGCATGATAATTAATACGGTTCCAATAGATCCATATACTTTATTGTAGTTTGAACTTGCAAACATGTCTACCCAATAAGAAAAAACGAGTGTGGTTAAAAGCGTTAAAGTGGTTGCTAGTAATGATCCTGGCGATACAAAGGCCCATCTTTTTTTTACTGAGGGGGCGTAGGTGTAAATGAGTGAGATACCAGTAAATAATAGTCCAATAATAATCGACCAACGTACACCATTCCAATAGGGTAGTGTTGTTTTTCTTTTTAGCTGAAACAAACTTCTTACCAAGGAAGCCAGTTGTTCTTGACCAATTAATATTAATGAAGAAGCAATAATAAGTACAATTAAAATGGCCGTTAAACGAATGGCCCTCCAGCGCCTGTGCATGAAAAATCCTTTTTGCTCCTGTATGGATCTATCAAAAGTTCTGATGATACCCATCATGGCATTGGATGCGTAAAAAATGAGTAGTAAAAAACCAAACGAAAAAATACCCACGTGCTTTTGTAGCAAATCGTTGATTAAATTTTTGATAAACGCATAGGTTTGGCTATTAGGGGTAATGTCTTTAAACATTTTTAAAACCTGTGCTTCCACTTTAAAGGATGGCGGAAAATAGGGTATCAACGAAAATAAAAATAGCATGGCTGCAGGTAGCGCCATAATCAAGTTAAACGTAATGGCAGAAGCTCTTTCGTTTAATCCTACTTTATTGATTTGTCTAAAAAAAAATACAACTACATCATATACCGGCATGCCTTTAAAGCCTGGTATCACCATCGTCTTACTTTTTTTAACAACGTAATCGATAGGCCCCCAACTTAATATGATGCGGTGTAATTTTATCAAGGTTGCTTATTTTTTTTCGCCATATAAATATCCAAAGCTTTTTGATACTCGATGGCATATCTATTATGCTCTTCGTACGTTGGACTAAAATGGTGCATGCCACTAAAATCACTTTTAGCAACAAAGTATAAATAGTTGGTATTGGGTGCGTTTAAAATAATATCGATTGTTGCAGGTAGTGGTGTGCAAATAGGGCCCGGAGGTAATCCTTTTTTACGGTAAGTATTATACGGAGAAGGATTGGATAAATACTTTTCATAAATCCTTGTAATGGTAAAATCCTTCATGGCAAATTTAATGGTAGGGCATGCCTGCAGCGGCATTTCTTTTGCGAGCCTATTCATGTATACGCTCGCAATTTTGTATTTATCTGAAGCCACATTGGTTTCTTCATCAACAATTGAAGCTAGGGTATAGGCTTCAATATCCGTTAAGTGTTTGGATTGTAATTTGTTTCGACGATCAATATCATCCCAAAATTTTTCTTGGTAGGATTTTAACTTGGTTAAAATTTGCCTTAGTGGTGTATCCCAATAAAATTGATAGGTGTCTTGTATGATGATCGCGTAAAAGGTGCTAGTGTCTACACCAAATGCTTGTAACGAATCATTGTTTGAAATAAACTGCATCACAGTAGCAGAGTCTGTAGAAAACTGATTGCCTATGAGTTGTGCAAAGTCTTCTTTGGTTCTTAGTTTATTAATAACCAGCTTCACTTCTGCAACGCGTCCATTTTTTAGCATCCTTGCAATTTGCCAAGCAGTTTGTCCTTTTTTTAATTGGTACTTGCCAGGTCTTACTAAATCCCAATTGGGTAACACCAACGAAAGTAAATGAAGCCCCATGCTATTTGTAATGAGTCCTTCTTTACTTAAATAACCAATAACAGCTCCTTTTTTTACAATGGACTGATCTACGGTAAAACTTTTTTGTACACCAGAAAAATTAGTGATCGATGAAAAAATACTCCATGCTGTAACAGTACCTGCTACCAGTAAAACAACAATTAGGATCGTCCCAATTTTTTTCATGGTTTGAATTTAAACAAAAAACCCTGACTGCATGTACAGACAGGGTTTTAAATATCAAAAGTTTAATTTATCTTCTTGAAGTATCTGCAGTAGTAGCCGGATTAGGAGCTGGGGCTGGTGCTGCAGGGGCTGAACTTGAAGTGTTAACTTTTTGTAACAAT
>JBIKIS010000087.1:0-8691 GCA_044361485.1 Sediminibacterium sp.
CAATGAATGCTAGAATCATTGGACGTAACTTATTAACTTTTACAAAGTACAGTGGTTACGATCCTGAAGTTGGTTCAATCAGAAGTCCATTTGACGATACTGGTTCTTACCCTAACTACAGAAACGTAGCTTTCTCTTTATCATTTGATTTCTAAACAATAGAAAACCAAACAACATGAAAAATAAATTTTTATTATTTCTTTCAATTGGGGTTTTGAGTTTTGCGTCATGTAAAAAAACGCTTGATGTACAAAATGACAACCAACCTGATTTTAAGAAAGTATACGCTAGTGGCGATGACGTTTACAACGTAGCCAGTGGTTTATTCAACGCTTACTATTCTGGTACGCAAAGTTTTAGCGGTATGACCATGTTTATGGCTACCTCTTCCGATAACGTAACATGCTCTTGGGGTAACCAAGCCATGCGTGATATGTCTTGGGAGCCTCGTAGAGAGTGGAACAACGCACCTAACTATCCTTACCAAGCAACTACCAAGTATGCTTTTGATAAAATGTATTCGGTAATTAATACCGCATCAAATGTTATTAAAGCAATGAATGGTGGTGTTAAAATTGGTGTGAATGGTGCTGATGACAATTTAGTTAAAGCGTATAGTCGTTTTAGCATGGGTATCGCTTATGGCGTGCTTGCGTTAAATTTTGACAAAGCGTTTATTGTGGATGAAAAAACAACCATCCCTGGTGCTAAATTATCTGATGCAAAATCTTACAAAGTAGTTGCTGATGCAGCTGTTGGATACTTAAACGAAGCAATTGCATTATCTGCAAGCTCTTTCTCTATCCCTAGCACTTGGATGGGAACTGCTGCGCCAGTATCTAATACTACTTTAAGAGCAATGGCTAACTCATACATCGCACGTATTTTATCAAACATGCCACGTAACGCAACAGAACTTGCTGCTGTTAACTGGGCTGCTGTTAAAACTGCTGCTGATGCTGGTATCACTGCTGACTTTAATGTTGTTAACGATGGTTACAACAGATGGTATGCAGAAGCTGGTGACTATTTAACTTACCCAGGTTGGGGTTTAACAGACATGTATGTTGTTAACAAGTTAGATCCAAACATCGCTCCACACTGGAAAGATGATCCAACATTCCCAACTCCTTTAAGATCTACCAACGCAAATGCTGATAGACGTTTAACTACAGACTTTGAATTTGTACCATCAAACTGGTTACAAGCCGTTCGTGGTTACTACCACTGGTCTATTTATCGTCATAGCAGATACGATGGTATCTACGCTTTAGGTGAAGGTCCATTACCAGAACTTATGAAAGCAGAAAACGATTTATATCGTGCAGAAGCTAGAGCATACACTGGTGATTTAGCGGGTGCTGCTGCAATTATCAATGCTGGTACACGTAAAACACGTGGTGGCTTAGCGGATGTTGCTGCAGATTTAACGGCTATTAGAGCTGCAATCCACGCAGAAAGACATATTGAATTATATGTTACTGGTGCTGGTTTACAGTTTTATGAAATGAGAAAGCGTGACTTGTTACAAGCAGGTACTCCTTTACATTGGCCAGTTCCAGCTAAAACTTTAGAAACTTTAGCTGAAAGCTTACCGTTTTACACTTTTGGTGGTCCAACAAGACTTGATGGTGTAAATACATCTAACAAAGGTTGGAGATAATTTATTTCTGACTTAATTATACCAAAGCGGCCCCGAGAATTCGGGGCCGCTTTTTTTTAAAAAATTTCGGTTACTTTTGCTACACAATTTTACCCCACAACATTACGCTCAAATTTATACCATGGAACAACAGCCCGGCAATCAGTTAAACATCGAAATTTCAGAAGAAGTAGCAGAAGGTAGTTACGCCAACCTTGCCATTATTACGCACAGCAACGCAGAGTTTGTAATAGACTTTGTAAATGTGATGCCAGGTACGCCAAAAAGTAAAGTAAAGTCTAGGGTAATATTTACTCCGCAACATGCTAAGCGTTTTATGAAGGCCCTTGCCGAAAACATTGAGCGTTACGAAGCCGGCAACGGTACCATCAAAGACTTGGAGCAAATAGAAATCCCCATGAATTTTGGGGGTCCAACGGCGCAAGCATAGTTTGCGCAAAGCCCAAATGCGGTCAAAACCCAAATGTCAATAAATTAGGCATAAGTCTGTTTAAAAGTTAAACAGCTAAATGATAACTTCGTGGGCATATTCTAAACGACTATGAATCCTTCTGTAAAAATCTTCTCAGGCACTGGTTCTCAGGAGCTTGCACAAAAAATTGCACAACGTTTTGGCGCCCCAATAGGCAAAGTAAATATCCAGCGTTTTAGTGATGGCGAAATCCAGCCCGTGTTTTTAGAGAGCGTTAGAGGCGATTATGTTTTTTTAGTACAAAGTACCTTTGCCCCTACCGATAATTTAATGGAAATGCTGCTCATGATTGATGCAGCTAAAAGAGCGAGTGCGTATAAAATTATCGCTGTCATTCCGTATTACGGCTATGCCCGTCAGGACCGCAAAGACAAGCCAAGGGTAGCCATTGGATCTAAATTAATTGCTACTTTATTAGAATCGGCGGGTGCTAACCGTGTTATCACAATGGATTTACACGCGGCTCAAATTCAGGGCTTCTTTGATGTGCCTGTAGACCACCTAGACAGTTCAGCCATCTTTATCCCTTATATCAACGACCTTAAATTACAAAACCTAGCATTTGCCGCTCCCGACGTAGGAAGTACCAACCGTGTGCGTGAAATAGCGAGCTATTTTAATGCCGAAATGGTGATTTGTGATAAACACCGCAAGCGTGCCAATGAAATTGCCAGTATGGTCGTAATTGGGGATGTAACCGGTAAAGACATCATTTTGGTAGACGATATTTGCGACACAGGGGGCACTTTAGCCAAGGCTGCGGGTCTTTTAAAGGAAAAGGGTGCCAGAAGCGTTAGAGCCATGATTACCCACCCTGTACTCAGCGGAAACGCCTATGCAAACATCGAGAACAGTGTTTTAGAGGAGCTTGTGGTATGTGATACCATCCCTTTAAAGCAGGAAAGTGCTAAAATTAAGGTGATTTCGGTGGCCGATTTGTTTGCCATTGCTATCCGTAATGCCTATGAAAATAAGAGTATTACGAGCCTATTTATACATTCTCAGCTTAAAGAGCGCGGCTAAAAGGTTTTTTCCTTACCTTCGCCGTCCAAAATTTTTATTATGAAATCAATTACAATCGAAGGACACCTGAGGACCGATCATGGCAAAAAAGCCGCCCGCCAAATTCGCTCTCAGGAAAACGTGCCAGCTGTAATTTACGGGGGTGCTCAGGAGGTAAATTTTTACGCTTCTGCAAAGGCATTTAAGCCTTTAGTGTACACTGGTGAGTTCCAAATTGCTGAAGTTACCGTTGACGGTAAAATGTACAGATGTATCTTAAAAGATCTTCAGTTTGACAAAGTATCTGATGCGTTAATTCACTTAGATCTTTTAGAACTAGTAGACGACAAAAAAGTAGTAGCAACCCTACCACTTAAATTTACTGGAACTTCTGTAGGTGTTAAAGAAGGTGGTAAGCTCGTTATCAAAATTAAATCTTTAAAAGTGAAAGCTTTACCTAAAGATTTAGTAGAAACCATTAACGTAGACATCACTAACCTTGCACTAAACGCAAACATTAGAGTAGAAGACGTGAAAGCGAATGGTCTAGAGATCATGAACTCTCCACGTATTCCTATTGCTTCTGTAGTAATGACACGTCAGTTAAAGCAAGAAGAAGCAACAGCAGCTAAAGAAGTTAAAAAGAAGTAATTCACTTAACAATAGCTTTAATAAAAAGGCCTTCGTTTTTCGAAGGCCTTTTTTATTTGCATAATTTTTTAATGTTAGCTCACCACAGCTTGTCCTTCTTTAATCCATTCACTTATACCAGGGCTATAATTAGAAACGTTGGTATAACCTTCTTTTACAAGTAGTGAATAGCCAATAGCTGCTCTATCACCACCTTGGCAATGAATAATTACAGGCTTGTCTTTTGGAACTTTATCTAAGTTTTGTAATAGCGTACCTACAAATACATTGGTAGCACCTGCAATATGACCACTGTTATATTCGGCCACACCTCTTAAATCAATTACCTCAGCTTTTGTGTTGGCTTTAACATCATTGATGTTTACCATGGTAGATGTTAACAATGGAGCATCCGATAGTTCATTGATTTTTGCAGCGTCTACAAAACCATACATATTGTCAAGACCAATACGCATTAATTTTCTGGTAAGGTCATCCATTTGGCTAGGGCTTGCTACCAGTATAAACTGTTCATTGTAAGAAACAAACCAACCCATCCAAGTGGCAAATGAATTATTGCCTTGTATATTAATGCTGCCTTCTATAAATCCTTTTTCAAAATCTTGTTTGTTGCGGGTGTCAATTAATTTGATGCCCTTTGCAGTAGCTGCTTTTAATTCGGCAGCAGATAATTCTTTAATGGTAGGAACTTCTGTTAATAAAGGACGATCTACTTTATTGAGTTCCTTCATTTTTGCAAAATACTTAGGTGGCTCTGGCTGATCTGTTAATAAGAAATCGATAAAGCCAGCTTTGTTGGTGCCATAGCTAAATGCCCAGTTCCTCTTTTTCTCGTAACCCACGGTTGTGCTTGGTACAGCGCCAAGTGCTTTACCACACGCAGATCCTGCGCCATGGCCTGGCCATACTTGAATAAATTCTGGAAGGTTGGCAAAGAGGTTAATAGACTGATACATTTGTTCGGCACCTTTATCTTGTGTACCTACCATGCCTGCTGCTTTTTCTAATAAGTCGGGACGTCCAATGTCGCCAACAAATACAAAGTCGCCGGTAAATAACATCACGGGCTCTTTACTTGCCGGTGTGTCGGTTAATAAAAAACTAATACTTTCTGGTGTATGACCTGGTGTATGTAATACTTCAATTTTTAAATTACCCACCATGAGTTGCTGGCCATGCTTAAGGCCTTCGTGCGCAAACTCATACTGCCATCCTTCACCACCTTCGTCAGATAAGTACATTTTAGCGCCTGTTACAGCTGCTAGTTCACGCGCGCCACTTAAAAAATCGGCGTGTATATGTGTTTCAAAAACATGCGTGATTTGCATGTTGTTTTGCTTGGCAATTTCTAGGTACGTGTCTATGTCACGCTTTGGATCAATAACAGCTGCAACGCCTGCTTTTTGACATCCAATAAAATAACTCGCTTGTGCTAAGGTTTTGTCGTATACGTGTTGAAAATACATAAGATCGTTTTTAAGTGCTTTATTTGAATACTGCAAAGTTGCTGCATTCAAAAACATTTTTTTGTGACAAATATCACCTTGCTATATTAATAGCCTGCCCTTAGGTAACTCCAGCCTTGTTCTTGTTTTAAAATCACTTCTCCTACGCCCGATGGAACCGTAAATACCAATGGAATAAGCATTTGCTTTGTAATACCATATTTACCCATGGTGTTTTCACAAGCACTAAAAATAATTCCTTTTTTGGAGAGCTGTTCCACATCATTGACTAAATGTGATTTTGACGCCACTAAAAAATCAAGTGCTTTGCCATGCACCACCACCTCTATATTTAAATTGGTTGGCCAAATTTTAGATAGGTTTTTGATGTTCCCAATAACGCCACCCCATGCAGCGGTGTCGGCACTGTTAAGTTGTATCACTACTTTGTGTGAAGTTGTTGCTGTACTGTTTTGTGCCATGGCAATTGAGCCAAAACCCAAAAAGCAAAATGCAAACAAAAGGATTGAGTTTTTCATAGTCCACAATTTAATTCATTTTTATACTTTTTTGACGTAAAAATTGGGTTGGTGACATTTATCACCTATCTTTTATTTTTATAAAGGCACTTTTGTGTCAAATTAAAAATCATGGAAATAATTGGATACCTAGCGTCCATTTTAATTGGAATTTCACTGGGCCTTATTGGTGGGGGCGGAAGTATTTTAACGGTTCCGGTTCTCGTCTACTTATTTGGTGTTGATCCGGTACTCGCTACTGCCTATTCTTTATTTATTGTAGGTGCTAGTAGTTTAGTGGGTGCCTGGCCTAAATACAAACAAGGTTTTGTAAATATTAAAACGGCTATCATATTTGGTATCCCTTCTATTGTAGCGGTATTTGCTACCAGAAAATATTTGGTACCAGCTATTCCAGCACAGATGGGTACTATTGCAGGTATTGAAATTACCAAGCCACTACTAATGATGATGCTTTTTGCAGTACTCATGGTAGCCGCTTCTTTTTCTATGATTCGTTCTAAGGCTTCAAAAAACGAAGAAGAACCAGCCGAGCAAAAGTTTAATTACCCTGTTATTTTAATTGAGGGTGCATTAGTAGGCATGCTTACAGGCTTAGTAGGTGCAGGCGGTGGATTTTTAATTATCCCAGCGCTAGTGATGCTTAGCAAACTTCCTATGAAACAAGCAGTGGGCACATCACTACTTATTATTGCAGCAAAATCATTAATAGGATTTACAGGTGATTTGTCAAATAGCACCATGGACTGGACCTTATTATTATCGGTAACAGCACTAGCTATTAGTGGCATTTTTATAGGTGATATGCTTAGTAAAAAAATTGATGGCAACAAACTTAAAAAAGGGTTTGGTTGGTTTGTGCTTATTATGGGTCTTTACATCATTGCACAGCAATTGTTTTTTCCAACCGGCGGAACGCATTAATTGAATTCATTAATTTTTTAAGGCAAGATGTTAGCAAGATTTTTTACAATAGCGTTATTGTTGTGCGCTGTAACTGGCTATGCGCAGCACCAAGAGCTTACCGAAGATCCTAAATTATGGGGTAAATCTGGGAAGCAATTGGATAGCAGTAGTTTATTGTACCGTTTTCAAATGGGCAATATCCACGGACATTTACGTAGTTTTTTTAGCTCCAATTTTAATAAAAATAGTGAGGTAGAATATGCGCAGGCAATTGGCGGTGGTATACAATTTATTTCTAAACCTGTGTATGATGTAAGAGTGGGTGTGAGTGGTTTTTTTGTGTACGATGCATTTTCATCGGATCTTACCAAAGTGCATCCTTTATCAGGAACATTAAATAGGTATGAGCTTGGGCTATTTGATCTTACAGATCCAGCCAATAAAACAGATATAGACCGACTCGAAGAATTGTACCTTCAATACCAAAAAAATAAAATCACAATTACAGTAGGTAAACAATTACTCAATACGCCATTTATTAATTTACAAGATGGACGCATGCGTCCTACCGAGGTACAGGGTTTTTGGCTTCAGCATAAAAGCAAAGAAACCAAATGGTATGCAGGTTGGCTTAATCGGTTTTCACCGAGGAGCACAGTGGCATGGTATAAAACCGGCGAGTCTATTGGGCTTTACTCGGTGGGCGTAAATATAGACGGCACAAAATCGGGGTATAAAAATGAACTTGAATCGAGTGGCGTTGCACTTATTGGCGCAGAACTAGGGGTATTAAAAAATCATAAAATTCAGGTTTGGAATCAGTTTGTAGAAAACATGTTTAATACCAGCATGTTGCAAATTGATAAAACACCCACACAAAAAAAGCCGTTTTATTATGGCTTGCAATTGATAGCGCAAACGGTGGTAAACAAGGGCGGTAACCATGAGGTTTCTAAAACTTATTTTAACCCTGATCAATCCAGTTTAGTAATGGGTGCCAGGCTTGGTAAAAAAGTAGCTGCATGGGATTATTCATTAAACTATACGCGCATTACCAAAAAGGGCCGTTATTTAATGCCTCGTGAGTGGGGACGTGATCCTTTTTATACTTTTTTAATGGGGGAAAGAAATGAGGGCATGGGTGATGTAAGTGCTTATGTGGTTAAAGCAAAGTATGCAGCGCCAAAACTTCCGTTAACCTTAAATATGGGTGCGGGTTATTATAGCCTACCGGACATTACAAATTATGCGCTTAATAAATACAGTTTCCCATCTTATATGCAGTACAATATAGATGTACGCTACGCTTTTACTGGTTTTTGGAAAGGTTGGGAGGCGCAACTCATTTATTTTTATAAAGATGCTACGGGTAACACCTATAATAACCCAAAGTATTATATCAATAAAGTGGATATGGCTCATTTTAATTTTATTTTAAACTTTCATTTTTAAACAATCCCTGGTAACACTGCTTTGTGATAAATGTCACGTTCATTGTTGTAAATTAGAATGATTTTAGTGCTCTTAACATTGCCATATGAACCAAAATAATCGTAGAAATTTTATTAAAAATGCCGCTGTGCTGGGCTTTGGCGTACCTGCCACCATGGGTCCGGTGTCTGCAGCATTTGCGGCTTCAGATAGCGCAAGCAGTGCCCAGGCTGGTAGCCAACAACAGGCGCCCAATCAATTTAGCCTTTTTATAACCACCGATTTGCACGCGCAACTTCATACCCACGACGAGTTTTTTTGGGAGAATGAAAAGGCGGTGTATAAAAAACGTGGTGGCCTTGCGGTATTAAAAACAATGATTGATGGTTTGAGGGCACAGCATCCGCAAAATATTTTGTACGATGGTGGCGATTATTTTCATGGTCATGGTGTTGCTTCTATGTCGGAAGGAGAAGCGCTTATTCCACTCATGAATGCTTTTAATTACGATTTAATTTTACCAGGCAACTGGGAAGTGGTGTATAAAAAGAAAAAAATGCTCTATGATATGGGGCATTCTAA
>JBIKIS010000088.1:0-8678 GCA_044361485.1 Sediminibacterium sp.
CATATTCCCTTTATGTATGAGTTTAATAAATATGTATGTAAATTAAATATTTTTTACAATCCTCGCCATACTTTTTAATTTTTTTTATTTATTAAGTGGTATTTAATAGAAATTTTTTCGAATTTGAGTAATTTGCTATCTTACTATCTATCAAAACCATATCATGCATAAGCCCCATTTTTTAAAAGATGTATTCAACGATGACAATTCAACGGGGGTTGCCTTGAAAAATAAAGTACTTAAAAAGTTGATTTTCAAGATATTAGATCACAAAGAGTCATCCTCCATCACAGAAATAAGCAAGGAACTAAATATAAGCGTGCCAAAAACCACCAGTTTAGTTGTTGAATTAATAGCAGATGGCCTACTAAGGGATTACGGTAAAATCAATTCCACTGGCGGCAGAAAAGCCAGCAAATTTGGCTTAGTGGCAGATGCCTGCTTTTTTTTGGGTGTCGATGTAAAAAAATACTACGTCAATATTGGTCTGTTAGATTTCAAAAAAAACCTAGTTACACAAAAAAATAGAATTCCATTTAAACTAGAAAATACACAGGAATCACTTGATCAGTTAATCAAAATCATACAAGCATTTGTTAAGGATACTCCTGTAAAAAAAGAAAAAATTTTAAGCCTTGGGGTTAACCTTACGGGAAGAATAAAAAACAGTATCGGATATAGTTATAGCTTTTTTCATTTTCAAGAAGACCCATTATCAAGTATCATTCAAAATAAAATTGGCATCAAAACATTTTTAGAAAATGATTCTAGAGCATTGGCTTTTGGTGAGTTTTATTTTGGAGAAGTTAATTCAGAAAAAAATGTATTATTCGTGAACGTGGATTATGGAATAGGACTTGGTATTCTAATTGACAGTGAAATGTATTATGGTAAATCTGGATTTAGTGGCGAGTTTGGCCATATTCCTTTTTTTGATAATGAAATCATATGTCAGTGCGGTAAAAAGGGTTGCCTAGAAACAGAAGCATCCGGCGCTTCCCTCATTCGAAAATTTAAAGAGAAAATAAAGCAAGGATCAACGTCTGTATTATTGAAGAAAAATAAATCATTAGAAAGTTTAACACTGAATGATATTATTCAAGCCGCAAACAATGAAGATAATTTATGCATTGAATTGTTGGCTGAATTAGGCGAAAATTTAGGTAAAGCTTTAGCTGGTTTAATTAATATTTTTAATCCCGAACTAATTATTTTAGGCGGAACACTTTCTGAAACTGGAGATTATTTGCGCCTACCAACGAGAAGTGCAATCAATAAATATTCTTTGAGCTTGGTAAATACAGATACTAAATTAAAGGTATCAAAGCTTGGAGAGAAAGCTGGAATATTAGGCGCTTGCTCTTTTGCAAGAAATAAAGTATTGTCTGTATTGTAAAAGTATTTGATGGTTGTTTTTATAACAACCATTTGGGATTGCTGTCGCTACGCTCCAGCATCCCACAAAGTCTCTTTGATCAAAGTCTTTGTAACAAAAGTGAAACTTTTGTTACTCTTTTAAAACGCTCATTTGCTCATTCAAGCAAGCTTGATTCGCAACTTCGCATTTTAAAAGACTTCGCAGAGAGGAAGGGATTCGAACCCTCGATACGTTGCCGTATACACACTTTCCAGGCGTGCTCCTTCAACCACTCGGACACCTCTCTATATATTTTAATGAACCCAATTTTTATTGGGAGGGCAAAAATAAAGGTTCGGTGCTCAGGAACCGAATATTTTTTGGGCATTGGCTGTTGTTACTTCGGCCACCTCTTGTAAGCTAGTTTGCTTGACCGCTGCTAATTTTTCGGCGATATAGAGTAGATAGCCAGACTCATTGCGTTTGCCCCTGAAAGGAACGGGCGTTAAATAAGGTGCATCGGTTTCGAGCACCAAATGTGAAAGCGAAATATTTTCTAGGGCCTCAGATAGCCCTGCATTTTTATACGTAATCACCCCTCCTATGCCCAAATAAAAACCCAGGTCAACAATTTGTTTAGCAGATTCTGCGGATCCACTAAAACAATGAAAAATACCACGGAGCCCTCTTTTTGCAAATGGCTTTACCATTTCTATGGTTTCTTGCATGGCGTTGCGGGTATGAATGACAATGGGCCAATTTTTTGCAAGCGCCCACTCCATTTGTGTTTCAAACGCACTTCGTTGCTGTTCTACAAAAGTTTTATCCCAGTAAAAATCAAGTCCAATTTCTCCAACCGCTACAAAGTCTCTTTCGTTGATGTATTTTTCTACAATGGCTAGTTCATCGTTTACATTTTCTTTTACATAACATGGATGAAGCCCCATCATTGAAATGCATACACCGGGGTACTTTTTTTCTAGCGCCAGCATGGCTTCTAGCGAATTACTATCAATAGAAGGTAAATAAAATTTTTGTACATTATCATGTTGCGCGCGCGCAATAACAGCGTCAATATCTGTGGCAAATTCATCGGAATATAAATGCGTGTGCGTATCAATAAGTATGGGCGCCATTGTATAAATATCTTTTATGCATTAAATTTTATGGCTTCAAATGTATAGCCTTCACTTGCAAAATGTGCTAGCATTTTAGGCAGTGCAGTTTGCATGCGTGGAAAAGCTTTTTCACTATCATGAAATAAAACAATAGACCCGCTCTTGCTATGATACACCGTATAACCAAGACATGCATCTGCGTTTAAGCGGGTATCAAAATCGGCACTGAGCACATCCCACATAATGATGCGCATATCCGGAAATTGCTGTTTTAATTTTTTGATTTGACTTTGTTTTATTCGGCCATAAGGGGGTCTAAATAAATTAGACTTTATGTGTTTTGCGGCGGTCGTAATATCCTCTAAATAAGCATCATCCGAAATCTTCCAACCATTCACATGATGCTGGGTATGGTTCCCTACCGCGTGCCCTTCAAACATAATTTGCGCATAAATGCCTGGGTAGGATTCTACATTTTTACCAATACAAAAAAACGTGGCTTTTGCCTGATATTCCCTAAGCGTATCTAGTACAAAAGGAGTAATGGTAGGGTGTGGGCCGTCGTCGAAAGTAAGGTACAACACTTTGGACCTGGAGGGCATCCGCCAAACAAGTGAAGGGTAGATTGCCCTAAGCCACCAAGGTGTTTTTACGAGGTACATGTGGCAAATATAAATCTTATCTTTGCGCCATGAACAAAAGAGTACGTGTCCGTTTTGCGCCCTCCCCAACAGGAGGCTTACACCTGGGTGGGGTAAGAACCGTTTTATTCAATTACTTGTTTGCCAAAAAACATGGTGGCGACTTTATATTACGTATCGAAGACACCGACCAAACAAGATTTGTACCTGGTGCCGAAGATTATATTTTACAAACACTGAATTGGTGTGGAATGACGCCGGACGAAAGCCCTGTGGTAGGTGGCCCTTATGCGCCTTACAGACAAAGTGAGCGAAAAGAAAATTACAAACAGTACGCCACTGCACTTATAAACGCGGACCATGCTTACTATGCATTTGATACGCCTGCCGAAATAGAGGAAATGCGTAATAATTTTAAAACATCTGAAAATCCTTCGCCACAATACAACCATGCGGTTCGTGCTAAAATGCGCAACTCATTATCACTTGATGCAGCAGAAGTTGCAGCATTATTAGAGGCGGGCACACCATATGTAGTGCGCATCAAAATGCCTGATAATGAAGACGTTTCTTTTACCGATATGATTAGAGGTGAAGTGTCATTTAATACATCGCAAGTAGATGATAAAGTATTACTAAAAGCAGATGGTATGCCTACCTATCACTTAGCAGTGGTGGTAGATGATTACCTCATGAAAATTAGTCATGCATTTAGAGGAGAAGAGTGGCTTCCTTCTGCACCTGTACATATATTATTATGGAAATATTTAGGTTGGCAAAACGAAATGCCGGAGTGGGCGCATTTGCCACTTATTTTAAAGCCTGATGGTCATGGAAAATTAAGCAAAAGAGATGGAGACCGCTTAGGATTTCCAGTATTTGCCATGGATTGGACCGATCCAAAAACAAATGAAAAAGCAATAGGTTTTAAAGAGCGCGGGTTTTTACCAGAAGCATTTGTAAACTTATTAGCTGTGCTTGGTTGGAACGATGGTACCGATCAGGAAATTTTTAGTATGACGGAGTTAATTGAAAAGTTTTCGATAGACCGTGTGCACAAAGGCGGTGCAAAATTTGATTACGAAAAAGCAAAATGGTTTAACGCCGAATGGATCAAAAACGCCGATAATGCTTATTTAGCAGGCCTTGTACAGCCTTATTTTGATGAGGCTGGCATTAAAGTACAGGATCAAACTTATTTAGAAAAAATAATTGGGATCACTAAAGAGCGCTGCATATTATTACCAGATTTTATTACACAAGCTGGTTTTTATTTTGCTGCACCTTCAAACATTGATACCGCTTCTATTGCGCCTAAATGGGATGACAACAAAAAGAATTTCTTTGAAGCACTTTGCGAGGCTTTTGAAAATTCAAACAGCAATGATCCAGTTGCATTAGAAAATATTTTTAAAGAACTAACCACTAACCATAGTTTAAAACCGGGCGAACTTATGTTGCCCATGCGTATTATGTTGGTGGGTGGTAAATTTGGGCCTGCTGTATTTGAAATAGCTGCTACCATTGGTATTTTAGAGGCAGTAGCCCGTATTAAACATGCCTTAACTTTACTTTAAATATTGGATTGAATTAAATCAAATAACTTGCCATTTATGAGTCAAACAAAACGTCCCATACGTGTTCTTGTTGCCAAAGTTGGCCTTGACGGACATGACAGAGGTGCCAAAGTAATTGCCACTGCACTGCGTGATGCGGGCATGGAAGTTATTTATACCGGGCTCAGACAAACTCCTGAAATGGTTGTGAATGCTGCACTTCAAGAAGATGTAGACGCCATTGGTGTAAGCATTTTAAGTGGTGCGCACAATACGGTATTCACAAAAATTATGGGCCTTTTAAAAGAAAAAGGAATGCATGATGTACTTGTTACAGGTGGCGGCATTATTCCAGAAGCAGACATACAAAACTTACAAGAACTTGGCGTAGGTAAACTTTTTGCGCCAGGTACACCTACCACAACTATTGCAACCTATATTCAAGAATGGGTTGCTACACACCGAAATTTTTAATTATGTACACAACACTTCTTACCCATAACGACAATGGCATTTTTACCATCACCATTAACAGACCTGAAAAATTAAATGCCTTAAATGGTCAAGTCATTGCAGAGTTAGAAGCAGTGATGCATGAAGTATACACCAACCCGGCTATCAAATCAGTATTACTAACGGGTGCTGGCGAAAAATCATTTGTAGCAGGTGCAGATATTTCAGAATTTATTGGTGCAGGATCTGCAGGTGGTAAAACACTGGCGCGCCGTGGTCAAGATTTGTTTTTTAAAATAGAAAACTGTCCAAAAGTAGTGATTGCCTGTGTAAATGGATTTGCACTGGGTGGCGGTTGTGAACTAGCCATGGCTTGTCATTTTAGAATCGCTTCTGAAAACGCAAAATTTGGTCAACCAGAAGTTAACCTTGGCATCATGCCAGGTTACGGTGGTACGCAAAGACTGGTGCAACTCATTGGTAAAGGCAGAGCCCTTGAATTAATGCTTACAGGCGGCATGATTGACGCTTCTGCTGCATTTGCATCGGGTCTTGTAAACCACGTTGTAATGCCGGATCAGTTACTTACAAAAGCAAAGGAAATAGCTACACTTATACAAAGCAAAGCTCCTGTTGCCGTTGCAAAATGCATAGAAGCTGCTAACGCAGTACACAACGAAGCACTCAACGGATACGAGACAGAATTAAATGCCTTTAGCGCCTGCTTTGATACCACAGATATGGTAGAAGGCACTACTGCTTTTTTAGAAAAAAGAAAGCCCGTTTTTACTGGGAAATAGCCTTGGTAGATTTAATTGGATCTGCCACTGGATGTTCTGCTGTAAAATTGTAACCCATTAAATTTGCAATGGTTTGCGCATACTGTTTTTGATAGTATTGTGCCGGCGTTTTTACCTCGCCAAGTGCTGGTGTATTAGGCCCCATTACTGCCATCCAAATTTGACTAGCCCCTTCAATTTTATCGCCATGGCTTGTCCACTTTTCTTTAACCACATCGCCTCTTCCATGATCGGAAGTAATAAATAAAGTGGTGTTGTTTTTATACTGCGGATCCGATTGCACAAAATTCCAAATTTCTTCAAGCCATTTGTCTAATTGATTCGCTGCATTTAAATACGATTTGTATTTTCCAGCATGTGACCACTCATCGGTTTCACCATAGGCAATATATAACACGCGGGGCCTTCTGTTTTTTAAAGTTTCCATGGCATTAAAATGCGTAAACACATCGTAACACTCCTCGGCCCAAGGGCGGTAACTTTGCTGGTGTAATTTATTAAGTAAGCGTTCATTGGCTGTTAAATTTTTAAAGCCAAGCGTGTCATACGCAGCTGTAACAGGTACTCCAGAGGCTTTCTCATTTAAAATTCTATTAAACGCTTCCCAAGCACTAAATGCAAATACTTTTCCTTTGAGTTCAGGTTGTGCATTAAAAAAACCAAGTACCGTTGTGTTTGGATTGGCAGGATGCTCATTGCTATTAATGCGCTCGTCTACATAACCTGTAAATATTTCTGAATAACCAGGATACGAAAACCAGTGTGGATTTTCGGTATTGATATTGTTACCAAACAAACGGTTGCCATATACCTGTCCTTTTGTTGCGATGGTATTCCAAAAAAATGGCATTATTTTTTCTCTACGCTCCTGCATGGTAGCACCGCCATACTTTTTAATAAGTCCTAAACTATCTCCTTCGTTAAAACGTTTTTGCTGAGCAATGGTATCATCCATACCCTTAAATAAATCCTGCCAACGAAAACCATCGGTAGTAACAATTATGATGTTATGGGGCTTTTGCGCATGGGCCGCTACAGAAAGCGCTAAACATAAAACAAAGAGTAGTTTTTTCATAGTTTTTTGTTAAAAGGTATTCTCTAAAATAAGCAAAAATGTAGCGCCTACACCCTTACCTTTGCAAAAGATAACTATTAGCTAATAATTAGTAAAATGTCAACCATGGAATTTAGAATTGAGAAAGACACAATGGGTGAAGTAAAAGTACCTGCAGGCGTGTATTGGGGCGCTCAAACACAGCGCAGTATCGAAAACTTTAAAATAGCAGCGGATATCAACCGCATGCCTAAAGAAATTATAGCCGCTTTTGCGTATTTGAAAAAAGCAGCAGCACTTACCAATTTTGACGCCGGCGTTTTGCCTCAAGATAAATGTGAACTCATTGGTCAGGTTTGTGATGAAATTTTAACTGGTACCCATAGCGATCAATTTCCATTAGTTGTTTGGCAAACAGGAAGCGGTACGCAATCTAACATGAACGTGAACGAAGTAATTGCATACCGTGGACACGTAATTAAAGGCGGTAGCTTAACCGACAAAGAAAAGTTTTTACACCCCAACGACGATGTAAACAAATCACAGTCTTCTAACGATACCTTTCCCACGGCAATGCATATTGCAGCCTATAAAATATTATTAGAAACCACCATTCCGGGTATCAAAAAATTAAGAGATACGCTGGCGCAAAAAAGCAAAGACTTTATGCATGTGGTTAAAATTGGTCGTACCCATTTTATGGATGCCACCCCACTTACATTAGGTCAAGAAATTAGTGGTTATGTTTCTCAACTAGATCATGGCCTTAAAGCCATCAACAATACACTTGCGCATTTATCGGAACTGGCACTCGGCGGTACTGCAGTGGGTACAGGTATTAACACACCAAAAGGTTATTCCGAAAATGTAGCCAAGCATATTGCCAATTTAACAGGGCTTCCATTTATCACTGCCGAAAATAAATTTGAAGCACTTGCTGCGCACGATGCCATTGTAGAAGCACACGGTGCTTTAAAAACGGTAGCCGTGAGTCTTATGAAAATTGCCAACGACATTAGAATGTTAAGTTCTGGACCAAGAAGTGGTATTGGCGAAATATTTATTCCAGACAACGAGCCAGGTTCTTCTATCATGCCAGGTAAAGTAAACCCTACACAGTGTGAAGCGCTTTCTATGATTGCCGTTCAGGTAATGGGTAACGATGTTGCCATTAATATGGGCGGTGCTAACGGACATTTTGAACTGAATGTATTTAAGCCCGTAATGATTTATAATTTCTTACACTCTGCCCGTTTAATTGGCGATGGTTGTGTAAGCTTTAATGATAAGTGCGCTTTAGGCATTGAACCTATCGAAGCCAACATTAAAAAGCACGTAGACAATTCTTTAATGCTTGTTACGGCACTCAATACAAAAATTGGCTACTATAAAGCGGCCGAAATTGCACAAAAAGCGCATAAAGAAGGTACTACCTTAAAAGAGATGGCTGTTAAACTAGGTTATGTAACACCAGAAGAATTTGATGCATGGGTAATACCTGCAGAGATGGTAGGCTTCTAGTAATCTAATAATAAAAGTCTAGAATACTTTTTTACCACCACTATAAGTAGCAACTACTTTAGTATCCAATATTTTATTTACTGGCACTTGCATTAGGTCTTGTGCCAGTATTATAAAATCTGCTTTTTTACCTGCTTCTAAACTACCCACTTCCTTTTCTAAAAAGCTGGCTTTAGCT
>JBIKIS010000089.1:0-8674 GCA_044361485.1 Sediminibacterium sp.
TTCATTGTCCAAAATGTAACCACGCGTTTGAACCCGGTGATTCCATTAGAGAAGAAGTGCAAAATGAACTGCGCGGACAAATGAAGGAATGGCAAAAACAAAAAGAAATTGAAACGGCTGCGCTTATAGAGGCGGAGAAAAAAAAGATGCACGCCGATTTAGAAAACAACCTCAAAAAAAATATTGCAGCTGAGTATGAAGCACAACTTCAGCAGTTTCAAAAAAATGCTACCGAGGCCGAAACAAAATTACAAGCAGCCCGTGCCAAAGAAGTAGCATTTTTACAAAAAGAGCAGGACCTCAAAACAAAAGAAGCAGAATTAGAAGTTACCCTGCAAAGACAATTAATAGAAGAAAGAGGAAAGTTACAAGAACAGCTAGCAAAAGAAGAAGCAGAAAAGAATAACCTGAAAGAACAGCAATTTGCAATGCGCACCAAAGAACTTGAAAAGCAAATTGAAGACCAGAAAAAACTAGTGGAAGAAATGCGCCGTAAACAAGAGCAGGGCAGCATGCAGCTACAAGGTGAAGTGCAGGAATTAATGCTCGAAGAATTATTACAAACTACTTTCCCTTTTGATAAAATTGAAGAAGTAGGTAAAGGTGTAAGAGGTGCCGATTGTATTCAAGTGGTACGTAACCAATTTGGTAACGAGTCGGGTAAAATTATTTATGAAAGTAAGCGTACCAAAGACTTTGCCAACGAATGGATTGAAAAATTAAAATCGGATATGCGCACCCTTGGCGCAGACGTGGCCATCATTGTAACGCAAACGCTTCCAAAAGACATGGACCGTTTTGGTGAAAAAGACGGCGTATACATTTGTACGTTTACAGAAGTAAGAAGTGTGGCGCTCCTCCTTCGGAATGCGTTATTAAAAATTGCTGAAGCCAAAAAAAGCCAAGAAAACAAAGGCGATAAAATGGTGATGCTTTACGACTATTTAATTAGCTCCGAATTTAGTGAGCAGTGGAAAGCAATCAGAGAAGGCTTTATGAGTATGAAACTTAGTATTCAAAAAGAACGCGACACCATGGAAAAACTTTGGAAGGCGCGTGAAAAACAACTCGAAAAAGTGTTACTCAATGCAGCGCATATTAAAGGATCGGTAGAAGGTATTGCCGGTGCCGACGCAGTTAATTTAAGTATCACCGGTGCCGATGAAGACGACACACTCCTACTCGATTAAAATTGTTTAGATTAACTACACACCCATACCAAACACAAATGATCCATCACTTTGTAATGGACTAAAAGTGCATGTTCGGTTCCAGATTTTTCTATAAACCTTGCAGGTAAAATTCCATCCTTAGCAACGGGCATATGATCCAGTATCATTTGCTCGCTAAAATCGATATTGCCATCTCCCCACCATTTAAAAATAGCTTCTTTACAAGACCATAAAATAGTGAGTTGTGTGGTAAGGTTTATTGCATCAGAAATGTTTGTTTGTAATGCAGCCTGCTCCTGTGGATGCAAAAATTTATGCTGGATTTTATGGACCCGCTCGGTAATTGCTTCTATGTCGATCCCTACCCGACTGCTGGTACTTACCAGCGCCGCCGCATACTGGGTACAATGTGAAATAGAAAACTGATGCGACCCATCAGGCAAAAATGGCTTTTTAGAAGCCGCAATGGCAATGGCCGCTTTATCAAAACCTGGAAACAAATAACCGAGCAAATAGCGGCCACCAAGGTGTTGTAGCCGTTTTTGCGGATGTACAATGTCTGTAAAACCACCAAAAAACGACTCCTCCTCAGCTAATTCCCAAACAGCAAGCCTGGTGGTGTCGTTAATATTTTGTTGATAAAAGAGTGGCATCTTACAATAATAGCGGTTTAGTTTGCAGATTTAAGATTTATTTGCATTCCAACCATAAATAAACACAAAAATGATTCTGACAGACAAGCGTATTTTAGAAGAAATGGAGAAAGGGACGATCAAAGTTGAGCCTTATAACCGCGCAGATTTAGGTAGTAATAGTTATGATGTTCACCTTGGTAGCACCATGGCGCTTTATGTAGATGAAGTTCTCGATGCTAAAAAGCACAATACCATAGAATATTTTGAAATCCCCGACGAAGGCATTGTTCTGGAGCCTAGTAAATTTTATTTAGGGGTGACGCTTGAATACACTGAAACACATGCACACGTTCCGTTTTTAGAAGGTAAATCTTCTACGGGTCGTTTGGGTATCGACATTCATGCAACGGCAGGTAAAGGTGACGTTGGATTTTGTGGTAACTGGACACTAGAAATTTCTTGCAAACAACCCGTGCGTGTCTACAAGGGCATGCCAATTGGGCAACTCATATATTTCCCGGTGGATGGTGAAATTGAAGTGAAGTACAACCAAAAGTCTAACGCAAAATACTCAGGTCAGCCCAACAAGCCTATCGAAAGTATGATGTGGAAGAACAAGTTTTAATGCGCGGTTTATTGCGCGTTTAATTTATTATTTGTTCAGCCACCAAATGGCTGCATTTAATAGTGTTGCAAAACTTACCCAGCTAATATAAGGCACCAGCAACCAAGACGCTGTTTTTGAAAACGGAGCGAATAGGAAAATCGTGCGTAGTATTGCAAGCCACATCAGTACAATCACTACAAGGGCTGCACCTAATTGATGCATCGAAAAAAATACGGGTGTCCAGGCGCAGTTCAGTGCAAACTGAACCAAAAAAGCGCTAAGCGCTTTTTTGCGAGCCGCCGAAGGCGGGTTGCGCCACACCAAATAAAAAGCTACACCCATCATAATATAGAGCGCCGTCCACACAGGACCAAAAAGCCAGTTGGGTGGATTAAAGCTTGGCTTTTGCAGTGCCGCATACCAGCCCGGAATTTCGTTTATCGTTAATAATCCTCCACTAGAACCTAACACAAAACATAGTGAAATGGAGAGCACTGCTTTTAGCGTATTGTTCATGTTAATTATTTAAACTCTTTTTAAATTTAATTATTTTTTTGCTGCTTTCGTTTTAGATCAATCAGCCAACCTATCACTTCGTCATAACTTTTAAGTCCTGCATTTTGTTTGTTTAAAAACAAATACTGTTCGTACACACCCGACATAATGGGCGCCACGCTGCTGCGGTGTTTATTAAAAAAGTTGCGCACCGCTTTACGGTCCTGTTTTACTAGGGTGTCAAGGCGCGCTCTATTATGCGCCACCGCCCCCATAAACCTCACCGAATCTTTTTGTTGCGCCAATAGTACAAACTGCTCCCGCTGGGCATAGGTGAATATTTCGTTGTAAGCACTATAGCGCACATAAGGGTTGGTACTTTTTATAGCCACCAAGTATCCAATTAAGTTGGCTTCCGACTCGCTGGCAAACCCAAGCATATGCGCCGTTTCGTGACAGGCCACAAAAGGTAACTCTAATCCGGGCATATCGGTGCGAACCTGACCTTCTGCGGTAAATGGGTTAAAATATCCAGTAAAGCCCACATAATCGGCGAGCGGGTTAAAAAGCGTAGCTTTTACCCTTGGCGCCTGTTTGGGTAAAAAAGTATAAGAAGTTTTTGCCCTTTGGTAAGCCTCCTGTGCCCAGCTAAAATAAGGCGCTGGGTTGCCCACGGGGAGGGTATCTACCTGTATTTTTGCCTGGGTTAGTAGTTTTCTGGTACTATTGAGGCTATCAATAAGCTCGTTTACGAGACTATCTACCGCTGCGCCCGAATAAGCTTTTTGCTCAATATCAAGCAGGTACCCCGCTCCCAAGCGGTCATAATTAAGCCCCCATAACAGTTTAAACGATATCCAAACAAGTAGGATGATGGCGCTAGCGCGCCATATCTTTGCTTTATTTACACCTTCTTTTTTAATGTGAATTAAACTTCTTATTAACTTGTAAATCAAATATATACATACAAATATATAAAGCAAATCTCCAATACTAAAGGGTAACCATGCCGTTATCCATAAACGTACATTGATCAGCGCTGGATACAACCCAGCACTGTAGTACTGCTCTACCATGGCTGGAAAATAGCCAAAGACCAAGAGTAGCAACGCCAAAGCCAAGTAAATAAAAAATCTTTTCATGTCTACAAATATCCCATTTTCCTTTGGGACTTCCGTCATTTTGACCTAACTTTGCCATCCCTTAAAAATCGGTTATGAGTCATCGGCGGGAATACGAGATAGCATTTGTGGGATTGAAGCCGGGGAATCATTTGTTTGAATACCAAATTAAGGACCAGTTCTTTGTACCCTATGGAGCACAGGATTTTAAAAATTGTGTCGCTACTGTCAAATTAGACCTTGAAAAAAACAATGGTTTTATGCTTCTCAAATTTGACATTGACGGCCAATTGGAATCTTCTTGTGATAGGTGCGGCGACGACCTTCCTGTTCAGTTGTGGGACGAGTTTAAAATCATTGTTAAACTTGTAGAAGAACCAGATACACTCAACGAACAAGAAGAAGACCCTGATGTTTTTTACATCAGCAGAACAGAAAGCCACCTGCATATTAGTGATTGGATTTTTGAGTTTATCAACCTCAGCATTCCTCTTCAAAAAAAATGCAAAGACCTACCAAACGGAACCACAGGATGCAACCCTAGCGTGTTAGAAAAGCTAGAGCAAATGAAAAGGGAAGCAACCACCGATACACATACCACGGTATGGAAGGGTCTCGACCAATTTAAAAACTTGGGAAAAGACGCTAACAAAAAAGATTAAACGAATAAACAACATAGATTAATACTCAAAATTTCGAGATATGCCGAATCCTAAACGCAGACATTCGCAACAACGTAGCGCAAAAAGAAGAACACACTATGTAGCGCAAGAAGTTACTTTAAGTAAAGACAGCACAACTGGTGAAACACACGTGCGTCACCGCGCTCACGTAAGTGAAGGTAAATTGTTCTACAAAGGAAAGTTAGTAGCTGAAAAAGCACCACTTAAAGCCTAGTTCCATAACTAAGCCTTACTTTTAGTTCAATTCACGAACTTAAAATATTGCGCATGAATATTGGTATAGACATGATGGGTGGCGACTTTGCACCGCTCGAAGCGGTTAAGGGAGTCAAATCTTATTTAGCTATACACAATACAAATGTCAACCTATACTGCATAGGTGATGAAGCTTTGGTAAAGCCTCTTCTAGAGGAACACCAGGTATCATCACCTAATTTGCATTTAGTACATGCCCCACAAATTATTGGCTACAACGAGCATCCAGCCAAGGCCCTCAAAGAAAAACCGCAGTCTTCTATTACCATCGGATTTCAATTATTAGCCGAAGGTAAAATTGACGCGTTTATGAGTGCCGGCAACACTGGTGCCATGCTAGTAGGTGCTATGTTTACGATCAAAGCCATTCCTGGTGTTTTACGTCCAACCATTGGTGCGACCATGCCAAAATCGGATGGATCTACTGGCATATTAGTAGACGTTGGACTCAATGCCGATTGTAAACCAGAACAGCTCAATCAATTTGCTATTTTAGGAAGCCTCTACGCAAGCATCATGCTTGGCGTTGACAATCCAACTGTTGGACTTTTAAATATTGGAGAAGAAGAAGGCAAAGGCAATGCACTAGCGCAAGCTACTTACCCACTGCTTCAACAAAACAAGCAAATACATTTTATTGGCAACATCGAAGGACGTGATATTCTAACCCCAAAAGCAAACGTTACCGTATGTGATGGTTTCACAGGAAATATCGCCCTTAAATTAGCCGAATCATTACATACCATTGCCTCAGAACGTGGCCACGGCGACGACGCTTATTTTAAACGCCTTCATTTCGAAAACTATGGTGGCCTTCCGGTACTTGGCGTTGCTAAGCCCGTAATTATTAGCCACGGCATTAGCACCGCTACTGCGTTTCACAATAGTATTGGTCTTGCCGTTCAAATGCTTGAAACGGGATTTTGCGATAAAATTGCCCAAAACTTTAGCGCATAGGCTGTTTTGCGGTAAGCACGCCTTTACATTAACCACTCCTTTCCTTTATCTTTGTAAGCAAACAAATGTTAGCATTGTATGTGGCTGAATAATGTATTAGAAACCATTGGCAACACCCCTATTATCAAGCTTAATAAAATAACCAAAAACTGGCCAGGTACCATACTTGCCAAAGTAGATTATTTTAATCCGGGTAACTCTATCAAAGACCGTATGGCGCTTAAAATGGTAGAAGTTGCAGAAGCCGAAGGAAAATTAAAACCAGGTGGCACCATTATTGAAGGTACCAGTGGTAACACCGGTATGGGACTTGCACTTGCAGCATGCGTAAAAGGATACAAATGCATTTTTGTAACCACCGATAAACAATCCAAAGAAAAAGCAGATATCTTAAAAGCAGTAGGCGCCGAAGTAATCGTATGCCCCACCAATGTTTTACCAGAAGATCCACGCAGTTATTATAGTGTAGCCAAAAGACTCGGTCAAGAAATTCCAAATTCAATGTACATGAATCAGTACGATAATTTGGCCAACCGTCAAGCGCATTACGAATCTACTGGTCCAGAAATTTGGGAACAAACAGAAGGTAAAATCACACACTTAATATGTACAGCTGGTACGGGCGGAACCATTACCGGCACTGCGATGTATTTGAAAGAAAAAAATCCAAACATTAAAATATGGGCAGTTGATGTGTACGGCTCCCTACTTACAAAATATTATAACACGGGTGAAATAGACATGAACGAAGTGCACCCGTATATTTCAGAAGGATTTGGGGAAGACTTTGTACCTCAAAACTATGACATGAGTGTTATTGATAAATTTGTTCAAGTAACAGATAAAGACGGCGCTGTAATGGCACGTCGTATTGCAAAAGAAGAAGGACTTTTTTGTGGTTATAGTACAGGTAGTTGCCTCCAAGGTTTACAACTACTCAAAGACGAATTAAAACCTACCGATGTTGTGGTATGTATTTTTCATGATCATGGTAGCCGTTATGTAGGAAAAATTTACAACGATGAGTGGATGATGGAGCGTGGATTTTTCGACGTGAAAACATTTAAAGACATCGTGAGTGGTAGAGCCGGACAAAAATTAATTACCGTTTCTCCAGATCATTTAATTGCTGAAGCCGTGGTGCTCATGAAAAAATATGACATCGAACATATTCCTGTCATGGACGCACAAAACATGGTGGGATCCCTCAGCGAAAATGGACTCTTTCAACAAATATTTACCAACCCCGATATCAAAAATCAGTTGGTAGGCAGCGTTATGGAACAACCCTACCCTGTTGTAGATTTTTTAACCCCTGTAGAGAAACTAGGCACTTTAATCAACCAAAAAAATGGTGCTGTTATTGCTAAAGACGAAAAGGGTGAATTCCATATCGTTACCAAGTACGACGTGATTCAGAGCCTTACGAAATAATGCCTCAAATGGGTCTATTATTATGGCTTATTGGTGCATAAAAGCTAACAGGTGTTTGCAGGCAATAAAGTATCTTGCAGCCTCATATTTATACGAAACATACAAGATTAAATACACATGAAAAAGTACAGAGCTGGCGTCCTATTTGGTAAAGAATTAGAAAACCTATACAACGACGCAAAAAACAATCAATTTGCACTTCCTGCCGTAAATACAATTGGCACCAATAATATCAATGCAACCCTAGAAACGGCTGCTAAAGTTAACTCCCCTGTTATCATTCAATTTTCAAATGGTGGCGCGCAGTTTATTGCGGGTAAGGGCATGCCTAACGATCAGTTACAAGCCAATATTTCTGGTGCTGTTTCGGGTGCTTTACACATCCATAACGTAGCTAAACATTATGGCGTACCTGTGGTACTTCATACTGACCATGCTTCTAAAAAATGGCTTCCGTGGATTAGTGGTTTATTAGACGCTGGTGAATCTTTTCACAAAGAAAAAGGTCAACCCCTTTTTAGCTCACACATGCTTGATTTATCTGAAGAATCTTTAGAAGAAAATATTGAAACCTCGGTTGCATTTTACAAGCGTATGGCACCACTAGGCATGAGCATCGAAATAGAACTTGGTGTTACCGGTGGTGAAGAAGACGGAGTAGACAACAGCGGCGTAGAAAACGACAAATTGTATACGCAACCAGAACACGTTGCTTATTCTTACAAAGAATTGAGCAAGGTAGGTAACCTTTTTACAGTAGCTGCTGCTTTTGGAAATGTACACGGTGTTTATAGCCCAGGTAACGTAGAACTTCGTCCAGACATTTTACACAATAGCCAAATTCATATTCAAAAAGAATTTAACACCACAGAAAAACCTGTATACTTCGTATTCCATGGTGGTAGCGGTTCTCCGCAACATCAAATTAGAGAAGCCATTGGATATGGTGCGATTAAAATGAACATCGACACCGATTTACAGTGGGCTTTTTGGGAAGGTATCAACGAATTTTACAAGAAAAATGAACCATACCTACAAGCACAACTCGGTAATCCAGAAGGTGCCGACAAACCCAACAAAAAATATTACGATCCAAGAGTTTGGTTACGTAAAGGCGAAGAAAGCTTTAGCAAACGCTTAGAAGTTGCCTTCGAAGATTTAAACTGTATCAATAGAAACGCTTAATCTATTTCCCTTCATATTTAAAGGTTGCACGTATGAAAAAAGAACGAGAAGAAGATTTTGAGGCCAATTTAACCGGCGAAGAATTGCAAGAGCAAGAGAATGCTAAACCACGTTGGTTTAAGCGTATTCG
>JBIKIS010000203.1:0-2757 GCA_044361485.1 Sediminibacterium sp.
GTTGGGCCTATATGGGTATCTACTCTGTTATGGTAATTGGATTTACGTTCCTTTACACAGCACTTATCTTTAATCCAAAACAAATCTCTGAAGATTTAAAACGCAATAACGGATTTGTACCAGGTGTTAAGCCAGGACAACCTACTGCCGATTATATTGGAGCCATCATGGACAAAATCACTTTACCAGGCGCTATCTTTTTAGCACTAGTAGGTATTATGCCAGGCTTTGCACAACGCTTAGGTGTTACGCAAGGATTTAGCTCTTTCTTTGGAGGTACTTCATTATTAATTATGGTAGGCGTTGTACTTGATACACTTCAACAAATTGAAACCTATTTATTAATGCGTCAGTACGATGGATTAATGGAAGGTGGACGTGTACAAGGCAGACAAGTTGATACTGCAAGTGGCATGTAATATTATTTGACAAAACGATAATAAAACCTGTCAGTGCTTGTGGCCTGACAGGTTTTCTTTTTTAACAATGACCCGAAGAAATATTGGTATGATGTATAAAACCGAAGCAGAAGTAGCACTCATGAAAGAGGCGGCTTTGCTAGTGAGTAAAGCACTTACTGAAGTGGCTGGCTTTATTAAGCCTGGTGTAACTACTTTGCAAATTGATAAGTTGTGCGAAACGGTGGTTAAAGACCATGGTGCTGTGCCTTCATTTTTTAATTATAGAGGTTATCCATTTAATATTTGCGCTTCTGTAAACGATGTGGTGGTGCATGGATTTCCAAACGAAACACCCATCAAAAATGGTGATGTCGTTTCTATAGATTTGGGTGTTATTTTAAATGGATGGCATGGTGATCATGCGTATAGTTTTATTGTCGGAGAAGTAGCCCCAGAAATTTTAAACCTTGTAAAAGTGACCAAAGAATCACTTTACAAAGGCATCGAAAAAGCAACGGTTAATAACCGCATTGGTGATATTTCTTATGCGATTCAGGAACATACCGAATTTAAGCATGGCTACGGTGTTGTGCGAGAATTAGTAGGGCATGGGCTTGGCAGAAACTTACACGAAGACCCGCAAGTACCAAATTATGGCAAGCGTGGTAATGGCCCTAAGCTTAAAGAAAATTTAGTGCTCGCCATTGAGCCTATGATTAATTTAGGAACCCATAAAGTATACACCGACGATGATGGATGGACTGTAAAAACGCAGGACGGAAAAGTGTCTGTACATTTTGAACATGATATTTGTGTGAAAAGAAATGAAGCGCTTATTTTATCTGATTTTAGCATCATCGAAGCTGCTGAAAAAGCAAACATAAATTTAAATAGTAGCTACTATTAATATTTTATTCAACTGCCATGCGTGAAAAATTAGTAGTGATAGGTGGTGGTGCAGCAGGTTTTTTTTGTGCAGTAAATGCAGCTCGTTTACATCCGGACTTACAAGTTAAACTTCTAGAAAAGTCTAATAAATTACTTGCAAAAGTTAAGGTGAGTGGCGGTGGTCGTTGCAATACAACGCACGCCTGTTTTGAACTTCCGGAACTCGTACAAAAATATCCACGCGGACAAAATTTTTTAAAAAAAACATTTCATTGGTTTAATACTTCGGATACCATCGAGTGGTTTGCATCGCGTGGCGTAGATTTAAAAACAGAAGCTGATGGTAGAATGTTTCCGACTACCAATGATTCGCAAACGATCATTGATTGTTTGTTAAAAGAAGCAGACAAATACAAAGTACAAGTACAGTTACAAACTGGGGTTGAAAAAATTAATATTAAAGAGGGTGGTGGATTTGTACTCGATACAAACAAAGAAAGCATAGACGCACATTATGTTTGCTTGGCAACAGGTGGATTTCCAAAAGCGTCTCAATTTGATATTGTTACAAACACCGGCCATAAAATTGAAACGCCTGTTCCATCACTTTTTACATTTAACATGCCGGGTAATCCTATCACCGAACTCATGGGTGTAAGTGTACCAGAAGCGCAGGTAAAAATTAGCGGCACTAAAATTTCTGCAACTGGGCCACTTTTAATTACGCACTGGGGTATGAGCGGACCTGCCATTTTAAAATGCTCGGCTTGGGGTGCTAGAGAACTTGCTAATATGGGTTATCAGTTTACCATTCGCGTTAACTGGATCCCTACTTATGCCGAGCAGGATTTACGCACAGCTTGGCCCTTAATTAGAGCCGAGCAAGGGAATGCCAAAATGGGTGGACGTAATCCATTTGAACTCCCTAGTAGGCTATGGCAGCATTTGCTGACCGTTTCTGGGATAGATGCCGGAGCCAGTTGGGCAACCCTTACATCGGGCGCCCAAAATAAACTCATTATTGCTTTAACGGGCTTTGAATGTAAGGTGGCGGGTAAAACCACTTTCAAAGAAGAGTTTGTTACTTGTGGTGGGGTAAAATTAGTTGAAATAGAAGCCAATACCATGCAAAGTAAGCTACACAAAGGGCTCTATTTTGCGGGCGAAATCATGGATATTGATGGCATTACAGGAGGGTTTAATTTTCAAAATGCTTGGACCTCTGGCTGGATTGCTGCCAAGTCTATTGCCGACATAGCAAAAAATGCCTAAAATCCATTATTTATTGGGTGTTTGATGGTTTTTTTACCCCTTTTTTCATACTTTTGCACCCCCGAATTTATTAAACCATCGGGGTTATTTTATGCAAATTTTCCGTAAACAATTAAACGCAGATGCTCAGGACAGCACTGGTGCCGAGGCAACAGCTGTAACTGCGACAACAAATGCCCCTGCAGCAGCGCCAGTT
>JBIKIS010000204.1:0-2732 GCA_044361485.1 Sediminibacterium sp.
TACTTTGCGACTTTAGCCATTGGGCGCATATGGGTGATGCACTTTGTATGCCACCGGTAAAAATCAACATGCAAACAACCACTTTTGGTGGTCAATTTTTAAGCAGCATTTCGCTTGCCCTTATTGGTGGTATCCTAATTGCCTTCCCGTATATATTTTGGGAATTTTGGCGCTTTATTAAGCCGGCATTAAAAGACAAAGAATTAAAAAACACCCGCTTCATTATTTTTTGGGTTTCGTTTTTCTTTTTTACAGGAGCGGCCTTCGGTTATTTTTTACTAGGACCATTTACCTTTAACTTTTTAGGAAGTTTCACACTGGGTACCAAAGGTGTGCTTGAAACAAGACCTACGCTCACCGATTATTTAGACAACTTAACCAATCTCATACTTGGATGCGGTATTGCATTTGAGCTTCCTGTGCTCGCTTATATACTTACTAAAATTGGACTCATCACCCCAGTTTATCTAAGAAAAATTCGCAAATACGCGGTGGTGGTTATATTATTAGCGGCTGCGGTTATTACACCCAGTCCAGATTGGATGAGTCAGCTCATTGTGTTTCTTCCCTTGTTTGCTCTTTATGAATTAAGTATTTTAGTAGCCGCAAGGGTAACCAAGCAAAGAATTAAGGAAGACGAAGAAGAGTGGAGTTAATCACATATCTTTCAAGCAAGTTTAATATTTTATATTATGAGTTTTGTTTTTGACGCATCTAAACCTATCGCCATTGGATCAGACCATGCTGGCTTTGAATACAAAGAAGCGATTAAAAAATGGTTGGTGCATAAAGGTTATCAAGTGCATGATTTTGGTACACCATCTCTAGATTCTGTAGACTACCCCGACTATGCGCATCCAACGGCAGCGAGCGTAGCGAGCGGTGAAAGCACTTTTGGTATTTTAATTTGCGGAAGCGCTAATGGTGTTGCCATGACTGCTAATAAGCACCAATCTATTAGAGCCGCACTATGCTGGCAAACAGATATAGCCGCTCTCACAAGACAACACAACGACGCTAATGTTATTTGTATCCCTGCAAGGTTTGTTGCACTAGCACTTGCCGAACAAATGATTGAAGTATTTATGGAAACTGCTTTTGAAGGCGGTAGACATGCGGGTCGTGTTGGAAAAATTTCATGTTCTTAATTAATCAATAAAATCCACTTATGAAAAAATTGATCTGGATCTTTTTTCCTTTGATGAGTACGCTTGCCTTTGCGCAAAAAGCGGATGACCTCACCAAATTTGGAAAAGTAATTACAGTTAATGGTCTAAAAGAAAAACTTACTATTTTGGCGGGCGCCGAAATGGAAGGTCGTGAAACAGCTACACCTGGACAAAAGCGAGCAGCTGCGTATATCGAAAGTGAATTTAAAAGAATGGGCTTACAGCCAGGTAATGGTGATAGCTACCAACAAGTATATCCTGTATACCAAGACGCACTCACTGAAAAAAAATTAGTGGTGAATGGTAAGAACATGGACTGGGATAAAGATTTTAATTTTTCAATGCAAACCATTGCAAGCGGTAATTTTAATTTTGGTAGCATTGTATTTGCAGGATACGGTATTGTAGATTCTGCTAAAGGGATTAATGACTACGCTAACCTTGATGTAAAAGGGAAAGTGGTTGTTGTTGTTGAAGGTTCAAGTGCAGGTATGCCTACCATGGGTGTTGGTGGAAGCCGCGCATTTAACGCAAACCCAGCATCTCCTGCAGCTAAAATGCGTGCAGCAAGTGCTAAAGGTGCTACTGGATTACTTTTTGTTTCTGCCGATTTTCCTAAAAAAATGGCTACTCAAGTAAAAGGTGGTATGTACCTCAAAAAAAATAATACCCCTGGATTTTTAATGGTGAATATTTCTGCAGCTGTTGCAAGTTCATTATTAGGTAACACGGCAACTTTAAGTTTAAGTGATATTGCTGCTACCACTAAAGGTTCTTACAGCTCAGCCTTACAAATTGTTGCCACTAAAACAACTGAAAATTTAGAAAGCAGCAACGTAATTGGTATCATTCCTGGTACCGATAAAAAAGACGAGTACTTATTTTTGACAGGTCACTATGATCATTTAGGTAAAAGAGGTGATGTGATTTACTATGGCGCTGATGATGATGGTTCTGGTACAGTAGGTGTTATGCAAATGGCAGAAGCTTTTGCAGCAGCTGCTAAAAAAGGAAAGTACCCACGTAGAACAGTTGTATTTATGGCTGTAAGTGGCGAAGAAAAGGGCCTTTGGGGTTCTGAATACTACTCAGAGCACCCTATTTTTCCTATGGATAAAACAACTGCCGATTTAAATACCGATATGATTGGTCGCGTAGATACAGAGCGTATGACCGCCGATACCTTAAATTATATTTATGTAATTGGTCATGATAAATTAAGCTCTGAATTACAAACCATCAATGAAGCAGCTAATAAAAATTCAGCTAACCTCGTGCTTGATTATAAGTTTGATGATCCTAACGATAAGAATAGAATTTACTACCGTAGCGATCATTATAACTTTGCTAGACTAGGTGTGCCTATTTTATTCTTTTATGATGGTATGCTTCAAGCAGACTATCATAAACCTACAGATACCGTAGATAAAATCAATTTCGAATTGATGCAAAAGAGAACCTTAATGGTATTCTATACTGCTTGCGAAATTGCAAACAGAGATGCGATGTTAAAAAGAGATATTCCTTTAACAATGCCTGCGCGTTAATACGCAGTTCTAATAA
>JBIKIS010000205.1:0-2724 GCA_044361485.1 Sediminibacterium sp.
TAGTAGGCTACCAAACTAAATCTGGCATTTTTGTAAGCGCTAATAGTTTAGTGAGCTTAACAGATATCGCACCGACTGCCACTAGCTGGAAAAACAACGTGATTAGTTTATCTGTGGGATATACTTTAAAGAACTCCAAAAAATAAGGGGGTTCGAGAAAATTTTTGCCGCACAAAGGCCGCCCGAAGGGCGGCCTTTGTTTTTATAAAAATCCAACTCCTGCTAAAATTATTTCGCAATTAACATTGCTAGCTTACACGCCAGGCCCAGTAACATAGGATACACAAAAAACAGCCATAACATATCTACTAGGCGCAGCGTTTGCCACACTTTAGATCCTGATGCAATAGCCCTGTTTAAAAAGTCATACCAGCTTACTAAACTGAGTTTGGCGGCCAAACCGTTAAATAAAACGGCCAATACGAGTATAACGACACCAAGGATATATATTTTAATCATGGTCATAACTTTTTTATTGAAAAATAGTATATTTAAGAAAACAAAAGTATGCCATTTACTAGGTTACAGCCCCGCTATTTCATGGCACTATGCCTGATTGCAATGGTTTGCACCAGTTGCTTGAGTGAAAAAAATGGTGGCCTATTTTTACCGGGTGGTTTTGAAGCCACTGTGGTGGTAGATAGTTTACCGGGCAGGGCTAGACATTTGGCAGTAAATGACAATGGCGATATTTATGTGAAAGCCAATAAGCCCATTGAAGGTGGCATGAACTATGTTTTAAGAGATGAAAACAATGATGGCCGCGCCGATATCATTAAAAATTTTGGACCCCTCGCTAGTGAAGGCGCTTACGCCACTGGCATGCGCATTCATAACGGATACTTATATACCAGTTCAGAAATGTTGGTGTACCGTTATAAATTAAAGAAGGGTGAAATGGTGCCTTCCAGCAAGGCAGAGTTTATTGTAATTGATAGCGGACAACCACGCGAGCATGATGGTAAGCCACTAGCCTTTGATGGCAAGGGACATATTTTTGTTCCTTTTGGCGCTCCTTCCGATGCTTGCCAAGAAGAAAATAGATTGCCTGGTTCACCAGGAATGAAGCCCTGCCCTATTTTAGATTCTAATGCAGGCGTTTGGATGTTTGATGAAAATAAACTCAATCAATTTAGAACCAAGGACGGTATTAAAGTTGCAACAGGTTTACGAAGCCTTGTTGCCATGACATGGAATACACAGGATAATACTTTGTATTGTGTAGGGCACGGCAGAGATGGACTTTCTAGTAGCTGGCCTCAATTTTACAACGAATGGCAGAGCGCTGTTTTACCTTCCGAAGCTTTTTATAAATTAAAGCCGGGTGCCAATGCAGGTTGGCCTTATTATTATTTTGATCAAATGAAGGGTAAGGTTATGGTGAACCCTGAGTATGGTGGCGATGGCATACTCGAAAACACAGATAAAAATATTGAAACACCCATTGTAGGTTTTCCGGGTCATTATGCACCCAACGATCTACTTTTTTATACTGGCGATCAGTTTCCTGCGCGCTATAAAAATGGCGCATTTATTGCCTTTCACGGCTCTACCATTCGTGCCCCATATCCTCAGGCGGGTTATATTGTAGCGTTTGTTCCATTTGTAAATGGCAAGCCTCAAAAATGGGAAGTATTTGCCGATGGTTTCACTGGAAAAGATACACTTGTAAATACCAGTGATAGTAAGCACCGCCCAATGGGACTTGCACAAGGACCCGACGGTTCACTGTATATTTCGGATTCTAAAAAAGGGAAGATTTGGAAAATTCAATACAAAGGAAATAAAGAAAATTTTTCTGAAAAAAATCTAGCGCCAATGAAAGCTAGAGAAAACAGAACCTATGTAAAAAATCCGGACATCGTAAAAGATAATTTAGAAAAAGATAAAGTAGTATTAGGTGGCGAAAAACTCTATCAAATAAACTGCCGTGTTTGTCATCAACAAAATGGACAAGGCGATGGTATCAGGTTTCCAACGATTGCAAAAACAGATTGGGTGAATGGTAATAAGGATACCCTTATTGGCGTATTATTAAAAGGACTTGAAGGACCTATAAAAATTAACGGTCAACCTTTTCATGGAGCGATGCCTAAGTTTTCACAACTTCCGGATAGAGATATAGCAAGTATACTTACCTATATCAGGCAAAACTTTGGCAACAACGCAGACTCAATCTCTAAAACCTCTGTAACCATTGTACGCCAACGACTTAGGCTCTTAAAACGAAAAGAAATGCAGTTACAAAAAGAGGCCGAAGCCAAATTAAATGGACCGACTACTTTACGTAAATAGGATTTGCCAAACCATTTAAATCGTACACCACTTTGCCGCCTTTAATGGTAAGCTCACATTCAAATTTTTCGGTACCATTTACTTTGTATCCTGTTTTATCGTAGAAACCAAAGTTCCCTTTTCTGATATTTAAAATGGCAATGTCTGCTTCTGCACCTTCTGTTAAATGACCTAGGTTGGTTCTATTAATAACCTGTGCGGGCTTCCAAGTACTAGCTTTAATCACATCAAAAAGAGGCATACCTAAATTCATAAATTTAGACATCACACTGAGTTGATCTTTCATAGAACTGTTCATGCTACCAGTATGTAAATCGGTACTAATGGTGTTAGGAAACAATCCTGCTTTTAATGCTGGTATTGCTTGCGTATAATTAAAACTCGCACCACCATAACCAACATCAAATATGATACCTCTTTTTTGCGCTT
>JBIKIS010000206.1:0-2720 GCA_044361485.1 Sediminibacterium sp.
ATTAGAAATTCTTGGTTTTGGCGCCGTAGAAATTGGCACGGTAACCCCGCTCGCACAAGATGGTAACCCAAAACCACGCTTATTTAGACTCCCAAAAGACAGAGCACTTATTAATAGAATGGGCTTTAACAATGATGGAGCTGATGTTATTGCTGCGCGCGTTGCAGCATGGCGTAATCAAAATCCAAATAGTAAACTGATTGTAGGCGGAAACATTGGAAAAAATAAAATCACCGCCAACGAAGACGCATGGAAGGATTACCAGATTTGTTTTGAAAAATTATTTGATGTGGTGGATTATTTTGTGGTGAATGTAAGCTCGCCTAATACACCTGGTCTTCGTGCATTACAAGACAAAGATGCACTGCACGAAATCCTGTCAAATTTGCAAAAAATAAATGGGGCAAAAACTTCGCCAAAACCCATCCTATTAAAAATTGCCCCCGATTTAACGGATGCACAACTTGATGATATCATTGCACTCAGTTCCGAGTTACAACTAGATGGACTAGTTGCTACCAACACCACCATTGATAGACGCGGACTTTATACCAATGAAAAAACAATTGAAACCATTGGAATGGGTGGTTTATCTGGAAAACCTGTAACCAATAGATCCACCGATGTTGTGCGCTACCTTGCAAAAGGGCTGAATGGACAAATTCCAATCATCGCAAGTGGTGGTATATTTACAGCGGATGATGCAAGGGATAAACTAAATGCGGGCGCCACACTTATTCAAGTATGGACCGGGTTTGTTTATGAAGGGCCTAGCATTGTAAAAAATATTTGTTCAAAATTATAAGTGATATAGAATGGAGTTTTTATTTACCTCAGAGAGTTTGATTAGTTTTTTAGTACTGGTTGTGCTAGAAATAGTACTAGGTATTGATAATGTCATTTTTGTGAGCATTATCATGAACCGTTTACCCAAAGAAAAACAAAAAAGAGCCAGACTTATTTGGATGGTGATGGGCATTACAACACGCTGTGCACTTTTATTTGGACTCAGTTGGTTACTCGCACAAAAGGGCATTACCGTGCTTCGTTTATTTGGCAATGATTTAGATATTGCTAGCATTGTAATGCTTGCGGGTGGTTTATTTTTACTCTATAAAACGGTAAAAGAAATACACCAAAAATTAGAAGGTGAAGCAGATGCAGAAGCGGGGATTACCTCAAAGCCACTTGGCTTTTCTACGGCTGTTTTTCAAATAATTTTAATTGATATGGTATTTAGTTTTGATAGTATCATTACAGCAGGTGGTACCGCAAAGCACATCGAAATTATGATTGCTGCAGTTATCATTGCTATGATTGTAATGTTTTTATTTAGCACGCATATTTCAAGTTTTATTCACAAACATCCTACCTTAAAAATGTTGGCACTTTCATTTTTAGTAATGATTGGACTTGTATTAATTGTAGAAGGTTGGGATCCAAAAAATGCACACGAAATGCATTTGAAAAACTACGTTTACTTTGCTATGGCATTTTCATTTAGTGTTGAAATGCTCAACATGCGCATGCGTAAAAAATATGTGAAGCCAGTTAGTTTAAGAGAGCCTCAAATAAAAAATGAAGATTAGGTTCAAAACTAAAACGAACAATCATTCGTAAGGTTTTTAAAAAAGATACGGATAAAAAAAAGGTCTCACTTTTGGTGAGACCTTAATATAAGCAAGCAATCGAAAAGAGACTTTTTTGAAAAAATGGGGCGTTTAGGCCTCATTTTGAATGTCAATACTACACAATTTTTAGAAATTAACAAGTTTTTTTGATTTTTTTTGGTGGGTCCAGCCCCTGCTGGTTAAACACTTTAAGCGATAAAAAAGAGCCGCCTAAGCGCGGCCATACTGGCCGCGCTTAGGCCCTCAAAATTTTCCAGTGCTTCAAAGTTTGCAAAAGCCCCATTTTGTTGCCGCCACCGCACAATGGCCTGCGCCACAACAGGCTGTAAACCAGCTTTTTGTACAAGCTGTAGTGCCGATGCCTGGTTTAAATTAGACTTTGGCACCCGGCCCTCATCTAAGCGCAAATAAGGCGCCAATACCTGCAGTAGGCTGTCTTTGACGCCATATACTGCTAAAAGGTCCTGTACCCGCACAAAACCACCCTGTTTTTCCCGAAATCCAACAATTCGGGCCGCTAAAATAGGGCCAATGCCCTTCAGCGCCTCAAAATCACTTACGGTAGCGGTATTAATATCGATAGGAGCGGCCGGTGCGTAGGCTGGCCTTAAGGCAGTAGCCCATGGCCTGGATGCGGTGTTTTTAATGGAACTGCGAACATAGGGTGCCAAACGGGTAGCAAGGTCAGGTGGCATGCCCCAAATTTTAGATAGGTCTTTGCCAGATTTGATAACGCCTCCTTTTACCCTGTAACGATCTAAGGTATTAGCCAGTTTTGCGCTAAACCCTAGCAATTGAAGCGTATCTACAGAAGCCGTATTGGGATCAAACACAAAAGGATCCTTAACAGTAGCGCCAGCAACCTTTGCATAGGTATCCTGCATATACATCGTATCAATGCCAAACTGTTCCAGTGCAAGTGGTATAAGCAGGTCTGGTTTTTGCTGCCATAAAAATTTTGGAAGTAGCATCACCATTCCAATGAGTACGAGCAAAACAAAGGCGGCCCATCTTTCTGGCTTAGAAAAATAAAAGTAGGGACGCGGTTTATGTTGGTGGGACGCAGACACATAGCAAACTACAGGCTAA
>JBIKIS010000090.1:0-8457 GCA_044361485.1 Sediminibacterium sp.
GCGCCGCCTTTATGCTTGGAAGATTTGTGGGTACTTTTTTAATGGGAAGGTTTGCTTCTGAAAAATTATTGAGTGCTTACGCACTTATCAATATTGTTTTATCTGCAGTTGCTATTTTTGGATCAGGTATCGTTGTGGTGTATGCATTAATTGCAATTGCATTTTTTATGTCCATTATGTTTCCAACTATATTTTCACTCGGTATAAAAGACGTTGGCGCCGATACAAAAATGGCATCTAGTTTAATTGTGATGTCAATAGTTGGTGGTGCATTATTACCACCAGTACTTGGTGTTATTTCTGATGCAACAGGCAGTATTCAAAATGGGTATATTGTACCACTACTTTGTTTTGTTGTGGTATTTTTATTTGCAACCAAAGGACATAAAGTTAAATCTGTATAGTACTCATGACTACTGTGCCCCCAAAAAGATTAGTGATAGAGATGCACCCCAAAGACAATGTATTGGTGGCGCTGACCCATTTGGCTGCAGGACAAATAGTGGATTATAGAGACGAGCAGTTTACTATTTTGGAACCGATTCAAAGCAAGCATAAATTTTATACAGCAAATTTTTCAGCGGGCGCCCCTATTTATATGTACGGCGTTTTAGTTGGGACCACGCAATGTGATGTGGCCAGAGGAAGCCTTGTTACTACGGCTAATTTAAAGCATGCGGCTGAGCCTTATGCTTACCGTGAAACAAATTTTTCATGGGAAAAGCCTGATGTTTCACACTTTGCGAATAAGACCTTCAATGGTTTTGTAAGATCTAATGGCCAGGTGGGTACGGCCAATTATTGGTTATTTATTCCTACCGTATTTTGTGAGAATAGAAATTTAGACGTCATTAAAGAAGCCCTGCATCACAAACTTGGTTATGCGGTTAGTGATAAATATAGCAAGTATACCCAGTCACTTTTAGAAGCATACCAAAATGGAGAATCTGTTAATAACATTAATTTTACGCCAAGTAATACACCTCAAAAAAACCGGGTATTTAAAAACGTAGATGGCATAAAATTTTTAAATCATAACGGTGGTTGTGGTGGTACGAGAGCTGATGCAGCAACATTAAGTGCACTACTCGCTTCTTATGCGAATCATCCAAACGTAGGCGGGATAACGGTTTTAAGCCTCGGATGTCAACACTTGCAAGTAGAAGATTTTAAAAATGACATTAAAAAAATAGCACCTGATTTTGATAAACCACTTTATGTTTTTGAACAACAACAATCAGAAAGCGAAGAAGAACTCATTGCATCTGCGATCAAAAAAACATTTGAAGGACTCATTCAAATCAATCAATTTGAAAGACAGCCTGCACCTTTAAGTGCACTTACGCTTGGGGTAAAATGTGGAGGTAGTGATGGGTTTAGCGGTGTTTCTGCAAACCCTGCGGTAGGGTATGCCGCTGATTTATTAGTGGCCCTTGGCGGTAAAATTTTACTCGCAGAGTTTCCTGAATTATGCGGCGCCGAACAAGATTTAATTGATCGTTGTGAAACTGAAACCGCTGCAAACAAATTTATAGATCTCATGCGCAGTTATGATGCCCTTGCGCATACAGTGGGTTCTGGATTTCACATGAATCCTTCTCCAGGGAATATTAAAGATGGTTTAATTACCGATGCTATAAAAAGCGCGGGAGCTGCAAAAAAAGGAGGGACATCTCCCATTGTAGACGTGCTCGATTACACAGAACAGGCAACTAAACCTGGCCTTAGCCTTGTTTGTACCCCTGGAAATGACGTAGAAGCCACAACGGGTAAGGCTGCAGCTGGCGCCACCCTCATATTATTTACCACCGGACTTGGTACACCAACGGGTAACCCGGTATGTCCAGTGATTAAAGTTGCTACCAATTCATCTCTTGCAAAAAGAATGAAGGACATCATTGATATTGATTGTGGACCTATCATTAGTGGTGAAAAAACCATTGAACAAATGGGGGTAGAAATTTTAGAATATTGCATTAAAGCGGCTAGTGGCGAGGTGACTCCCAAAGCGGTGCTATTAAACCAAGACGATTTTATACCGTGGAAGCGCGGCGTTTCTTTATAATTATTTTTTATGTTTTCATTAGTTAATAAAACAGCAGTGATTACCGGCGGCGGAAGCGGCATTGGAAAAGCAATAGCCGTAACATTTGCAGCACAAGGGGCGGCAGTGCATGTGTTAGAATTAACCACAGAAGCTGCAGCTGATACAAAGTCAACTATAACAGCTGCCGGCGGAAAAGTGAGTGTGCACGCTTGCAATGTTGCCAACAAGGATGAAGTAAATAAAGTGTTTGCATCAATTGGTGCCATTGATATTTTAGTAAACAATGCCGGCGTTGCACATATTGGTAAAGCCGATACAACCCCCGAAGCAGATTTTGACAGGGTAATGTCTATCAATGTAAAAGGCGTGTATCACTGTATAGCTGCTGCTATACCAGGCTTTCGGGCCAATGGTAGCGGCGTTATCATTAACATGGCTTCCATTGCTGCGTGGGTAGGACTAGCTGATCGTTTTGTGTATTCTACGGCCAAAGGCGCTGTTATGGCTATGACGCTTTCTGTTGCAAAAGATTATATGCATGAAAATATAAGATGTAATTCTATTTCACCGGCGCGCGTGCACACACCTTTTGTGGATGGATTTATTGCAAAAAATTATCCGGGTAAAGAAGCGGAAATGTTTGAAAAACTATCTGCATCACAACCCATTGGTAGAATGGCAAAGCCCGAAGAAGTAGCAGCACTTGCACTTTATTTAGCCAGCGATGAAGCTTCATTTATTACAGGATGTGATTATCCAATAGATGGTGGATTTATAAAACTCAATAATTAATTTTTAGATTTAAATAGAGCAAGCAATGAAACTTATAAGATTTGGACAAGAAGGACATGAAAAACCGGGCATCATTGTAAATGATATTTGGTATGATGTATCGGGTATTGTAGCTGATTACAACGAAGCTTTTTTTGCAAACAACGAAATTGAAAAAATTAAATCGGCTGTTGCTGCGGGTATATCTCTTCCAGTTGTAGATCATACTACCAGACTTGGTTCTGTGGTAGCGCGGCCTTCAAAAATTGTTTGTATTGGCCTTAATTACGTAGACCACTGTCTCGAAACCAATGCACCTATTCCAGCAGAGCCCGTTTTATTTTTTAAATCTACAACAGCACTTTGTGGTCCTAACGACGATGTTGTGATTCCAAAAAACAGCGTAAAAACAGATTGGGAAGTAGAACTAGCTTTTGTGATAGGCAAAAAAGCTTCTTATGTAGAAGAAGTTGATGCACTTGATTATGTGGCAGGTTACTGCTTGCACAATGATTATAGTGAAAGAGAATTTCAATTAGAAAGAGGTGGACAGTGGGCTAAAGGAAAGGGTTGTGATACGTTTGCACCGCTAGGACCCTTTTTAGCAACCCCCGATGAAATCGCAGACGTTAACAATTTAAAAATGTGGTTAACTGTAAATGGTAAAACCTATCAAAATAGTAACACGTTAAATCTTGTATTTAAAATACCTTTTTTGGTGCATTACTTAAGCCAGTTTATGACCTTATTACCGGGAGACGTTATTAGCACAGGAACCCCTCCTGGCGTGGGTTTGGGCATTAAACCAGAACCTGTTTATGTAAAGCCTGGTGATGTTATTGAACTAGGCATCGAAGGATTAGGCACTAGTAAACAAACAGCGGTTGCGCACACAAAAAAATAAAAAATGGCAGCACAACAATATTTTTTAGCACTCGATTTAAAAGAGGATCCTACATTAATTGCGGAGTATAAAGCATACCATCAAAATGTGTGGCCAGAAATTATTGAAAGCATTAAAACTGCAGGCATTACCTGTTTGGACATTTACTGTGTAGCCAACCGTTTATTTATGGTATTAGAAGCAAATGAAAATTTTTCTTTTGAAGCCAAATCGGCGGCAGATGCTGCAAACGAAGTGGTTCAAAAATGGGAAACATTGATGTGGAATTATCAACAAGCGATGCCAGGATCAAAGCCCGGAGAAAAATGGGTACTGCTAGAAAAAATATTTACACTTCCTCAATAAAACAATATGGAATTAGGACTTTCAAACAAAGTGATTGTTGTGTCGGGTGGCGCTAAAGGCATCGGTTATGGCATTGCTAAAGTATTAGCAAAAGAAGGTGCTACCGTTTGTATTATTGGGCGCAGTGCTACGGATAATAAACTAGCAGTAGATGCCCTAATCGCTAATGGCGGTAAAGCATTTGCTGTTGAAGCGGAATTAACGGATCCTAACGCATGTAAACAGGCTGTTGATACCGTGCTTGCAACTTATGGAACCATTGATGGGCTTGTCAATAATGCCGGCGTCAACGATGGCGTGGGTTTAGAAAATGGAAGCTATGAAGGATTTATAGCATCACTTCATAAAAATTTAGTGCACTATTATTTATTAGCACATCATGCATTACCTGCACTAAAAAAATCCAAAGGAGCGATTGTAAATATTGGCTCTAAAACCGCCGAAACGGGTCAGGGTAATACGTCTGCGTATGCAGCGTCTAATGGCGGCAGAAACGCATTAACCAGAGAATGGGCGGTAGAATTACTAAAATACGGCATTCGTGTAAACGCTGTTATTGTTGCCGAATGCTTCACGCCACTCTATGAAACTTGGATAAAAACATTTGACAATCCTTCCGAAAAATTGGCAAGTATCACGGCAAAAATTCCGTTAGAAAACCGAATGACCACTGATATTGAAATTGCAAATATGGTTGCAGTATTACTTTCTGAAGTATCAAGCCATACCACTGGACAACTGATACATGTTGATGGTGGATATACGCATTTAGACAGAGCACTTTTATAGATATTTTTGGATACCTAAATTACTCCGAATGAATTTTAAAAAAATCGTTTTTGTTGGTTGCCTTGTTACATTGCAGCTAACTGTAGTTGTGCGCGCACAAGATTGGTTAATTGACGCTTCGCCTTATAAAGCAGCCATCACACAAAAAGGTAATAGCGTTGAATTAAACAACGGACTTGTTCGACGAAAATTTACCATTGGTGCTAATTTTGCCTGTACCGATTATACCAATTTAACCAACCAACAACAACTATTACGTGCCATCAAACCAGAAGCGCGTATTGTATTAGATGGTGTATTGTACAATGTGGGTGGACTTGTGGGTCAAAAAGAAAATGGATATATTTTACCGGGCCTTGCAGACACATTAAAAGCCGGCGCCAACGATTTTAAATATGTTTCGCATAAAATTGCGCCTCTCAAACCATTTTTAAATTGGAAAAATAAAAGTTGGGCTCACCACACTGCCGCGCCAACCGGACAAGCATTAATTGTTACTTACGCGCATTCATCACAAAAACTTAATGGTATTAAAGTGGAAGTGCATTATGAACTCTATAATCATTTACCACTCATTGTAAAATGGGTTTCAATATTAAATACATCCAATACACCACATGCACTTGATAGAGTTGTTAACGAAGTGCTTGGACTTGTAGAAGAAGAAAGTGCAGTAGTAGGATCACCAGAAGAAATGAAAAAGCAGCATGGTATTTACTTGGAAACCAATTATGCATTTAACAATGCGATGCGTTACGATATTAGTGATCAAACTACCCATTGGAAAACAGATTCGGTATATACTTCTCAAGTAAATTATAATTACCAAACCCCATGCCTTTTAGAAATATATCCTGAAAAGGCCCCTGGTATTGACTTACAGCCTAATGAATTATTTAAATCGGTGCGTACACACGAACTGCTCATGGATAGTTATGATAGACAGCGCAGAGGTCTTATGATACGAAAAATGTATACTGCTGTTGCACCATGGACCGCGCAAAATCCAATATTTATGCACCTCGTTAGTAAAAATGATGAGGAAGTAAAAACGGCCATCGATCAGTGCGTAGCTACTGGTTATGAAGCTGTGATTTTAAGTTTTGGTAGTCATTTAAATATGGAAGACACCACACAAAAAAATATTGCTCGCTGGAAAGGACTAACAGATTATGCGCACACACGTGGCATACTATTAGGTGGTTATTCACTCTTTAGTAGTAGAAGAATTTCTGATGAAGACGATGTAGTGGATATAAAAACTGGAAAGCCAGGTGGCGCTTTTTTTGGAAACGCACCATGCTTTGGAAGCAAGTGGGGCCTCGCTTATAGAGAAAAAATAAAAAACTTTTTTACTAAAACCGGGTTTGATATTTGGGAAAATGATGGTCCTTATCCTGGCGATGTATGTGCTTCAACAACACACCCAGGACATAAAGGGTACAATGATTCGCAGTGGCGTCAAATGGAAATTCAAAAAGAATTGTACCACTGGTTAAATGAAAGTGGTGTATATATTAATGCACCCGATTGGTATTTTTTAGATGGCACGCATAAAATTGCGATTGGCTATCGAGAAGTCAATTTTTCATTACCACGCGAGCAACAACGTATTTTAAATAGACAAAATATTCATGATGGTACCATCGAAAAAACGGCTTCTATGAGTTGGGGTTTTGTGCCATTAACCAATTACCAAGGAACCGATCCAAGAGCAGTACTAGAGCCACTTTCGGAGCATTTAACGGATTACGAGCAACTTATGATTCAGTATTATGGGGCGGGTGTGCAGGCCTGTTATAGAGGTCCAAGGCTATATGATACAGAAACCACCAGACAAATGGTTGCGCGTACTATTAACTGGTATAAAAAATACCGCTCTATTTTAAATGCCGATATGATTCAGCTCCGAAGAGCAGACGGAAGAGATTGGGATGGACTCATCCACGTAGATCCTAGTTCAAAACAAAAAGCGCTGGGTATGCTCTACAATCCTACCAAAGAAAAAATTACCAGAACCATACCGGTGCCCCTTTATTATACCGGTTTAACCACAACTGCAACACTTGCACTTAAAGATGATAAAACAACCGCAAAAAAATACACATTGACTAGAAATCATGAGCTACTGCTTACTGTAACCATTGAGCCAGAAAGTTATACCTGGTTTACAGTAGAATAGTTTAGCTAGTTAAATTAGCCATTCAACGAAGTTTTTTGGAAATTGATTAATTATTTAGGAAATTACCCGTCACAAAATCACCATTTATGAAAAAGCTCCTTTCCGCATTTACATTTTTAGTAATTGCACTTTGTACAAGCGCGCAAAATATTGACATTGCGAAGCATTTTAAAAGTTTAAAACCTAGAAGTATTGGCCCTGCTGGTATGAGTGGCCGTGTTACTGCCATTGATGCGGTATGGTCAAATCCTAATATTATTTATTTAGGAACGGCTAGCGGCGGTGTTTGGAAATCTGAAAATGGTGGTGCAAGTTGGAATTCAATTTTTGATGAACAACCTATTTTAAATATCGGTTCTGTAGCCATTACACAAAGCAATCCAAGTATTGTTTGGGCTGGAACAGGAGAAGGTAATCCAAGAAACTCAGTGAGTTTAGGAGAAGGTATTTATAAAAGTATCGATGGTGGAAAAACATGGAAATGTATGGGTCTAGAAAAAACTAGAAACATCCACCGCATTATTATTGATCCAACAAATCCGGATGTAGTATATGCTGGTGTAATGGGTAATCCATTTGTACCGCATCCAGAAAGAGGTTTGTATAAAACAACAGATGGTGGTCAAAATTGGAAACTAATTTTACATACCAACGACACAAGTGGTGTTGGTGATATGGTAATGGATCCAGTAAATCCAAACAAGTTATTTGTAAATATGTATCAACACCAAAGAACACCATGGAGTTTACAAGGTGGTGGAAAAGGAAGTGGGTTTTATGTTACATACGATGGTGGTAAAACATTTAAAAAACTAGGTAAAGAAGACGGGTTACCAGACGGAAACCTAGGCCGTATAGGCATTACAGTGGGTCGTAACGATCCAAACAGAGTATATGCACTTGTGGAAGCAACAAAAAATGGGTTGTATAAATCTGAAGATGGTGGTTTAAAATGGGAGCTTGTCAATAGTGATCCTACGGTGGTTACCAATCGTGCATTTTATTTCCAAGACATCGCTATTGATCCTACCAATGAAAACAGATTGTACAATATCAATCAAATGATTACGGTGAGTGAAGACGCAGGAAAAACATTTAAATCTGTAATTCCTTACAGTGGTATTCATCCGGATCACCACGCTTGGTGGATTCATCCACAAAATGGAAATTTTATTATTGATGGTAATGATGGTGGTATTGGAATTTCAAGAGACCGTGGTAAAACATGGCAGTTCGATGAGAAATTACCACTCGGACAATTTTATCATATCAATGTTGACAATAAAATCCCATACAATGTAATGGGTGGTTTACAAGACAACGGAAGCTGGCATGGTCCTGCATACGTTTGGGTAAACAGCGGCATCAGAAATGCATACTGGCAAGGTGTTGGTGGTGGTGATGGTTTTGATGTAGTTC
>JBIKIS010000091.1:0-8429 GCA_044361485.1 Sediminibacterium sp.
CAAGAAGTTGCTGTTCAAGAAACAGTAGCACAAAATTTTGCTCCTGTGCAAGAAGTTGAGACCGCACAAGAAGTTGTGGTTCCTGTGGCACCAATCGCAGTAGGCATTGCATCATCTGTGGCGTATATCGCACCAAACCCAATGACCGCGCAACCTGCACCAGCAGCGCCTACCAAACAATCTTATAGAACTTCATTTGGCGAGTCGTTAAATGAATTAGAAGAAGATGCTGAATTAGGACTTTGCGATATGGAATTAATTGAAAAGCCTGAAATGACTTCTTACAGTCAGGCTACCAATATGGCTGCACCTGCTTCATTTATTGATGACTCTATGTTTGATGATGCTGAAGAGCAAAAACGCAGAGCTGCAGAACGCATCCAAAAATTACGCAACCTATCATTTAATATGAGTGGTGGTGGCGCAGAGTCTGGTAGCGAATTTGACAATGTGCCTGCTTATGTTAGAAGAAACATGGAGCTTTTTGGAAGTACCCTTACCACTGTAGAAGATTTTTACAGTAAGTATACGGTAGGTAAAGACGATAAAGATCAAACACAAATATCAACGCTGAATACCTTTTTACACGGTAAGAAGCCCGATTAATAGCATTTAACTTTGTTTTAGCCTGGTGATTTTAGTTGTAGATCCCAACCTTTTGGTTGGGATCTTTGTTTATACACTATTAAGCTTAATTTACACTTATGGCGCGCGTATTAATAACAGGAGGAACAGGTCTTGTAGGAACAGCAGTTAAAAATTTACTCTTGCAAAAAGGGTACGAAGTTGTATTACTTACAAGGTCTACTGTGTCTAAAGTGGGTTATGCCCACTGGGATATTAATGCTGGCACTATTGATACTACTGCAATTGCAGAAGCCGATTTTATTATTCACTTAGCAGGTGCTGGCGTTGCAGATAAGCGCTGGAGTGTAGCGCGCAAGCAAGAAATTTTAGATAGCCGTACAAAAAGTAGTGCACTACTTGTAAAAGCTTTACAAGAAACACCCAATAAAGTAAAAGCGGTGATTAGTGCATCGGCCATTGGATGGTACGGGCCAGACAATACTAATGGAGATAATAATATAGCCTCGCAAGGTTTTGTAGAAACAGATTCTTCCTATCCCGATTTTTTAGGAACAACATGTGCCGCATGGGAGGCATCCATTGAACCTGTTACCGCAAATACAAACGGATTACAAAAAAGATTGGTTTGCCTTCGCACAGGTATTGTTTTAAGTAAACAGGGTGGTGCCTTAAAAGAATTTTTAAAACCATTAGCTGTAAGAATGGCTGCGGTGCTCGGTAATGGTAAGCAAATGATTAGCTGGATAGATGTTAGAGACCTTGCTAAAATGTTTGTGTATGCCATCGAACATGAAAATATCAGTGGCAGCTATAATGCAGTGGCACCAAGCCCTGTAAGCAATAAAACGCTAACAAAAACACTCGCTAGTGTACTTTACGGTAAGTTTTATATCACTACCTACGTGCCAAGTTTTATATTAAAAATAATGCTTGGTGAAATGAGTATTGAAGTACTTAAAAGCACCACCGTATCTGCACAAAAAATACAAGATGCTGGTTTTGTGTTTGACTATCCAGAAATTACAAAGAGTTTATCGACCCTCGATTTATAAGTTTTAGTTTCGATTTCTAAAGCGCAACCTACAATTATAAATCTTTTTTGCGGTGCAAGAAAAAGCATAGCATCCAAATAGCTGTTGTAAGAAGTAGTGATAATGCTATTTGTGATGGCACTTCCGACAAAGACTTTTCGTAAGCTGTTTTTATATCTTTCCCAAACCTACCTATAAATGCAGGTGCTATAATCATCCGGTCTGAAATTTCAAAAGGCAAGTACCTGCCTAAATCGCCACCTAATTTTTCAGCTTTCATTCTTATATAGCCGGTAGCAATGTTTTCTACAATGAGGTAGTAAAATAAAAATATACCCAGTGCGATAAAGGCTTTTTTAATGAGGTAGCCTAGTAAAAAAGCAATAGAAAGCTGCGCAAATGTTTGTAAAAAAAAGAGTCCAATATAATAAGATTGCTCCCACATTTTAGTTGCATCAAATGTATCTGCATAGATGCTAAAACCAATGGCAACAAGGGCGTAGAGCAGGGTAGTGATAGCGCTAACAATGAAAACGTCAATTAATTTACTGGCCATAAATTGACGGCGCGTCCAGCCATCAATCACATTTTGACGCTGTGTTTTGTACTGGTACTCATTGGTGACCAGCATAATAACAAGTATGGAAGGAAGGATTACAAAAAACGAAGAAATATAGGCTACCGTATGCCATGTTTCTGGGAAAGCAAAGGGGTTGCCTAAAAAAATTTTTGCAAGCATCTGTGTACCTTTTTGCGTTGTAATGTCGAGGTATACATTATAAAACATGAGGTTGGCAGCAGGGTAGGTAAGAAGCACAATAATGAGCATGGCCCAAAAGGCTGGATACTTTTTTATTTTAAGCCATTCTATTTGTATGAGTGAAAACATAATGTTTGCGTTAGTCGTTGGTTAATTCAAAAAATTTAGTTTCTAAACTTTTCTTTTTGAGTTGTAATTGTTGCAGGGTAATACCTTTATCAAAACAGTATTTATTAATACCATCGAGTTGCGCCGTTCCTACAGGATAAAATAGTTGTAAACAATTATCGTGTTTTTTTACTTTGGTAAAACCACCCATATCTTGCACCGCACTTTCCAGTACATCATTATTGGCGGCTGCAATTTCTACAATATCTTCTTGTGCGAGTACTTCGTCTACAGGGCCTGCCGTTAGTAGGTTTCCTTTTTTTAAGATGGCCACATGGGTACAAACCTTTTCTACTTCGTCCAGTAAATGGCTGGCCATAATTATGGTTTTACCAGAAGCAGCGAGTGTTTTTATGAGCTCTCTAATTTCGGCGATTCCAACAGGGTCAAGTCCATTGGTAGGTTCGTCAAACACAAGTACACCCGGGTTTCCAAGTAATGCCGCACCAATCGCAAGGCGCTGTTTCATACCTAAACTATAACTACTAAACTTACTGTTTTTGCGCTCATCTAATTTTACAATGCGTAACACTTCGTCAATATCAGTGCTGCCACCTCTACCACTAATGGCTTGTGTAATTTTTAAATTATCTACTGCAGATAAGTAATGGTAAAAATTAGGTGTTTCTAGTAAAGAGCCAATTTTTTTTCTGTTATTAGTTTGAGGTGAATTGCCAAACCAACTAAACTTACCCGTATCGGCGTGTAGTACGTCTAAAATAATACTAAGTAGTGTGGTTTTACCACTGCCATTAGGCCCTAGTATACCAAACACAGCACCCGCGGGCACTTCAAAGCTTACGGCATCAAGCGCTGTAAGTTTACCGTAGTTTTTTGAAACGCCGGTAATCGTTAAAATAGGATGCATAGAAAAAATTAATTTCTGATGGGTCTACCGCTTTTTAAAACACTTTGAATACGCTCTAGTGTTTTTTTCTCGCCGCATAAACTTAAAAAAGCTTCACGCTCTAAATCTAGTAAATATTGTTCAGATACCAAGCTTTGCTCACTAAGGTCACCACCACACATTACATAAGCGAGCTTCTTTGCAACTTCTGCGTCATGTGCAGTAGCATAGCCTGCTTTTTGCATCCCATTGATGCCAGCAAGTAGTGCACCTAGCGCAGATCTTCCTAGTACTTTTACGTCTTTGCGAACAGTAGGCATGGTATAACCTTGTGCGTGTAAATCCATCACAGCCGATTTTGCAGTTGCAATGCGCCTGCCCATATTCATAACAATATGATCCTGTCCTTTTCTAAAAACGCCCATATCAAAAGCTTCGGCTGCAGAGGTTGCCACTTTAGCTGTTGCAATGGATAAGAATCTATTTTTGAGTGTAATGGTTTCTGGTTCTTCGTCGTGCATTTCATCACCGGCGCGTAATACAAATTCTTTGGTGCCACCACCGCCCGGAATAAGTCCCACGCCTAGTTCTACAAGTCCAATATAGGTTTCTGCGGCAGCGCAAATAACATCTGCATGAAGGCTCATTTCACAGGCGCCACCAAGCGTTAGCGCGTGTGGCGCAACAGCTACAGGTATACTAGAATAACGCACCCGCATCATGGTGTTTTGGAACATTCTGATGGCCATATCTAACTCGTCATATTCCTGCTCAATAGCAAGCATAAATATCATACCCACGTTAGCGCCTGCACTAAAGTTGGGGCCTTCGTTGGCAATCACAAGTCCATTAAATTTTTCTTCCGATATACTAATGGCTTTGTTAAGTCCTTCAAGTACTTCGCCACCAATACTATTCATTTTTGAATTCCACTCAAAGCCTGCGATACCATCACCAATATCATATAAACGGCAAGCACTATTTTTCCAAACGAGCTTGTCTGCTTTATTTTTTAATACTAAAAACGCATCACCACCTGGAAGTTGTTTGTAAGCACCCGATGCTACATCGTAACACAATTTTTTTCCATTTTCTACTTTGTAAAAACTAGTAATTCCATTTGCTAGCATCGTATCTACCCATGGCGCAACCGCATGCCCAGCGGCTTTCATAGCTGCAACTGTTTTTGCAACACCAAGGGTGTCCCAACTTTCAAAGGCACCAATTTCCCAACCAAAACCAGCCATCATGGCGTCATCTACACGGTAGAGTTCGTCACTAATTTCTGGAATGCGGTGTGAAATATAAGAGAACAAACCATAATGAAATGCTTTGTAAAAATCGCCTGCTTTATCTGGAGACGCTTGTAATAATTGAATTCTTTGTTTTAAATCTTCTATGGGTTTTGCAGCTTCTAAGCTTGCAAATTTTGGTTTATTGCGAGGGCCGTATTCGAGGGTTTGTAAATTCAGGGTTAATATTTCTTTGCCTGCTTCGGTTTTTAATTTCTTAAAAAATCCTTGACCTGTTTTATCACCAAGCCAATTGTTTGCAAGCATTTTTTCTAACCAAGTTGGGATGTTAAAAATGTGATGCGCCTCGTCGTTAGGGCAGTTATCTGCAACACCTTTGGCAACTTTTACAAGTGTATCAATACCCACTACATCTGCAGTTCTAAATGTAGCCGATTTTGGTCTTCCAATAATAGGTCCGGTTAGTGCTTCAATTTCATCGATGGTTAAGCCTAATTTTTCCATGCTATTAAAAATGAGCATGATGCTAAAAACCCCGATACGATTGGCGATAAAGGCAGGCGTGTCTTTACAATGCACGGTTGTTTTGCCTAAAAAAACGTCGCCATATTCCATTAAAAAATCTACGACTTCGGGGCTTGTATGTGGCGTAGGAATAATTTCTAATAAACGCAGGTAGCGTGGTGGATTAAAAAAGTGTGAACCACAAAAATGTTTTTTAAAATCTTCAGATCTTCCTTCTGCCATTAAATGAATGGGAATACCAGAAGTGTTTGAGGTTACTAGGGTGCCTGGCTTTCTGTACTTTTCAATTTTTTCGTACATCATTTGTTTGATGTCGAGCCTTTCTACTACTACTTCAATGATCCAATCTACTCCCGCTATATCTTGTAAGTTATCGTCAAAATTTCCTGTCGTAATTTTTTTAGCCGTTGCTTTTGTATACACCGGCGACGGGTTACTTTTTAATGCAGCTTGTAAAGCATCGTTAACAAGTTTATTGCGCTCTTGTGGTTTGGTACTTTCTGTGGCTTCTTTTGGAACCATATCAAGTAGTAAAACATTAACACCAATACCTGCAAAATGACATGCAATACGGGAGCCCATCACACCGCTTCCTAAAATGGCAACTTTTTTAATACTACGCTTCATAAAAATGCTTTGCGTAAAATTAGTTAGTTATGCAACTATTTTAATCAAGGGGGTCAATTATTTTTTCAACATACCGGTATTTTGGGCCTTGATGGAGCATATTTACCTTTTAACCATTTTCGACCTAAATTGCCCCTCAATCTGTTATTTTTGTATTGTATGGAAGTTACCCCTCAATTAATTGACCAACTGGCCCATTTATCAAGGCTTTATTTTACCGATGAAGAAAAGGCTTCGGTACAGCAAGACCTGCAAAAAATGGTGGCTTTTGTAGAGCAGTTAAACGAAGTGGATACGACAGGTGTGGAGCCATTACTTCATATGGGCGGTAGGGTTAATGTTTTAAGAGAAGATGAAGTAAGTCAAACCATTACAAGAGCCGAAGCGCTTTCCAATGCACCTGGCGCCAATGATCAATATTTTAGAGTACCAACGGTGATAAAAAAATAAACAACCTATGTCTGAAGCGATTATTAAGTTAGAGGAAATTAAAAAAGATTACTACATGGGTAGTCAGGCGATTACCGTTTTAAAAGGTATTACCCTCGATATTTTTAAAAATGAATACGTAGCCCTAATGGGTCCGTCGGGTAGTGGTAAATCTACCCTCATGAACATTCTAGGATGCCTCGATTCTCCAACAGGCGGCAAATATATTTTGAATGGCAAAGACGTAAGTAAAATGCCTGACGATGATTTAGCCGAAGTACGTAATTCTGAAATCGGATTTGTATTTCAACAATTTAATTTATTACCCCGTTTATCGGCTGCCGAAAACGTAGCACTTCCATTAATATATGCGGGTATCTCTAAAAAAGAGCGTATCGAAAGAGCCCTCGAAGCACTTGATAAAGTTGGCCTTGCCGATCGTAGCCACCACAAATCCAATGAGCTTAGTGGAGGTCAAATTCAGCGTGTGGCCATTGCCCGTGCCCTCGTAAACAACCCAGCTATTTTACTCGCCGATGAACCTACGGGTAATTTGGATTCTAAAACCTCTGTGGAAGTGATGGAAATATTTGGAAAAATTAGAGCAGCAGGTAATACCGTAGTACTTGTAACCCACGAAGAAGACATTGCCGCTTACGCCCACCGCGTGGTTCGTTTGCGCGATGGTCTGGTAGAAACAGATATCACGAAATAATCCCTTCCATTTTGAACTTTTAAGTCTTTTGTTTGTTAACGAAACAAAGACAGTAATAGCGCTATGGCACAAAAGATATATACCAAAACAGGAGATCTAGGTTTAACCTCATTAATAGGTGGTACTAAAGTGCCTAAAAGCAATTTAAGAATTGAAACTTACGGAACGGTAGACGAATTAAACTCCTACATTGGACTCGTGTCTGATATGTTTGCGCACGAGCATACCCGCACTTTATTAAAAGAAGCACAAGACCGTTTGTTTACGGTTGGATCTTCACTTGCCTGCGACCCAGACAAGGAACCACTTATGAAAATTCCGGATTTAAAAGAAGAAGATATTAATTTATTGGAGCGTGAAATTGACGCTATGAATGAAGTACTTGTTCCTATGAAATCATTTATTATTCCGGGTGGTGATGTTGCCGTTTCTCATGCGCACGTTGCTAGATGTATTTGCAGAAGAGCAGAAAGAGGTTGTGTGAATCTGATCGAAAATGAATTATTTGTTGATCCGCTGGTGATTAAATACTTAAACCGTTTATCAGATTATTTATTTACGCTAGCCCGCTTTATTTCGCACACCAACGGTGCACAGGAACTAGCTTGGAAGCCACGCGTATAGGGCTTTTGCTGTAGTTAGGCTTCTACTATTTTTCCGTCTTTCATGTGTACCACACGATCACTCATTTTTGCGAGTGCATCATTGTGCGTTACAATTAAAAATGTTTGACCCATTGTTTTTTGTAAATGCAAAAACAGTTCGTGTAACTCTTGTGCATGTTTGCTATCTAAATTTCCAGTAGGCTCGTCTGCAAATACAATATCAGGATTGTTAATGAGTGCTCTTGCAACAGCCACTCTTTGTTGTTCTCCACCAGATAGTTCTAAGGGTTTGTGTGTTGCTCTATCTAGTAACCCAAGTATTTTTAAAAGTTCAAGCGCCCTTGTTTCCAATTCATTTTTAGGAGTGCCTGCAATCCATCCAGGAATACATACATTTTCGAGTGCTGTAAACTCCGGTAACAAATGATGAAATTGAAAAACAAAACCAATATGTTTGTTTCTAAATTTTGCCAGTTCCTTTTCTTTTAAAGTGTCTATGCGCTGGTTGTTGATCCAAATTTCGCCCGAATTGGCCCTGTCTAAACTGCCCAAAATATGCAGTAAAGTGCTTTTCCCGGCTCCCGATGAGCCTACAATACTTACAATTTCGCCCTTATTTACAAAAATATCTACACTTTTTAGCACTTGTAGGCCATTGTAATTGCGGGTGATATTAGTAGCTTTTAGCATGGATATGAGTGTGTTATACAGGTTTAAATGCCTTAATGTTATTACAAACCTACGTTAGTACAGGTTAAATTTAGCGAATATTAATAATTTGTTTACAGCTGGTGGGCAACTCCAATTTGGTAATTTGATAGATACGGCTACATTTGCAAAAATATTAAACACTGCATTATGTTTTGGACTTTAGAATTAGC
>JBIKIS010000207.1:0-2677 GCA_044361485.1 Sediminibacterium sp.
AAGGCGGCTTTAGTGGAAGCTTCCAACAAACAAGTAACTTTTTAGGTGGCTCATTTTTTGCAAATCCAGTTAGGGCTATGTACCGTTTAGCGCCATGGTTGCCTATCTATAAAAGTGATGGTAAAACATATGAGCTTGGATATAATAATGGATATAATCCAGTTGCAGTTATTGAAACAACTAAAAGGAAAGCTAAGACCTATAATATTGCTGCAAACGCATCAGCCAATTATAAAATTGCAAAAGGGTTAACTTTTGAAGGCTCTTATGCGATGGACTTTAACCACGCATTTAGTAGCACACAATACGATCCAAGAGTTGGTAATGCGATTGTTGCTGTAGGTGGCACCATCCAAAATTATACACAAGACATTACCAACTGGGTTTCAACAAATATCTTACGCTATAAAGTAGATCTTGCAGACAATCATAAATTAGAGGCATTTGCGGGATATGAAGCCCAAAGCAGATCAGATGTTGATATAGAAATTGCAGTTAATGGAATTGCACCTGGAACCGTTACCGCAGCGGGAGGTTCTAGCCCTACATTAACTACTGGTAGCGGAACTGCTAACAGATTAATTAGTAAGTTTTTTAACACCAACTATTCTTTCAAAGATTTGTACTTTATATCAGGATCACTTAGAGAAGACGCTTCTTCAAGATTTGCCAAAAATTTTAGAAAAGCAACTTTTTGGTCGGTAGGTGCAGGTTGGAATATTTCTAACGAAAAGTTTTACAATCTTGATTGGTTAAGTGAATTAAAATTAAGAGGAAGTTATGGTTACACCGGTAACCAGGGTATTGATAATTTTGAATCTTTTGGTTTGTATGGTGCAGGAAGTGATTATAATTTACAATCTGGTCTTGCTCAAAATCAATTAGCCAACGACAATTTAACTTGGGAAAAAAATATTCCATTAAATATTGGTCTTGATTTTTCTATGTTAAAAGGTAGACTATCAGGATCTTTTGAGTGGTATACTAGAACCACAAGTGATTTATTAATTAGTCAGTCCATCCCAAGTGTTAATGGCGTAACAAGTATTACGGTAAACAGTGGTGCCATGAAAAATACAGGTATAGAACTTAGCCTTTCATCTGTAAACATTGCGCCAAAATCTAAGGGAGGATTTAAGTGGGTTACAGATTTTAACATTACCACCAATCAAAATACAATCACAGAAATTGATCCTGCATATGCTGGCAATGCCAATTATTTAAGAAATGTTGGTAATGATTTTTATACACATTTCCAACGCGGTTACGCAGGCGTGAATCCAGCAAACGGAGAGGCTTTATGGTATAGAAGTGGTGCAAAGGATTCTACCACCAATGTGTTTACAACGGCACTTCCGCGTTTACAATATGGAAGCGCATTACCTAAATTTTATGGTGGTTTAACCAATACATTTTCTTACAAAAATTTCAGATTTAGTTTTCAACTCTATGCATTTTGGGGTAATACCATTTATGATGATTATGGTTATTTACAAAAGACAGATGCCAACCTTGGATTTTCTGATCAAAGTAATGGCCTAAGCAGATATGAATATGAAAGACGCTGGACAACATCGGGTCAAATAACAGATGTACCAAAGCCAGTATTTTTAGGCACTCAATCTTCATCGGGAAGCTTTGAAAGCAGTAGATTTTTATATGATGGAAGTTATATCAGACTTAGAGACGTAACACTCTCTTACAACTTACCATCTGAAATGCTCACTAAATTCAAGCTTAATAATGTAAGGGTTTATTTACGTGGACAAAATCTATTTACCTACGTAAAGGACAAGAGGTTTAATACAGACCCTGAAGTTAGTATTGATGGAACCATGGCGCAACGTCCACCGGTTTTCAATACATTTTTATTTGGCCTAGACATCAATTTTTAATTGCATAAAGTTTCTTTTATGAAAAAAATATATTCAATAACACTGATTACCAGTTTACTACTTATTACTTCTTGTAGTAAAGATTTTTTAGATGTAAAACCACAACAAAGTGTACTTACAGAAGACGTATTTAAAAGTATGGCAACTTCAAGAGCCGCTGTTAATGGTCTTTACTCTCTGATGCAATCTTATAGTTATTATGGTAGAGACGCCATGGTCATTCCAGAAGTGCTTTCTGACAATGCAACACGAAGCGTAAGAACAGGTAACAGGTATACCGGTATGAATACGGTAACACATACTGCAACTGACGCAAACGTAAGCAGAATGTGGAGTCAGATGTATCAAATTGTTACCAATACCAATGCGATTATTGCCAATGAATCGAATATCAAAAAAAATGCATCAGCATTAGAGCAGGAAGAAGCGGCTCAGTTGGTAGGTGAGGCATATGCAGTAAGAGCACTTGTTTATTTTGATCTCATGAAATTTTTTGCGCGTCCACTAAATTTTACAGCCGACGGATCACATTTAGGTGTACCACTTGTAATTAAGCCAATTACAAATATTACAGAAGTCGTGTATCCTGCAAGAAACACTGCTGCTGAAGTTTATGCTCAAATTGATAAAGACATAACAGCTGCTATTGCACTTTTACCTCAAACAGGAAATGTAATTAGCAACGGTGTTGTAAATAACACCTTGTTTAAAATTCGCATGAACCGTTTTTCAACGTTAGCATTAAAAGCTAGAGTGTCTGTATATAAGTCCGATTGGGCAAG
>JBIKIS010000092.1:0-8396 GCA_044361485.1 Sediminibacterium sp.
TTTGCCGATTTGATTTTAATGAAGCTCATGCGCATCAAACAAATTTTAGGTAACGATGGCAAAACACTCATAAGTGAAGGGATTGACGCCAATTATGTAGACATTTTAAATTACTCCGTTTTTGCACTCATATTAATTTCCGAAGGAAAACATTAAAACTACCTACATGAAAAAACTAAACACACCCATTCGAATATTTGTAGGTCTGTTGTTTATATTTTCTGGCCTTATAAAAGCCAATGATCCGCATGGATTAAGCTACAAAATGCAGGAGTTTTTTGAAGTGTGGGTTTTTGATTTTTTAAACCCATTGAGTTTGATTTCTTCGCTTGGCATGAATGTGCTTGAAGTATTTGCCGGTATTGCCATTATTGTAAACTGGCAAACCAAAAAAATAACCTGGCTTTTATTTATACTGATTTTATTTTTTACCTACCTAACTGGCTATGCACTCTTTTCTGGTAAAATTAAAACCTGTGGTTGTTTTGGCGATTGCTTACCGCTTACGCCGGCCATGTCATTTACCAAAGACATTGTATTAGGCATTCTTATCATTATTTTATTAGCTACCAATACGGGTAAAGCGAGTAAAGGTATTTTTGGTAAAATAGTGCTGTACACGGTAACATTTGGTACCGCTGCGTTTCAATGGTATGCGTTAACTTATTTACCTGTTGTAGATTGTTTGCCATTTAAAAAAGGTAATGATATTGTCGAACAAATGAAAGTGCCCGTTGGAGCTATTCCGGACAGTACCTCCATCGAATTTATTTATACCAAAAACGGAAAAGAAGTACGTTTTGATCAACTCAATTTCCCCGCCGATTTTGACAGTACCTATGTTTATGTAGATAGAGAAGACAAGGTTGTTAAAAAAGGAAACGGCCTCGTGGCAAAAATTGTTGACTTTAATTTAACAACCAAGTCAGGCACAGATACCACGTCTGCTTTATTTGCAAATCAAAAACCATATGTACTTGTTTTTGCAAAAGAAATGAACGGTGCAGAAAGCTGGAAAAATGAATTCCAAACTATTTATAAAAAATTACAGGCTCAAAATATAGATGTCATTCTTGTTACACCAGAAGCGGAAAGAGCAGCCTCTTTATTTGGAAACATCAATATTGTTACTGCCGATGCTACCGTTATCAAAACAGCAGCGCGTGTTATTCCAACCTATTTTTTAATGCAACATGCAGTTATTAAAGAAAAAGTAGCAGCACCATCTATTGACAAACTTTTTACCTTAATCAATAACCAGTAATGATTCGTTTCATTACCAAAAAATTAGGTTACGGACTCCTCGTATTAATAGGAGTTGTGGTGGTAGTGTTTTTTTTATTTCAAGGTTTTGGTGATCCTGCTCGTTTGGTATTAGGTCAAAGTGGCGATAGTACCACCATTAGTAATATCAAAAAAGAATTGGCACTAGACAAGCCAAAGTCTGCCCAATTTTTATTATACCTCAATGATGTGTCACCTGTTGGACTTTATAGTGCAGCCGAGATAGAATCAAAAAAAATAAAGGGCTATTTTATTACTATTGGTGAAAAGCAACTAGGCATTAAATTCCCTTACCTACGAAGATCTTACCAGAGCAAAAAACAAGTGAGCGAAATACTCCTAGAAGCCATACCAGGCACTTTACTACTTGCTTTTGCTGCCATGTTTGTAGCAACCCTATTTGGGATTTTATTAGGTATGTTAGCGGCTATCAAAAAAAATACCTGGATGGATAGTAGTGCTGTGTTTAGCAGCGTACTTGGCATATCGGCTCCTTCCTTTTTTATGGGAATTATTATTGCTTATTTTTTTGGATTCGTGCTTACTACATATACGGGCCTTCAAATGACGGGCAGCTTATTTAATATTGACCCGTATGCTGGCAAAACACTCGAATTAAAAAACCTAATCTTACCAGCACTTACTTTAGGGTTAAGACCCATGGCCATTATAACACAACTTACCAGAAGTGCAATGCTTGATGTGCTGGATCAAGATTATATTAGAACGGCAAAAGCAAAAGGGTTATCTGGTTCTCGTATTTATTTTGTGCATGCGCTGCCCAATGCTTTAAACCCTGTAATTACTGCAGTTACGGGATGGTTTGCCGAACTATTAGCCGGTGCCTTTTTTGTAGAATATATTTTTGGCTGGAAGGGTATAGGAAAAGTAACCGTAGATGCACTAGAAAAACTAGACTTCCCGGTGGTAATGGGTAGTGTATTGGTAACAGCTACTTTTTTTATGCTGGTAAATATTTTGGCTGATATTTTATATGTAGTGGTAGACCCCCGGGTAAAACTTACTGAATAATAACTTCTGAAATTATTTTTTCACCAAACGCTTCATTGACCCTTTCAATGATTTGATTTTTTTGGTACATCAATTCGTTTTTAAGCGGCCCTACACTTGTGGTGATAAAAAGCTTTTGATTGACAATTTGAATTTTATCGGTGTATTGCGCAATGGTTTTTCCCATGAGTTTCTCCCAAATTTCTTCGATCTGAATGGCACGCACGCCATTTTTTAAATGGCTGCGTTGTAAAAATTTATGAAGGGCTTCGCCAATAGAATATTCAGACATACTACAAAGGTAAGAGTTCAATCATTTGGAAAGGTGTATTAATTGCATGTAGCTGTTGCTCAAGCCTTTGCGGATGCGTATCGGATATAAATACCTGGCCGTCAGAAGTTGCACAAACCCACTTGAGTAATTCATACATACGGCTTTCATCTAATTTTTCAAATACATCATCTAAAAGTAAAATAGGCGTAAAGCCATTTTGTTGTTTTAATACTTCCCACTCAGCAAGCTTTAAAGCAAAGAGTAAGCTTTTGCGTTGACCTTGTGAAGCTTCATTTTTAAATGCGGTTTGATCCATTGTAAAAACAAGATCGTCACGATGTATCCCTTTTGTGGTTCGTTGCAAAATGCAGTCTTTTTGAAAATTTTGAGCAAGCAATGCATCAAATGGCATGGTTTGCAAAGGACTCTCATACACCAAATTAATATGATCATCGGTGGCAGCAATGCGCTGGTATACTTTTGCAACCAGTGGAAAAAAGGTCTTTAAAAATTCAGTTCTTTTTTCAAAAATATATTGACCATTACTTACAAGTTGGCTGTTTAAAACTTCCAGTAAAGTACTATCAATGGGTGCATGATCGGCAGCTTTAAAAACACTATTGCGCTGTTGCAATACTTTATTGTACGCAATTAAATGTTGCAAATAAATGGCATCAATTTGCGATAAAATAGTATCCAAATATTTTCTTCTAGCTTCACTGGGGCCAATCATGAGCTCAATGTCATCGGGCGCAATCATGACGGCAGGGTAGCGGCCAATATGATCCGAAAACTTTTTGTAGGCTTCATCATTAACAAGCAGTTCCTTTTTATTATTTTCTCTGACAATGCAAACAACTTTATGTGCCTTATCCTGAATTGTATAATTACCTTCAACCCTTAACCCTTCGGTACCCCTTAAAACGTTTTGAGCATCGGGGCGAGAAAAGTAGCTTTTTGTAAAACTTAGATAATAAATACTATCCAATAAATTGGTTTTTCCGGTACCATTTTTGCCGCAAATTCCCACAATACGCTCCGAAAAAACAAAATCTCGGCGGGCGTAATTGCGAAACTGGGTGAGTGATAAATGGTTAAGTTGGAACATCTTGGCAAATTAAAGCACTAGTTTTCAAATTATAGACACTATGTATGCCATAAACCAATTAATTTTATAAAAAAAACGGTTGAAAACGATATTATCTGAAGCCCAGCTCGCATTAACGGTAAAAAGGCTGGCACATCAAATTTTAGAAAACAACCTTCAATTGGCAGATACGGTGCTCATTGGACTGCAACCTCGTGGCATTTATTTAAGTGACCGTATTGTGCATGAACTCATGCAGTTATTGCCTCCTAGTCAAATCGAATACGGCAAATTGGACATTACTTTTTATAGAGACGACGTGCGCAAGAGCCTTCATATTGCCAATGAAACGGATATCCCTTTTAGTATCGAAAACAAAAAAGTGGTTTTAATAGACGACGTTTTATATACCGGACGTACCATTAGAGCGGCTCTAGACGCCTTGCTGGCTTTTGGTAGGCCTTCAAAAGTGTCTTTGTGTGTGCTCATTGATAGGCGTTTTAGTAGGGAACTGCCCATTCAGCCAGATTATGCAGGAAAAGCCATTGATACGATCATTACCCAAAAGGTAAAAGTGTGCTGGAAAGAGCGTGACCAGATAGACGAAGTGGTATTATTATAGAGTTCCATTTTACCAAACCAATTTTTTACTTTAGCTTTGTTTTTTAATGAAACTATCTACCAAACACTTACTTGGTATTAAAGATCTCAATCGAGACGATATTCAATTAATTCTTTCTACTGCTGCTCAATTCAAAGAAGTTTTACAAAGGCCGGTAAAAAAAGTTCCCTCTTTACGTGACGTTACAATCGTAAATTTATTTTACGAGAATTCTACCCGTACAAGAATGTCTTTTGAACTAGCAGAACGTAGGCTTTCTGCGGATACCCTCAATTTTGCGGCTAGCAGTTCTTCGGCAGCAAAAGGAGAAACTTTACTGGATACGGTTAATAACATTTTGAGCATGAAAGTGGATTTGGTGGTGATGAGGCATAGTGCTTCTGGCGCACCACACTTTTTAGCACAGCATATTCCGGCAGCCATTGTAAATGCAGGAGACGGTATCAATGAGCATCCTACCCAGGCCTTACTAGACGCCTTTTCGATGCAAGAAAAGTTTGGTAAGCTGGAAGGCCTTAAAGTAACCATTGTAGGAGATATCATGCATAGCAGGGTTGCTATGAGTAACATGTATTTACTACAAAAAATGGGGGCAGAGGTAACCATTGCAGGCCCGCCAACCCTTATTCCAAAATATATCCAAGAAGCGTTTAACGTACGCGTCGAATATAACTTGCAAAAAGCTCTAGCTTGGTGCGATGTAGCCAATGTGCTTCGTATTCAGTTAGAGCGTCAAAATCAACCCTTATTTTCATCACTGCGTGAATACAATTTAGCCTACGGTATTAGCCGCTCGATGCTAGAATGTATCAACAAAGAAATTGTAATCATGCATCCTGGCCCCATTAATAGAGGGGTAGAACTCGATAGCGATGTTGCCGATGGGCCTCATTCCATTATTTTAGACCAGGTAGAAAATGGGGTTGCCGTAAGAATGGCGGTCTTATATTTACTTGCCAATAGAGACCAATAAGCCTTAAATTTACACCATGCGAATTTGCCTATTTCCCGGAACTTTTGATCCTGTAACCCTGGGTCATATCGATATCATTAACCGTGCACTCCCTTTATTTGACAAGATTTATGTTGGTATTGGTATCAATTCCTCTAAAACGCCCATGTTTAGCCCGGAGCAAAGAATGGAATGGTTTAATGAAATATATCAGGATGAGCCAAAAGTAGAAAGTGTTGGTTATGAAGGTCTTACAGTGAATTATTGTAATTTAATTGGAGCTAAATTTATTTTAAGAGGTATAAGATACGTGAGTGATTTTGAATATGAGAAAACCATTGCCGACGCTAACAGAACCCTCGATAAGCACATAGAAACCATCTTTTTAACGGGTGAGCCCAAATACACATCTGTGGCATCTACCATTGTTAGAGACATCCTTAAAAACGGGGGAGACGCCTCTCCATTTTTGCCTGACGCTGTTATCAAATCATTAAAGCGTTAAATTCCGTATTTCAGCAACCGAATCCTTCAAATTAGCTGTATTTTTGTGTTTTAAATACTATTAAAACATTCTTATATGTACCCAGCAGAGATTGTCCTTCCAATGAAGGCAGAATTAACAGAGGCAGGTTTTGATGACATGGTTACAGCCGCTGAAGTTTCAGAAACATTAAGTAAACAAGGAACCACACTTGTGGTGATCAACTCGGTATGTGGTTGTGCTGCAGGCACTTGCCGACCAGGTGTATTAATGGCCGTTCAAAATGCCACCAACCGCCCAGACCGTTTAGCAACTAGTTTTGCTGGTTTTGACATTGAAGCCGTTAATGAGGTTCGCAAGCTGTCATTGCCTTACCCACCATCATCACCAGCCATCGCTTTATTTAAAGATGGTCAACTGGTAAACATGGTAGAAAGACATCAAATTGAAGGTCGTCCGGCGCAGGTTATTGCCCAGCATTTGATCTCGATTTTTGATGAACATTGCAATTAATTTGTCTTAATTTTGTTTAGATGTGTTAGTAAGTAAGGGCTCCACTAAGTTGGAGCCTTCCTTTTAATCACAAACAAGCCAATACACCTATGTATCCCAATTTATACTACGCAGTTAAAGACCTTTTTGGTATCGAAATAACAGGGCTCAAACTCATCAATTCTTTTGGCTTTTTTGTGGCAATTGCTTTTATAACAGCATCCGCTGTTTTAAGCGCCGAACTCAAAAGAAAAGAAAAAGAAGGATTGCTCATTCATGATGAAGAAAAAATCATTGTTGGAGCACCAGCTTCCATTCAGGAATTACTCTTTAATTTTTTACTTGGTTTTATTTTTGGCTATAAAATTATTGGAGCCTTTGTAGTACCATCTGCCCTCAATGATCCACAATCTTTTATACTATCTACAAACGGAAGTGCACCCGTTGGAATCTTAACAGGTATCTTCTTTTTGATTTTAAAATGGTACGAAAAAAACAAAGTAAAACTGCCTAAGCCAGAAGAAAAAACATTTAAAATTTGGCCGCACGACAGGGTAGGTGACATTGTTTTATACGCAGCTATATTTGGTTTTTTAGGTGCTAAAATATTTCACAACCTAGAAAATTGGGGTGAGTTTGTTAAAGACCCCATTGGTAATTTAATTGCATTTAGTGGACTTACTTTTTATGGAGGTCTCATCTGTGCAACCGTTGCTATCATTTACTTTGCGCGTAAGCACAAAATTGGTGTAGTGCATTTAGCAGACGCTATGGCACCAACCATGATGTTTGCATATGCCATGGGCCGCATAGGTTGTCAGGTAAGTGGCGACGGCGACTGGGGTATTGTAAACAATAGTCCAAAACCTTTTTCTTGGTTGCCCGACGGACTTTGGTCATCGGTGTATGCACACAACGTAATTGGTGAAGGAGTACCTATTAAAGATTGCGTAGGCCCTTATTGCAATCAACTTCCAATGCCCGTATATCCAACGGCTTTATATGAAGTAATCGCTTGCCTCATTTTATTTGGTGTTTTATGGTTTTTGAGAACGAGGATAAAAATCGCGGGCAGGTTAGCAGCTGTGTATCTTATGTTTAATGGGATCGAGCGTTTTTCGATAGAACAAATTAGAGTCAACACAAAATATGTAGACCTTCCATTTCAACCTACACAAGCAGAAATTATTGCCTTAGTATTATTTTTAGGAGGCGTATTTTTGTGGTGGAAAGCAGGCAAGTGGAACCAAAATAAACATTTAAAATAATACGATATGCCATCATTTGACGTAGCGAGTAAGGTTGACTTACAAACCTTAGATAATGCCATTAATACGGTAAAAAAAGAAATTGCAGGACGCTTTGATTTCAGAGATACCCCGGTTTCTATAGAACTCAACAAAAAGGACTATGTAGTTTCTTTGGAAGTAGATTCAGACATGAAAATGAAGCAACTAATTGATGTTTTAATTAGTCGTGCCATGAAACAAGGGATTGATGGTAATGCCTTTGACTTTTCTAAAGACGCCTACCCAAGTGGTAAAGTGGTTAAAAAAGAGGTTCCAGTAACCAATGGTCTTAAGCAGGAGGACGCAAAAAAGATGGTAAAAGCCATCAAAGACAGCGGTTTAAAGGTACAAGCAGCCATTATGGACGATATTATTAGGGTTACAGCTAAAAAAATCGATGATTTACAGGAAGTTATAGCGCTTTTAAATGGCGGTAACTTTGGTATCCCTTTACAGTATACAAACATGAAAAGCTAATAAAATTTGGCATTTTAGCTATTCTAGCCTAATTTTGCATCTCTTTAAAAAATAAGTGTACGGCCAAATCCGTACCACCTAAAACCCATAATTATGAAACAAGGTATCCATCCAGAAAATTATCGTTTCGTTGTTTTCAAAGACATGTCTAACGGTACAACCTTTTTAAGCAAGTCTACAGCTGCTTCTAAAGAAACTATCACATTTGATGATGGTAACGAATATCCAGTTATCAAATTGGAGATTTCTAACACATCTCACCCTTTCTACACTGGTAAAAACATGCTTGTTGATACCGCTGGTAGAATTGACAAATTCAAAAAGCGTTACGAAAAGAAGAAGTAATTCTTCTCTACATAAGTTTTTAAAAGCTGCTAGTTTATCTAGCGGCTTTTCTTTTTTACAACCCTTACCTTTGCCTTAA
>JBIKIS010000093.1:0-8362 GCA_044361485.1 Sediminibacterium sp.
TTATTCAGAGCAAACAAACATGGCTACCTATATTATCGGAACCTATAACAGTGGCGCAGTTTATTGACAAACACCCATCAGATCAGAAGCTTATTGCACATTGTGAAGAAAGTAATAAAACAGCACTCACAAACATTCCAAATAGCAGCGACTCTAGTATTTTAATTGGACCAGAGGGTGATTTTACTGAGTCGGAAATTGCACTTGCCATAGCTGCAAAATATACACCTGTTAGCCTTGGCGAAACCAGGCTTAGAACCGAAACGGCGGGTATGGTTGCCGCAGCACTTTTACTTTACAAAAATTAACTGCACCCATAAAATCACTGCATGCAAGCTATCCATCAAATTATTCGCAGTCATTTTTTTATTGGTGTGATGGTAGTTTTTATCGTTGCGGCTTCTTCAACAACAGGATGGGCAAATAACTTCACCACACAACAACAAGATACTATCGCAGAAGCTGTTATTGATTCGTTCATTGCATCACAAGCCGTTTCAGAAAAATATAGTGTAGCTATTAAAAGTTTTTATAAGGATAATAAACACCAATATGTTTGGATTCAATCAAAAAAAATCAAACCCCATACCAAAGATTTTATAGCACACGCAAACAAACTATCGGAGCACTGGGTAGATAGTAGTTTTATCGAACTACTTACGCTGCAAAATTTTAATCAAAATGCACAGCAAACAAATATTGAATTAACACTTAGTCTTTCCTTTTTTAAATACGCAGACAAATGGCTGTTGCCCACTGATATAGACCCTGATATAGTAAACTGGCGCATTCCAAAAAAATCATTGACGCTGGCAAATCAATTAAAAAATTGGTTAAATCCAAGCACTAAAATGGGATTTAACACAGGTAGCCAAAATTTTAAATTGTTACTTGAAAATTACGTGGGTCTTTCAAAAATTTCAGCACTTGATACAGGTATACACATTAGCGCCAAGCAAACTAAGATTAACAAGGGAGATATGGTCCCTGTGATCAGACAAATCAAAAAGAAACTACAATTACTGGGTGATTTTAAAAGCACAGACACCACGTCGCTATACAGCAATACACTAGGCATAGCTATCAATAGATTTCAAGAAAGAATGGGGCTTGCAAAAACAAATTATATTGATAAAACTTTGTTACAAGCACTTCAAATACCCATTAAACAGTACGCAAATACTATTGCTATTAATCTAGAGCGCTTTCGCTGGATGCCTGCCATGCTGGATAGCAACTATATTGTTGTAAATATTCCAGCCTACCAGCTGCTTGTATTTGATAGCAGCAAAATTCAGTTTAAAATGCCGGTAATTGTAGGATCAGAGTCAAATAACACCGTCATATTTAGCAACCGCATGCGCTACGTTGTTTTTAGCCCTTATTGGAATGTGCCTCCGAGCATTGTAAAAGCTGAAATTTTACCTGGCATTAGAAAAAATAAAAATTACCTAGCACAAAAAAATATGGAGATTACAATACCTGGCGATGTACCCACCATCAGACAATTACCAGGTGCGCAAAATTCACTTGGACTGGTAAAATTTTTATTTCCTAACCCCTACAATATTTATTTGCATGACACACCTGGTAAACATCTTTTTGCCAAACAAAATAGAGGTTTTAGTCATGGCTGTATCAGGCTCGGAGATGCTAAAAAAATGGCGAACTACCTGCTAAGAGCAGACACCAGTTGGACGGCCATAAAAATAGACACAGCGATGCACCAACAAAAAGAAAAATGGGTAACGCTAAAAAAAACCATCCCAGTTTTTATTGCTTATTTTACAAGTTGGGTAGATAGCAATGGTGTATTACAGTTTAGAAAAGATATATACGACCATGACGCCAAAATGGAGCGTATACTTTTTAGAAAAGAAGAGTTTCAACTATAACAACCATATCTTAACTTTGAAATAAAGAATTACGATGCATTTAATAGAAGTTACTAGCGCCGATACTGCCAAAGATTTTTTAGAAGTGCAAGCTATTATCAATGCAGGTAACCCCAATTATATTAGACCTCTTAACAACGAGGTTAATGATGTTTTTGATACCGCTAAAAATAAAAATTTTAAATACGGCGAAGCTAAAAGATGGAATTTAGAATCTGATAATGGTGAATTAGTGGGCCGTATTGCCGCTTTTACCAATTCAAAATATATTAATAAAGGAACCGATTTTAATACCGGTGGCGTTGGTTTTTTTGATTGCATCAATGATCAGGCTGCAGCCAATTTACTTTTTGATACCGCTAAAGCATGGCTTTCCCAAAAAGGTATGGAAGCCATGGACGGACCAATCAATTTTGGGGACAGAGACAAGTGGTGGGGCCTCATGGTAGAGGGTTTTGACAAACCGCCCATGTATGGCATGTCTTATAATCCTGAATACTACGAAACCTTATTTACAAACTACGGTTTTCAAAATTATTATAACCAGTACTATTATGCGACGAGCGTTAAAGGAGACCTGCCAGCAAGATTTCCTGAGAGACACGCACGTTTTGCAGCCAAGCCAGATTATGTTGCCAAGCACGTTAAATTAAGTGAGCTTGAAAAATATGCAGGTGACTTTGCAACGGTTTATAACGCCGCATGGGCACAACATGGGGAAGCCAAAGAGGTTACCAAGGAACAAGTGATCAAGCTGTTTAAGACCATGAAACCTATTATGGATGAACGTCTTGTATGGTTTGCGTATTATAAAGCAGAACCCATTGGTATGTTCATTAATATTCCAGACCTCAACCAATATTTCAAGCACTTTAATGGCAAACTTGGGTGGTTCCAAAAGCTACGTTTGTTGTACATGAGTAAAACAGGCAAAAACAAACAATTAACCGGACTCGCTTTTGGAATTGTTCCTAAATATCAATCACTAGGTATTGACAGCTTCATGATTCAGGAATGCTCTTTACTTATTAAAAACAAAGATTGGTATGACCGTTACGAAATGGGATGGGCTGGAGATTGGAACCCAAAAATGCTCAATATTTATAAGAGCTTAGGCGCTCAACCAAGCCGCAGAATGATCACTTTTAGATGCCTTTTTGATGCATCCAAGCCCTTTGAACGTCACCCAGAAATGGCATATGGCTAAAATTATACCCATGTGCAAAAAAGGTGGGGTTTAGATAAGGGGAAGCCTACCGTTGTGCTTATATTGCAACCCTGTTATGGAAAATCATTTTGTTGTTTCGGCCCGTAAGTATAGACCCCAAAACTTTAATACCGTTGTTGGGCAATCTCATATTACGACAACCCTAAAAAACGCCATCAAAAATAACCAACTCGCACACGCGTTTTTGTTTTGTGGTCCGAGGGGTGTTGGGAAAACAACATGTGCCAGAATTTTAGCCAAAACCATTAACTGTAAAAGCCCTACACCAGATGGTGAAGCTTGTAACACCTGCAACAGTTGCGTATCTTTTGACGCAGGCACATCACTCAATATTCATGAGCTGGATGCGGCGAGCAATAACTCGGTAGATGATATTAGATCACTGGTAGAGCAGGTAAGGTTTGCACCACAAGCGGGTAAATACAAAGTATATATAGTGGATGAGGTACACATGCTCAGTGCTAGTGCCTTTAATGCATTTTTAAAAACATTAGAAGAACCACCATCTTATGCCATTTTTATTTTGGCAACTACCGAAAAGCATAAAATACTTCCAACCATTTTAAGTCGTTGTCAAATTTTTGATTTTAAAAGAATCACCAACAACGATACGGTAGAACACTTAGAAGAAATTGCTGGTAAAGAATCGATTAAAGCCGAGCGCGCAGCACTTCAGGTTATTGCGCAAAAGAGTGAAGGCTGCATGCGAGATTCACTTAGTATACTTGATAAAATTGTAAGCTTTACAGGTGGCAGCTTAACCTATCAAAATACCCTAGAGCACTTAAATATTTTAGACGAAGATTACTTTTTTAAAATGCTAGAAAGCATGCAGGCCAAGGATTTGGCGGCATCAATGGTCCTTTATGACGAGATCAATAGAAAGGGTTTTGAAGGAGATATGGTACTCAATGGATTCGCAGAATTCATTCGTAATATTTTGGTTTGTAAAGATCCAAAATCTGCACCATTACTAGAAGTGGTAGAAGGTATGCAGGATAAATATATTGCTGCAGCCGCTGCTATGGGCATGTCCTATTTGGTGAGTGCACTTAACATTTTAAATGAAGCGGAGATCAATTATAAAATGGCGCGCAACAAAAGATTGCACGTAGAACTTACGCTTATTAAATTAAACTTCTTACAAGAAGCCATTGAACTTGCTTCAGAAAATGGATCCATTGTAAAAAAAAAACGGATTGACGGACCAGTAGCCATTAGAACAAAGAGTATACCTTCTATTCAAATTGCGGCTCCGCCAGTTTCAAATAAATCAAGCGCTACATTAACGATACACAAAGAAGTAGTTGTAAAACAAGCAGTTCAAGCAACTGAAGCTGCTCCACAAGTGCCTGTTGCTTCAGTGCCTGTTGTTGCCTCTAGTCCTACTGCGCCAGCTCAAATGCGCGCCAGATCTACTGAAGCGCCTGCTTCATCTGGTCCTAAAAAGAACCTATTAACAGCCCTTCGTGAAAAATATGGTGACCAGTACGCTATCGAGGAAGTTAAAGAAGCGGAATCACTGAACCTTGAAAAGCTAAGAGCTTGCTGGGACGCTTATGGCGCCGCACTGGAAGCGCAACAAAAGCACTCTGCCTCAGGAACTTTTAAAATGGCGGTTCTTGAAATTGAAAGTGATATTCATTTTACCGTACGTGTACCCGGCTTAACGGCTCAAAAGTTTGTAGAACAGGAGCGCATGATGCTCATTGATCAAATATTTGCTACGTTCAATAACCGCTCAATCAAATTTAGCATCATTGTAGATGCTACCGAAAAAGAAGACGTGCCTATTCATATGCGACTCAATAGCAAGCAAAAGTTTGAACGCATTAGCGAGCAGTATCCATTACTCAAAGAATTAAAGGAGAAACTGAAATTAGAAATTGATTATTAATTCATGCCGTGCTACATTTTTTTGGTAGCGGTGTAGCTATTTTTTAATAACCACTGAAGTACTTTATCACGCTGATCTCCTTGTACAATAATTTCGGCATCTTTTACAGAGCCGCCTGTGCCACAAAAATTTTTTAATTGCTTACCTAATTTTTCAACGTCTTCGGAGGTTCCAATAAACCCTGTAATAAGCGTAACAGCCTTACCAGCTCTATGTTTGGTATCTAAACGAATTCGAAGTGGTTGCTTTGCCGGTGGTAAAGTTTCTAGGATTTCATCCTGCTCCGGTTCAAAATTAAAGTTAGGATCTGTGCTATAAATGAACCCTCTAACGTCCGACTTGTTTTTTTTACTCATGAAAATAAAAAATGTAATTAATTAACACGTAGGGTTACAATATGATAGGGCGCTGCATTTTTTTTCATCAGCATCAGCGTAATATTATAATTTTTAGTAGCGCCACTAATTTTTCCGGTCAAATACATGGTATTACCAATTTCTCTTTGTGCGGTACGCTCAAATCCTTTGATCTTGTAATCGTTGTAAAAAGCAGCTAATTTTTGGGCCGCTTTTTCACTAGCTACAATTTTATCTTCCGGGGCGTCTAAAAATTTTATGTCTACTACCACAGCAAAATGTTTGGCAACCTCGGCAGGATTTCCAGATTTTAAAGCGGCTACTACCAGATCTGCATCTCCTTGAAAAGGCCCTTCAAATGCTGTAGTTAACAGCAGGAGAGGAAATAAAAGGCCTAATAAATGCTTTTTCATGTTCTGGTTTTATATGACTCGCCCAAAAATAACTAAGATGTAGCAATTAATAAGATTATCCCCTTTAAAATTGAGGTTTTGCCCCAAAAATAAAGGTTGTAAATTTGTAGTATGAAACGCAAAGTAATTCTCGTAATCATGGATGGATGGGGGCTTGGCACAAAAAAAATGTCAGATGCTATCCAGCAATCTAAAACACCATTTGTAAGTAGCCTTTATACCAAATACGCACATAGCACACTTGTAACATGTGGTGAAGACGTTGGCTTACCGGAAGGTCAAATGGGTAATTCAGAAGTTGGTCACTTAAATATTGGTGCAGGTAGGATTGTATACCAAGAACTACAACGCATTAATGTTGCGATAAAAACCGGCGAACTAGCTACTAATATAACTTTTTTGGAGGCTGTTAGCTATGCTAAAACAAACAACAAGCCACTGCACTTAATGGGGCTTGTTAGTGATGGTGGTGTACATGCGCATATCAATCACCTAACTGCTATTTGCGATTATTGTAAAGCAAATGGACTAACCGAGGTTTACATTCATGCATTTACAGATGGACGCGATACCGATCCAAAAAGTGGTTTAGGTTTTATTACTACGCTTACGAATCATTTACAACATAGTGTAGGTAAAATTGCAACCATTAGTGGTCGTTACTACGCCATGGACCGTGATAAAAGATGGGAAAGGGTAAAGCTTGCCTATGATTGCCTCGTACATAATGCTGGGCCCCGTGCATCCAGTGCTACCAGTGCTTTAGAAGCTGCATACGCTGCAGATACCACCGATGAATTTTTATTGCCTACTGTTATTGTAAATGACAATAACGAACCTGTTGCTGCTATCAAAGAAGGCGACGCCGTATTCTGTTTTAATTTTAGAACAGACCGTTGTAGAGAAATTACAGAAGTGCTAACGCAACAGGCATTTCCAGAATATAATATGCAGCCGTTACAGCTACATTACACCACCATGACGCAGTACGACCAAACATTTAAAGGCGTACATATAGTATTTGAAAATGATAACTTACAAAATACACTTGGAGAAGTATTAGCGGCTCATGGTAAAAAGCAAATTAGAATTGCCGAAACTGAAAAATACCCGCACGTAACATTCTTTTTTAGCGGCGGCAGAGAACAACCTTTTGAAGGAGAAAATAGAATCATGGTGGCTTCTCCAAAAGTTGCTACTTATGATTTACAACCAGAAATGAGCGCTGTTGGTATCACCGATTTATTGGTTCCAGAGATAGAAGCCGAATCTGCCGATTTTATTTGCCTAAACTACGCAAATGCAGACATGGTAGGCCATACCGGTGTTTTTGAGGCAGCCATTAAAGCGGTAGAAACTGTCGATGCCTGCGTAAATAGAGTGGTAACAGCTGGTCTTGCACACGGCTATACCCTTCTTGTTACCGCAGATCATGGTAACGCAGATTTTATGATCAATGAAGATGGAAGTCCTAACACAGCACATACTTTAAATTTGGTACCTTTATTTTTAGTAGACAATGATTTAAAAGTAAACCTCAAAGGGGGTAAACTTGGAGACATTGCACCAACTATTTTACAATTAATGGAACTTCCTATACCAAATGAAATGACTGGAAATATTTTAATTTCATAAAACCACCCTACCATGAGTTTACTTAAAAAAATAGGCCTTGCACTTGTTGTTGTTCTAGTTGTACTGCAAGCGTTTAAACCTGAAAAAAATGTATCGGACGATCATTCAAAAAACATTGCAACCCTTTACCCGGTATCAAAAGAAGTAGATGCCATTTTGGTAAAAGCTTGTAATGACTGTCATAGCAATAACACAAAATACCCATGGTACGCAGGTGTGCAACCACTTGCTTGGTGGATCAATGACCATGTAGTAGACGGTAAAAAACATTTTAATTTAGATGATTTTGCGAATTATAAATTACGCAAGCAATATCATAAAATGGAGGAAGTGATTGAGCAAGTAAAAGAAGGTGAAATGCCGCTTAAGTCTTATAGCATCATACATAGTGAAGCGAAGCTATCAGAAGAAGAACGAGCTGTTCTTTCAAGTTGGGCACAATCTGTACTTGATTCTATGAAAGCGACCTATCCTATTGATAGTTTGATCAAGAAAAAATAATGAGCAGCACCCTGCTGCACTCTTTTATTAGCCCGCTTAACCAATTAAGCGGGCTTTTTGTTACCTTGCAGCATGGAAATTACAAAAGCCAGCTATTTGGTTTCGAGTCCTAGTTTTGACAAATGTCCAAAGCCTGATAGGCCCGAGTATGCTTTTATTGGTCGCAGTAACGTAGGCAAGTCTTCCTTAATTAATATGATTACAGGTCAGAAGAGTTTAGCCAAAACATCTGGCACGCCCGGCAAAACGCAGCTCATCAATCATTTTGAAATAGAAAGTACACAAAAGGCTAAAGCACCAAGAAGTAAATGGTTTATTGTTGATTTACCAGGATATGGATATGCCAAAAGATCTCAAACAGATAGAAGACGTTGGGAGCAAATGATTGAAGGCTATTTTAAAAAGAGAGAAAATCTTGTACAAGTTTTTGTACTTAT
>JBIKIS010000208.1:0-2643 GCA_044361485.1 Sediminibacterium sp.
TAAAAAAGTTTTTAGTATCAGGTAGATGGATGCAGTTTACGGATAGTATGTACAGTAAAGAAACCATTGTTTCAGACGCTGTAGCAAAGCAGTTGCAAATCAAAATCAATGACACCATCAAAGTGCATTTTGTTTCTACAAATACAGATGCACAAAAAACCTACCGCAAATTAGTGGTGGTTGGCTTTTATCATACCGGCATAGACGAGTACGATAAATTATTTATGATTGCAGATATTAATTTAATAAGACGCATTAATAATTGGGAACCCGATCAAATTGGTGGCTACGAAGTTTTTGTTGATCAATACCAAAATATTGATGCCATTAGTGGTGGTTTATCCAACGCATTACCTTCAGAATGGATGAGTAAAAGCATCAAAGAAATTTACCCCAATATTTTTGACTGGCTCGACATTCAGGATGTTAACAGAAATGTAGTTTTTATTGTAATGGGTATTGTGGCGCTCATTAATTTAATTACCTGCCTGCTTATTTTAATGTTAGAGCGCACCAATATGATTGGCTTATTAAAAGCCATGGGTGCAACAAGCTGGACCATTCAAAAAATATTTATTGTATACGCCTTCTTTATAACCCTTGCTGGTGTTGGATTTGGACTGATTATAGGTGTGGGCATTTGCTTACTACAACAAGCCACCGGATTTATTACACTCGACGAAGCGTCTTATTATATTACAGTAGCGCCTATAAAAATTATTTGGTGGCAAGTAGCCGCTGTTTGTGCCGGCACCAGTGTAGTATGTTTTATTTCTCTGTTTTTACCTACCCTACTCATACCAAAAGTGAGTCCAGTAAAGGCCATCGAATTCAAATAAACACGGAGCCCCACGCGCGCAAACAAATAAGAATAACTAACGCGTTAATTGTGCAACAATAATACCTGCGGCGATACCTGCATTTAAAGATTCTGCACCACCAGATTTAGGAATGGTTACCGGATGTGTAATAAAATCAATAATATTTTCTCTGATCCCTTTTCCTTCGCTACCAATTACAAGTAGGCCTTGTTTAGGCGCTTTGGTTGTAAACACATTTTCGCCTTCTAGTAATGCACCATACACCGGAATTTTTACAGTAGGCATCCATGCTGCTAAATTTGTATAGTGCACCTGTACGCGCATAAAACTACCCATGGTTGCACCAATTACTTTTGGATTGTACACATCGGCAGTGTCTTCACTCGCTACAATTTGCTTTATGCCAAACCAATCTGCAGTTCTTATAATGGTTCCTAAATTTCCAGGATCCTGAATGCCGTCTAACACAATCGTTAACTGTCCAGCAATATCTATTTCCTTTGGTTTTTGAGGCATCATAGCAACCGCTAATACTTGATTGGGTGTTTGAAGCAAACTCATTTTTTCAAGCTCAAATGGCTCAACACGGTTTACTTCAATGCTAGTATCTGGCGACTCCCAACTATCAAGCGCATACACGGCTTTTAAAGGATAGCCAGCAGCAATCATTTCACCAACTAACTTTACGCCTTCGGCTATAAAACAACCGGTTTCAAGTCTAACTTTTTTGTCGGACAAAGATTGGATATATTTGAGCTCAGACTTCGTTACCATCGTTATGCGTTTAGTAAGCAATTTTAATCATTTAGCCAGCACCCTTATCACAATGGTAGTGATTTGTTTACTAGTTAGCTGTTCCGAACAACGCCGAACAACGGTTGTCAACTACCCTATCAACAAGGCTTTTGTTTACAACAATAAAATTGAAATTGCCGGTACAGGGTCCAAAGATGAGAAAAAACAATTAACTACCGAACTAGATAATTATTGGGACGACAGTATTCGTATCAGAAGGATTCAAAAATTTGGCTTTTTTTATAAAATGAAGCAGCCTGCCGTATTTGAACCCATCAATTTGCAGCGTTCTGTTAGTTTCATGAATGCCTTTTTGCAAACAAGGGGTTTTTACAGAGCCTCTTTTTCAGATACTGTAAGAATAGACACGGTAGGCGATCAGTTACAAACCAATATTGTACTCCGCATAACACCGGGTAGCAAAACGCTTGTCAGCAAAGTGGATTATGCTATTGAGGATAGTAGCTTACAAGCCCTTACCTATCAGAATAGTAAAGAAAGTCGCCTTGTAAAAGGTAGCGTGTATACCAAAGAAGCGATTAGTCAAGATTTGGACCGATTAACAAGCTTATACCGCAGTAATGGCTACTATGGTTTCAACAAAGAAATTTTAGTAGCAGAGGTTGATACCGTAGACACCAAATTATTAGCAATTGTTACCAACCCTTTTCAACAAATTAACAGAATCGATAGTATTCAGGCTAAACAGCAATCAAATATAAACTGGGATATTGTCATCAAAAATAAAAAAGCATTAGACTCGGTTCAAACAACACCATTTACCATTAGAGCTGTACACTTTTATCCGGAAGTAAGTATTTATGAATCACCAGATACTTTAATTGGCAATAAATATTTAACGAATAATATTAACAAGCAAATACTATTCCACAATAAAACCAGAAAGTTTAGTAGCAAACCGCTTTTACAACATAACTATTTATACCCTGGAACCCTCTATAATGAAGGGCTCTATTACAAAACACTCAATACCGTTGGACAAATTGGGGCATGGCAACAAGTAGAT
>JBIKIS010000209.1:0-2544 GCA_044361485.1 Sediminibacterium sp.
TCTTTTGCTAAACTTAGGGAACTACAAGTTGGTTTCAATTTCCCACCAAAATTTTTAAGAAATTCACCATTTAAGGGAGCTACACTAAGCATCGTAGGCAGAAATTTAGCACTATGGTCAAATGTTCCGCATGTTGACCCTGAAGTTATGTCATTCACTGGTGGTACAGCACTACCTGGTATTGAACACATGTCCATTCCTTCTTCAAGAAGCTTTGGTGTAAACCTTAGTTTTAAATTTTAATTTTTCAATCTACAATCATGAAAAAAATATACATCGTTCTTACAGCATTTTCACTGATAGTTTTAAATGCCTGTACTAAAGATTTCACCGAAATCAATACTAACAAAAATGTGCCAACTCAGGTTACACCCGATCTTTTACTATCTGGTGTTATCAGAAGTGCGCTAAACGAACAGGTTTCACAAGCCTGGGGAACCGGTAACTTACTAGTGCAATACACTGCGAAAATCCAGTTTGTTAATGAAGACCGTTACCTATGGGGTGAAAAAAATGGAATTTGGTCAAACGTATATGGCAATATGCGTAACGTTCAAAATATGATAGACTTAGCAAGCAACAATTCACCAGTTCAGCAAAATTATTTGGGCGTGGCTTTAATTTTAAAAAGTTGGTTATTTTCATTAGCTACCGATGCATATGGTGATATACCTTATTCTGAAGCGATTAAAGCAAAAACAAGCGGTGTTTATTTGCCTAAATATGATACTCAGGAGGCTATCTATAATGGTTTATTGGCAGACTTAAAAAAGGCCAATGAAATTTTAGGAACTAGCAATGAAACAATTGCAGGTGATATATTATATAACGGTTCTGTTATAAAATGGAGAAGACTGGCCAATTCATTACGTTTACGTTTGCTAATGCGTTTATCAAAGAAGAGGTCTATGAATGCTGACATGCAAGCGATAGTTGGCAATCTTACTCAAAATCCAATCATGACTTCTAATGATGATAATGCAGAACTTAAGTATTTAGCCGATGTTCCTGCTAATCAATGGCCTTTGTATAGTAGCCGAGTTGGATCTTTTGATGAAATTCGTGTAGGTAAAACCTTAAGCGATCGTTTAAGGGCCATCAATGACCCTCGATTATCTGTTTTTGGTAGACCTTCTCAAAGATCAATTGCAGCGGGTACTCCAGTCATTGAGGGTGTTCCAAACGGCTTAGGTGACGTTGCTGCACTTAACTTTAATGGTGGTCCTCAAGGTGTTTCTAGAGTGGGTTACAGCTACGCATGTTTAGTATGTAATGATAACAACCAAGCTGCACCATTACCTAATGTTGCTAGAGGAATTTTAATGAATTATTCTGAATTACAATTTATATTGGCTGAGGCTTCAGAAAAAGGAATGATCACTTCTTCAACTTCAACAGAAACATATTATTTGAATGGAGTTCAATCTAATTTTGCATATTATGCTGCAATGGTTCCAGCGGCATATGGTATTACGGTTACTCCACCAGCAACTTATTATACGCAACCAGAAGTTGCTTATGTAGGAACAAGCACAGAAAAATTAGGTAAAATAGCCCTTCAAAAATGGGTATCATTATTCTTTACCGGCTTAGAAGCTTGGTTTGACTGGCGTAGAACTGGATTACCAGTTATTGTTCCTGGTGTAGATAATTTGAATAACAACCGCGTTCCGGTAAGATTTATTTATCCTTTATCAGAACAAGCTTTAAATAAGGTAAACAGAGATGCTGCGGTTGCAAGACAAGGTGTAGATGATATTAATACCCTTATATGGATCGCTAAATAGGTCTAGAAATATCTTGATCCATTAAAAAAGGGGTGTACGTAACGTACACCCCTTTTTTGTATTAACGATGCTAGATTGTAATTTATAAATGCCAATTTATGGAAAGCCCAATCGCGCGTCCCATTCCATAAACGCCGGATCCATGTGTTTTGTAATTTTCGTTGAATATATTGATGGCACTTATATTTAATTCAATTTGTTTCCAGGTATAACTTGCATCAATGTTACATGTATTCCACTCATCTGTTCCTTGTTTTCCAATTCTATTGTCATCTATGTCGCCCCTTGCGAGCCTATCTTGTTTGCCAGCAAATTGATGTCTAATAGCAATTGAAGTTTTCTTTAAATGCCAGCTTAACTTGTTTTGACCAAAAAATGGTGGGATTCTTCGCATGGGTTCATTTTTGGTTACGTTTTGACCAAAGGTGTAGGTTGCATTAGAATAAAAAATCAAATTATTTGTAAGCATTCGGGAAAAAGAGAATTCAGCTCCTTTGATATAAGAGGTTTCTATATTTTTTTTAGCATAAACATTATATCCATTGATTACTTGGCCTGGTACTTGTACCCTTGCAATAACATCTTTTAAATCCATTCGAAATAACGAAACAGTTAAATCATTTTTTGTTGAAGTAAACTTGTAGCCTACTTCAATATTTTTTGATTTTTCTGGTTTTAGATTGTAACTCGGAATTTCATACCTGAAATCTACAATGCCAAGTGTGCCTAGGTCATCAATATTGGGTGCTCTATATCC
>JBIKIS010000094.1:0-7964 GCA_044361485.1 Sediminibacterium sp.
AAAACACAGTTGTTTTGGTCTTTTCTGTGGGTATAACGATCCCGGCTATAAAAAGTTACAGGCTAGCTCAAAAAATTAATAATCAATCACTTGCTCCTTAATAGCCGCCGGAATTTCGCGCCATTCGTACTGCTGATTTCTTAATTGAGGTTCAAAACCGGCCTCTTTAATGGCATCCTGCATGGTTTTATAGGTAAAACGGTGGGGCGCACCTGCTGCACTCACCACGTTTTCTTCAATCATAATAGACCCAAAATCGTTGGCGCCACTATGTAAGCATACCTGGGCAGTTTGTTTGCCCACGGTAAGCCAGCTTGCCTGTATGTTTTTGACATTGGGTAGCATGATACGGCTAATGGCAATCATGCGTATATATTCGTCGGTGGTGGTTAAATTATACACCCCTCTAATACGTGTAAGTAAGGTATCAACGTCTTGGAATGTCCATGGAATAAATGCTAAAAATCCTTTCGCATGTTCCGGTTTCATACTTTGAATTTCACGGATGCGCGTTAAGTGAATAAAACGTTCTTCTAGTGTTTCTACATGACCAAACATCATGGTAGCACTGGTGGTAATATTTAGTTTGTGCGCTTCGTGCATGATGGCAAGCCATTCGTCTGCACCACATTTCCCTTTTGAAATTAAACGTCTTACACGGTCCACTAAAATTTCGGCACCGGCGCCTGGTAGTGAGTCCAAACCCGCTTCCTGTAAGGCTTTTAGCACATCGTGATGGCTCATTTTTTCGAGTTTACAAATATGTGCTACTTCTGGGGGTCCAAGTGCGTGTAGTTTTAGTGTTGGATATTCTTGTTTAATTTCTCTAAATGTCTTGGTATAAAAATCGAGCCCTAAACCTGGGTGATGTCCACCTTGTAATAATAATTGATCACCACCATACGCTAGCGTTTCTTCAATTTTTTTACGGTAGGTAGGCATGTCTGTGATATACGCATCGGCATGACCAGGTATTCTATAAAAATTACAAAATTTACAATTGGCTAAACATACATTGGTGGTATTTACATTCCGGTCAATTTGCCAACTTACTTTACCATGGGGCACTTGAATTTTGCGCAGTTCGTCTGCTACGTGCATGAGCTCGGTGAGTGGGGCCTGTTCAAACAAAAACATCCCTTCTTCGATGCTTAAAAACTCAAAATTGAGCGCCTTTTGGTATAAATCTGCTAATTGCATGCTTGCTAATTTTAAATAATGGGTACAAAGGTACTACCGAATAGTTCAAGTTTTAAAAATAGCTAACAGCGTTGTATGTACTTTTGCAGTCTATTATAACTATTATGATTCAATTCGATCGCTTTGTATTAGACAACGGATTAAGGGTTTTGGTTCACGAAGACCCCTCAACACCCATGGCGGTGGTGAATGTAATGTATGATGTGGGCGCCAGAGACGAGGATCCTGCTCAAACAGGCTTTGCCCATTTATTTGAGCACCTGATGTTTGGAGGTAGTATTAATATTAAAGATTATGACGAACCCCTGCAGCGTGCGGGGGGTGAAAACAATGCCTATACCACCAATGACCTTACCAATTATTATTGCCAGTTGCCGGCTCAAAATATTGAAACGGCCTTTTGGTTGGAGAGCGACCGAATGTTAAGCTTGGCATTTGGTGAAAAAAGTTTGGCGACACAACGCAAAGTGGTGTGTGAAGAATTTAAAGAACATTATATCAATAAACCATACGGTGATGTATGGCATAAAATGCGTTCACTGGCATATACCGTGCATCCGTATAGGTGGATGACTATTGGTAAAGAATTGTCGCATGTAGAAAATGCAAAAATTGATGACGTTAAAAATTTCTTTTTTAAACATTACCGTCCTGTCAATGCCATATTAGTGGTGGCAGGAAATGTAAAGTTGGAACAAGTAAAACGTTTGGCAGAAAAGTGGTTTGGTCCTATCGAAATGGGCAAAAAATATGAACGTCAATTACCCGTTGAGCCTTTACAAACAGAAGCAAGAAAATTAGAAGTAGAGGCCAATGTGCCACTCGATGCTTTTGTAAAAACATGGCATATGGACGCCCGTTTATCACCTGGTTATTACGCCGCCGATTTACTCACTGAAATACTGGGAGGTGGCGCTGCATCTAGGTTGTATCAGACACTGGTAAAAGAAAAACAATATTTTTCTAGTATCGATTGTTATCATTTTGGAAGTTTAGATGCGGGCCTTGTAGCGGTGGATGGAAAACTTGTGAAAGGTGTTTCTATGGAAACAGCTGTAAAAGCAGTAGATGAAGAAATTGAAAAATTAAAGGCTTCAAAAATCGAAGCAAAAGAGTTACAAAAAGTAATTAATAGAACAGAGAGTGTTATTGCTTTTGAAGACATGAGTGTGATGAGTAGGGCAAGTAGTATTGCGCTATACGAACTATTAGGTGACGCTAGCATGATGAATACCGAATTTCAAAAATACCAAGCTATTGGCATTGATGATATTCATGCATATGCCAATAAAATTTTTGATAACAACAATTCAAATACACTCTTGTATCACGCTCAATAAAAACGACATGTTAGATAGAAAAGTTACTCCAACGATAGAAGAGGCGGTTCATTTTGATTTGCAATTAAAAAATTGCGACCGGTTTACACTGGACAATAAAGTGCCGGTTTATGCCATGAACGCAGGTGCGCAGGACGTGGTGATGGTAGAATGGGTATTTGATGCAGGCAATTGGTATGATAAGCAGCCCATGGTGGCAGCTACCACCAATTTTTTAATCAAAAACGGCACAACCACAAAAACGGCCTATCAAATCAATGATTTTTTTGAATTTCATGGGGCTTATTTGAATAGAAGTTGCTACAACGAAACGGCAAGTCTTACACTGCACTGTTTAAGTAAACATTTGGAAACCTTACTTCCGGTGGTGCGTGAAATTATTGAAACCAGTATTTTTCCAGAACAAGAATTAGCGATTTATATTCAAAATCAAAAACAGCGTTTGTCTGTTAATTTACAAAAATGTGATTTTATTGCCAATCGTTTAATTGACGAATATTTATTTGGAATTAACCATCCATACGGTACGTATTCAAATGCTAAAGATTATGATGCACTCAATACGGATGTTATAAAAGCATTTTACAAAGAGTATTATTTAAACGGCTGTTGTAAAATATTTGTAGCCGGTAAAATGCCAACAGGTTATGAGTCGATGCTTAACAAAGCCTTTGGTACACTGCCTTTGCGGGCAGAGCCGAACGCAGTGGTTGAACATCCTATTGTAACAGCATCACAAAAAAAGGTAGAAATTATCAATGATGAAAATGGTGTGCAAGGCGCTATTAGAATGGCTAGACCTTTTCCAAATAGACACCACCCCGATTTTCAAAAAGCACATGTACTCAATACACTCTTTGGTGGATTTTTTGGATCGAGGCTCATGAGTAATATTAGAGAAGACAAAGGATATACTTACGGCATTCATAGTTATTTTCAAAATCATGTGCACGCTAGTGCATGGATGATTAGTACCGAAGCGGGCCGCGATGTTTGTGCGGCTACGATCGCAGAAGTAATTAAAGAAATGGAAATCCTGCGTAACGAGCCCGTAGCTCAAGATGAACTGGATTTGGTGCGCAATTATATGATTGGCTCACTATTAGGTGACTTGGATGGTCCATTCCAACTTATAGGCCGTTGGAAAAGTTATGTCCTCAATGGACTGGACGAAAACTACTTTTATAAGAGTATCGAAACCATCAAATCGGTAACCCCTCAGGAGTTACAAAGTCTGGCAAATACCTACCTACAACCGGGCGATTTTTACGAATTGGTTGTGATTTAGGGGTAAATTACGTTCGATTTATACGAACCAGTCGTGAATTTAAAATTATTTTGTTAAAACTTTATTTATCTAACTAGTTGCTATGCAACTAGTTAGTAATTTTTGCCACATTGTGTCAAAAATATTTAGTACTATGTTTTGCATAGTACTAAATATATCCCATCTTTGTGTTTCAATTAACAGCAATGGATATTCAAAACACACAATCGCAAATGCGGAAAGGGGTTTTAGAATTTTGCATCCTGTCTATCATTAATAGAGGTGAAGTATATCCGAGTGATATTATCGACCAAATGAAAGCAGCCAATTTGCATATTCTAGAAGGGACTTTGTACCCGCTATTAACCAGGCTCAAAAATGCCGGTTTATTAAATTATAGATGGGTAGAAAGTGTGAGTGGACCACCACGTAAATATTTTGTAATGACAGATGCAGGCAAAGAAGCCTTTTCTGTTTTATTACAAACATGGAACGATATGGCAAATGCCGTTTCATTACTAACACAACCACAAACCCCTAACACCGAAGCATAACTGCTTTAAAATTTTGACCCATGAAAAAAGTAATCAATATAAATTTCCAAGGTCGTATCCTTCCTATTGAAGAAGCGTCTTACGAAACATTAAAACAATACATAGAAAGTTTGCGTCAATATTTTGATGCCGAAGAAGGTAGAGATGAAATCATCAACGATATCGAATGCCGTATTGCAGAACTTTGTGACGACCGTTTAAAAAAAGGCGCGGTATGCATCACTGAAGATGACATGCGTTTGATAATCGAAAGTATTGGTCGTCCCGCAGATTTTGAAGCACAGGATGGCTTTGAGGCTACTACAAGTGCAAGCACCTCAAACGCAAACCAGCAGCAGTTTTCAGACAATGACGAAAACCCTAAAAGACTTTATCGCGACGAGCAAAATAAAGTGATTGGTGGTGTGTGTGCTGGTATTGCTAATTATTTAAAATTAGATCCAACTCTTGTGCGTGTATTATGGATCTTGCTATTTGGCATTTCATTTTTTGCATACGTACTTTTATGGATTGCTGTTCCTAACACTTCAGCCAATCAAATTGGTGGTGCAAGAAAAAGATTATTTAGAGACATTGATGCGAAAGTAATAGGTGGTGTGTGTGCCGGTTTGTCTAAATATTTTGATGTTAGAGTTAGGTACATTCGACTTTTATTTTTAGTACCTAGTATACTCCTTGTATTAAATTGGAATCATTTTCATTTGTTTCAATTTTGGGAATTTGATGACTTTCCTAATTTTATTGAATTAACATTTAGCCCGAGTGCTGTATTTGTATACATCGTACTTTGGTTGGTGCTTCCAGAAGCTAAAACCACTGCCGATAAATTGGAAATGCGTGGCGAAAAGGTAGACATCAATAGCATTAAAAATACCATTCAAACTGATATGGAAGGTTTTGGCAAAAGAGCACAAAACTGGGGATCTTCGGTATATAATAAAGCTAAAACGAGCGAGGCGCAAGCAGCGCAAACTGCTTCAACAGCCGCAAATGCAGCTCCTGAGCCTGCGCAGCGTGGAGGTTGTTTGCACTTTGCAGGTCGTACCATTACCATCTTATTTAAGGCCTTTGTCTATTTTGTACTTGGCATTATTACCATTTCTGTATTAGCCGCTTTGTTTGGGATAGGTATTGCGACCACCGGATTACTTCCATTACGCCGTTTTATTTTGGAAGATGGCGCACACAACTGGTATGCCTATGCCATTATTGTCTTTTTTATATGGGTTCCGGTTATTGGAATTGTAACGGCTATCATCCGAAAAATTGCAGGGATTAAAAAAGCAAATGTATGGGTGCGTGGTGGCTTTTGGTCGCTGTGGGCACTGAGCTGGATTTTTATTCCACTCTTTTTTGCAACCCTTACCAAAAGTTTTTCTAAACAAAATGAACCTCAAGAAGAAGTATATCAACTTACCAATGCGAAGGTTAATTATTTAGAAGTAAGCGCGCAACAAAAACTCAAATACTATAACCATACTTGGTTAAAGCTTGAGCCATTCAATTTCTTTGATAGTGATACCGTGTATGTAAGAAACTTGCGCATCCGCATTGTAAAAGCGGCCTCTGATAGTTTTGAAGTAAAATATGTACGTATCAGTAATGGTAAAACAGTAGCAGAAGCTGAACGACTTGCCAGCAAAATTAATTTTGATCTCAATCAACAAGATAGTAGTTTGTATTTAGATAAAGGTATTGCTATTACTAAAACAGATAAATTTAGAAACCAACACGTTATCATGACACTCGCGGTTCCTGTGGGTAAGCGTTTTAAAATTAGCAACAAAGCCTGGGAGCAAGTTAAAGTAAGCGTAGATAAAAGAGGGTTACGCTCTCAAACTGGACCTAATATTGATTTTCCATTTGATGGTGACAACTCTAATTGGTACAACGATGAAGATGCGTTTGATTATGACTATGACGTAGAATATATTATGACGCCAACAGGTTTAGAAAGAGTAGATGGTGTTAAAGCATCAGATGATGACAAGGAAGATCCTGAACAATTAAAAAACCGTTTAGAAGAACTCAAACGTGAGAGCGAGCAAATAGAAAATGACCTCAAAAAAACCTGGGAGCAAAAGCAAAAAGAAGCCGACGACATAAAAAAACAGTTGGATAAAAAAGGTGATAACCTTAACAGAAATTCAACAAAAAAAGAGTCTAGTGTTTCGGACACCGTAAAAGCCATTGCTTTTGGATTTGATGCCATTAAACTCTTGGTTTCTCGGTTTCAGTCTTAACCAATAATTAAGATGGTATATAAATAAACCCCTTATTTTTGCAGCCAATCTAATGTACTGTTATGAAAAACACTCCGTTTACACAAAAGCACTTGGCACTTGGCGCAAAAATGGCTGAATTTGCTGGATATAACATGCCTATCAGTTATTCAGGCATTAATGACGAGCATGCGGCCGTAAGAACCAATGCGGGCGTGTTTGACGTAAGTCATATGGGTGAGTTTATCCTAAAAGGAGAGGGTGCATTAGACCTGATTCAGCGCGTAACTTCCAACGACGCTTCTGTTTTAAAAAATGGACATGCTCAGTACAGTTGCCTACCCAACGAAACAGGTGGAATTGTAGATGATTTACTGGTTTACTGTGTGGAGCAAAACAAAGTGTACATGCTAGTGGTAAACGCATCAAATATCGAAAAAGATTGGAACTGGATTGTTTCAAAAAATACAGCGGGTGTAGAAATGCATAACATTAGCGATAAAACTTGTTTGCTTGCCATTCAAGGTCCTAACGCTACAAAAATATTGCAGCCACTTACAAGTATGGATATTTTAAATCTACCTTATTACACGTTTACAAAAGGTGTTTTTGCAGGTATCGAAAATGTACTTGTGAGTGCAACAGGTTACACAGGTTCTGGTGGCGTAGAAATTTATTTTGAAGACAGCAATGGTGCTGCCGATAAAATTTGGGATGCCATTTTTGAAATTGGGACGCCACAAGGGCTCAAGCCGATTGGACTTGGTGCACGTGATACACTTCGTTTAGAAAAAGGATTTTGTTTATACGGAAACGATATTGATGATACCACATCTCCACTTGAAGCTGGACTTGGGTGGATCACAAAATTCACCAAAGATTTTACCAATAAATCATTTTTCGAAAATCAAAAAGCGGCTGGCGTTACTAAAAAATTAGTAGGCTTTGAAATGATTGATAGAGGTATTCCAAGACATGATTACCTGATCAAAAATGAAGCTGGTGATGTTATTGGAAAAGTAACAAGCGGCACACAGGCGCCAAGCCTACAAAAGGCTGTGGGACTGGGTTACGTGGCTACTGCGCACGCTACTGTTGGATCTGAAATTTACATTGATATCAGAAATACAATGGTTAAAGCCAAAGTGGTTAAGTTCCCTTTTGCGTAATTATTCTTTCTGATTTTTAGAATTTATACTCGAATAGTATTGGATGATTTGTTGGCGTCTAATTAATGTTTCTATTTGTTTATCGCAAATATGAAAACATACATGTATGAACGCAATTAAAAACAAAGTCCAACTTATTGGACATCTAGGTCAAACCCCCGAAATCACAAATTTTGAAGGCGGTAAAAAAGTAGCCAATCTTAATTTAGCTA
>JBIKIS010000095.1:0-7937 GCA_044361485.1 Sediminibacterium sp.
TTGTTATTGAAGTAGCAGAAAAAGTGTTACACAAAGAACTAAGCAACAAAGCGGCACAAGAATCGTATATCAACGAATTAGCTGAAGGCGTTAAATTAAATTAAGCAAAATGCCCAACCCAAGATTAGCAAGCAGGTATGCAAAAAGCTTATTAGACCTAGCCATCGAAAAAGGCCAGTTGGATACAGCTTATGCAGACATGAAATATTTGCAGGCAGTATGTGCGGCTAGCTCAGAATTCGTAAGTCTTTTGCGTAGCCCCATTATTAAAGCCGATCAAAAAAATAGCATTGTCGCTGCGGTTACAACTGGCAAGGTAAGTGAGCTTACAGCTGCTTTTAATAACCTACTCGTTAGAAAAGGTAGAGAAAGTGATTTACCAGAAATTGCAACTGCATTTGTAGAACAATACAATGCATTAAAAGACATTCATAAAGTTACCCTTACTACTGCTGTAGAAGTGAGCGCCGAATTGCAACAAGCCATTGCGCAAAAAGTAAAAGCAGCAAATTCATTTGCAAGTGTAGAATTAGAATCTAAAGTTGATCCTTCTTTAATTGGAGGATTTGTATTAGAGTTTGACAACAACCTAGTAGATGCAAGTGTAGTAAGAGATTTAAGAGATATTAAAAAACAATTTCAGCAGAACTTGTATGTTCCGCAAATGAAATAATAAATAAATCATCATTATTAAATAGAATATCATGGCCGACATTAAACCCGATGAAATATCAGCGATACTCAGACAGCAATTAAGCAATTTTAATGCAAGTGCTGACTTAGAGGAAGTAGGTACCGTATTACAAGTGGGAGACGGTATTGCCCGTGTATATGGCCTTAACGGCGTACGCAGTGGTGAACTCGTAGAATTTGAAAATGGAACAAAAGCCATTGCCCTTAACCTAGAAGAAGACAACGTGGGTGTGGTACTCATGGGTGAAAGTGGATCCATTAAAGAAGGTGCAAAAGTTAAAAGAACTGGCATGATTGCCTCTATCAAAGTTGGTGAAGGTGTTGTTGGTCGTGTGATCAATACACTAGGTGAGCCAATCGATGGTAAAGGTCCAATTGCTGGTGAATTATATGAAATGCCACTTGAGCGTAAAGCGCCAGGTGTTATTTATCGTGAGCCAGTTAAAGAACCATTACAAACAGGTATCAAAGCAATCGATGCGATGATTCCGGTAGGTCGTGGTCAACGTGAGTTGGTTATTGGTGATCGTCAAACTGGTAAAACAGCTATATGTGTTGATACCATTATCAATCAAAAAGAATTCTACGATGCAGGCAAGCCTGTATATTGTATATATGTAGCAATTGGTCAAAAAGCATCTACTGTTGCTGGTGTTATGAAAACCTTAGCTGACAATGGTGCTATGGCCTATACAACAATTGTTGCTGCTCCTGCTGCAGATCCAGCTCCATTACAATTCTATGCGCCATTTGCGGGTGCAGCGATTGGAGAATTCTTCCGTGATACTGGTAGACCTGCTTTAATTGTATTTGATGACTTATCTAAGCAAGCAGTTGCTTACCGTGAGGTATCATTACTTTTAAGAAGACCTCCAGGACGTGAAGCATATCCTGGTGACGTATTCTATTTGCATAGCCGTTTATTAGAGCGTGCTGCAAAAGTTATTGCAAACGATGAAGTTGCAAAAAACATGAACGACTTACCTGCTTCTATCAAGCATTTAGTAAAAGGTGGTGGTTCATTAACTGCACTTCCAATTATCGAAACACAAGCGGGTGACGTTTCTGCATACATTCCAACCAACGTAATCTCTATTACCGATGGTCAGATTTTCTTAGAAGGTAACTTATTTAACGCAGGTATTCGTCCAGCGATTAACGTAGGTATCTCTGTAAGTCGTGTGGGTGGTAACGCACAAATTAAGTCAATGAAAAAAGTAGCAGGTACCCTTAAATTAGACCAAGCTTTATACCGTGAGTTAGAAGCCTTCTCTAAATTTGGTGGAGACCTTGATGCTGCCACTAAATCTGTAATTGACAAAGGTGCTCGTAACGTAGAAATCTTAAAGCAAGCGCAGTACACGCCATTTACCGTAGAAAAGCAAGTTGCGATCATTTATTTAGGTACACAAGGTTTACTTCGTGAGGTAGCTGTTAAAAATGTGAAAGAATTTGAAGCTCATTTCTTAATGGAAATGGAAAACAAATTACCAGAAGTTTTAGCTGCGTTCAAAAAAGGTGATTTACCAGAAGATGGCCTTAAGCAAATGGTTGAATTAGCTAAAGGGTTAATGCCTCAATACAAATAATAGCACTGTCTATATTTTAAAAGCCTCCGCATTTGCGGGGGCTTTTTTGTTTCCGAACATCTTGGCTACTTGTTTGTTATATTACTATGTCTTCAGTTATACAAGTGCAGGGTCTTACCAAAAAATTTGGTCAGCAGTTTACAGCAGTTAATGATTTGTCATTTTCTGTAAATAAAGGAGATGTGTATGGCTTTTTAGGTCAAAACGGAGCTGGCAAAAGCACCACCATACGTATGCTCCTTTCTCTTATCGAACCATCAGCTGGCGATATTGAAATTTTTGGTTTGCCACTAGCGGCCAACCGTTCTGCGATCATGCAAAAAGTAGGTGCAGTGATAGAAAAGCCTGCGATGTATGAGTATTTAACGGCCTATCAAAACTTAAAAATATTTTCTGCATTAAGTGGCGTTTCAAAAACTAAAACGCAGCTATTGCAGGAACTAGATGTGGTGGGTTTAGCTTCCAGGGCACAGGATAATGTGGGTACTTTTTCGCAAGGGATGAAACAAAGACTTGCTATTGCCATGGCAATGGTGAATGATCCGGAACTGATATTACTCGACGAACCTACCAATGGATTAGACCCACAGGGTATTGCAGACATTAGAAATTTAATTTTACACCTTAGTAGGGAGCAGGGAAAAACGGTGCTGGTTTCTTCGCATCTTTTATCAGAAATCGAACAAGTGGCCACAAGGCTTATCATTATTGATAAAGGCTGCAAATTAGTAGAAGGGGATAGCAAAGAATTATTTGATACCAGTAAAACAGTGGTAGCTATTCAAACCCTTGATAATAAAAAGGCAACTGAGTTGTTACTACAATCTAACTGGGCAGGGCAGCTACTAGTGAACCGCAGTTCAGACAAAGAAATATTTATGCAGCTCGACGAAAAACATTTACCAAGCCTACATAAAAGTTTGGTAGAAATGGGTATTGGCGTGTTATCTGTAAAGCCCATGCATTCATTAGAAGATTATTTTTTACAAATCACATCAACTCCAAAATATGTATAGTCTTGTTCAAGTAGAGTTGTATAAAATATTTAAGCGTCCACGTACCTATATCGCATTTGGTGCAGTCGCTGCACTTATTGGCATCATTCAATTTGGCTTAAAATTAGATGGTAAAAGCTACCTCGATTTTATGCTCAACGATTTAAGTAGCTCTCTTGAAATTGATGGTAAAATATTAAACGGTTATTTGGTTTGTTATGTAATGCTACAGTTGTTGCTGGTACACGTTCCACTTTTAATTGCGCTGATTGCCGCCGATATGATTTCAGGTGAAGCAAATATGGGGACGCTTCGTTTGCTACTCATTAAGCCATACAGCCGTACCACCTTATTACTTGCTAAATTTATTGCAGCCACTATTTATACTTTACTACTATTAGTTTGGCTGGCTATTTTAGCTCTTTTTGGAAGCATGCTTTTATTTGGCACCGACGATATGTTTTTATTAAAAACGAGCTATGTGGTTTTATTAAAAGAGTCGGATGTATTTTGGCGTTACATTGGTGCATTTGGTTTTGCCGCACTAGCCATGACTACAGTAGCCTCTTTAGGTTTCTTTTTATCTGTTTTTGCAGAAAATTCTATCGGACCTATTGTTGCTACGATGAGTGTGATTGTATTTTTTACCATTTTAAGTACACTTAATATTCCTATTTTTAATTTGATCAAGCCTTATTTGTTTACGACCCATATGATTGGCTGGAAAGAATTTTTTGACATAAAAGTGAATGATTCAAACGAGGCCATTATAGGTAGTATTCAAAATCCAGACAAAATTATTAAAGCGGCTGTAGTACTGTTTATTCATACCATCGGATTTTTTGTAGCAACTGTTTTAGTATTTAGAAAAAAAGATATCCTTAGTTAATATTAGCGTATGAAAAAGTGTTGTTTGTTTGTATTGTTTGTTTTTTGTGCATCAGTAGCTATGGCACAAGACGCCGCGCAGCTTATTAAAAAAGTGAAAGCCAAGCTAGAGCTTGTAGATAACTATGAAGCCACTGGTGTTATGAAAACAGACATTGCTTTTATCAAAGCGCCGATTGGGAAAATCAAAATTTATTTTAAAAAACCAAACTTATTTAAAATAAAAAAAGAAGGCGGTATTTCATTACTTCCTAAAGGTGGTCTTTCTGTTAATTTAAGTTCGCTGATTGCGTCTTCAAATTATTCTATCATTGATGCGGGCATACAAGATATTGGTTCAAAAAAATTAAGGGTGGTAAAACTACTTCCCAACGAAGAGTCAAGTGATGTTGTTATTTCTACACTCTATATCAATGAAAAAGAAAGTTTAATTGAAAAGGCTATTACCACGACCAAAGAAAATGGTACGTATACCATGCTTATGCGTTATGGTGCTTTTAGTAACTACGGCTTACCCGATCAAGTTATTTTTGAATTCAATACTAAAAATTATAAGCTACCAAAGGGCATTACACTCGAGTTTGAAGATGACAGCAAGCCACTAACTGCTGCACAGCAGTTAAAAAATAAAAAAGGTAGGGTAGAAATAAATTATAAAAACTACGTTGTCAATAAAGGTATTCCTGCGGCAATTTTTAATTAAATTATTGCTCTTCAATTCTTTCATCTACGGCGCCAGCAAGCATTCTCGCACTTCTTTTGCGTAGTGGATTGATGCGCATTTCTTTATAACCTTTTCTGGTTCTAATAATTTCGATGCATTCAAAAGTAGCAGCTACAAATGAGCTATGATCAGCAATGCCTTTTCCTGCAATATCAAAAGCAGTCCCATGGTCTGGACTGGTTCTTACACCAGAAAGTCCTGCCGTAAAGTTTACGCCTTCTCCAATGGCAAGTGATTTAAAAGGTATTAAACCCTGGTCGTGATACATGGCAAGAACGGCGTCAAATTTTTCATATTGACCTCTTGCAAAAAATGCATCGGCACTGTATGGGCCAAATACAAGCATGTTATTTTTGCGCGCTTCTGCAATGGCTGGTTTAATTACTTCAAGTTCTTCTTTACCAATAAGACCTTCGTCGCCTGCGTGTGGGTTGAGGCCCAATACCGCAATTTTTGGTTTGTCAATACTAAAGTCTTGTTGCAAACTGGTGTGCATCATTTTGAGTTTACTCATGATGCCTTCTACCGTAATGTATTTATGTACTTCAGAAATTGTAACGTGTTCTGTAAGTAATCCAATGCGAATATTTTCGGCAACCATAAACATTAGAACGTCTTTGGTGCCAAATAGGTTTTTTAAATACGGGGTATGTCCACTATAGTTAAAGGTTTCCGATTGGATATTTTTTTTATGGATAGGAGCAGTTACAAGTCCATCAATATGCCCATCTTTTAATGCTTGTCCTGCAGCCTCTAAAGACAAACGTCCATATTTTCCACCAATTTCGTTGAGTTGGCCAGGGGTGATCACCACTTCCTCTTCCCAACATGAATAGATATTTACTTGCTTTGGATTGAGTTTGGAAAAATCTCTACCACTCGCGTAACTAAAATTAGATTCTGGTAAACTCTTACGGTAAAAATTGACACTTTTACTGCTGGCAAAAATAACGGGCGTGCAAAAATCAAGTAAACGACCATCGGATAGCGTTTTTAGGATAATTTCTAATCCAATGCCATTTAGGTCACCACATGAAAATCCAATAATTGGTTTTTGCGTCTCTATACTCATCCGGGCTGTTTTAGACGATAAAATTACGATTATTTGACCCAATTATCGCATGTTTATAGCCGATTCAGGCATGTTAGGCTATCGCATGCTTACGCCTTAGAATTGCTTACTTTTGCAGGGTGGAATATACACTTAAAAAATCCCTGGGTCAACACTTCTTAAAAGACGAAAAAATTTGTCTCTCCATCGTGGACGCGATTCCAAATTGTGAGCGCCTAGTAGAAGTAGGGCCTGGTGCTGGCGCCATCACAAAATATATTTTACAAAAGCCGGCACTTGATTTTAAGGCCGTAGAATTAGATGATGAAAAAGTAGCTTATCTAGAAACAACCTATCCTTCCATTAAGGGTAAAATTGTGCATGAAAGTATTTTGGATTGCGCACCGCCTTTTGAAGGGCCCTTTACAGTGGTGGGAAATTTTCCGTACAATATTTCTTCCCAAATATTATTTCGGGTACTAGAGTGGAAAGACCAAGTGCCTGTAATGGTTGGTATGTTTCAAAAAGAAGTAGCCAAGCGAATTGTTTCGGGTCCGGGCAATAAAGATTATGGTATTTTAAGTGTTCTCGTACAAGCCTATTACCACGCCGAATATTTATTTGATGTACCTCCACAGTCTTTTAATCCGCCACCTAAAGTTGATAGTGGTGTTATTAAATTAACACGCCGTGCTGATGTAGTAGATATGCGCTCTGAAAAATCATTTATTGCAGTGGTAAAAGCGGCATTTGGTCAGCGCAGAAAGATGCTGCGAAATCCATTAAAAGGTATGTTTACCCCCGAAACCTTACAAGAAGAAATTTTTACAAAAAGACCTGAACAATTAAGTGTAGCTGATTTTGCAGCCCTCACATTTAAAATGAAATAAATCTAACCGTGAAACCTATTGTAATTATTACCGCACCAGCTCATCCGTATTTGACACAACGCTTGCAGGACAAGGGGTTTGAGGTTGTATTTTCGGAAACGATCAGCTATGATGAGCTCGCAAATAATATTGCAACAGCTACTGGTCTAGTGGTAAGTACGCGTATAAAAATTGATCAGCCTTTACTTGAAAAAGCAGTTGCATTAAAGTGGATTGCCCGACTCGGAAGTGGTATGGAATTAATTGATACCAATTATGCTGCATCAAAAAATATTGTTTGTGTAAGTAGTCCGGAAGGGAATGCGGGTGCTGTAGGCGAACACGCCATGGCGCTACTCTTAAATCTTATGAACAAAGTAACTTCTAGCTTTGCAGAAGTAAAAAATGGTTTATGGATTAGAGACGCCAATAGAGCCGATGCATTAATGGGAAAAACAGTAGGAATTATTGGTATGGGTCATACCGGAAATGCATTTGCTACTAGACTTCAATCTTTTGGCGTAAAAATTATGGTGCATGATAAATACAAGCAGGAAACGCCAGTACAAAATGTTGAATTTGTGGATCTTGCTACCCTCTGTGCAAACGCCGATGTAGTTAGTTTACACCTGCCACTAACACCCGAAACACATCACTACGCATCTACTTCTTTTTTTGCTAGCCTTGTTAAGTCGCCATATTTTATCAATACTTGTAGGGGTAAGGTAGCAGATACGGCAGCCATCATTACAGCCTTAAAAAATGGTCAAATCAAAGGCGCTGGTTTAGATGTCCTAGAAAATGAAAACCTAGGCAGCTACTCAGAGGTGGAAAGGGTACAACTAGAATGGCTTTGTAAGCAGTCTAATGTGATCATTACCCCTCATATTGCCGGTTATAGCCATGAAGCTTTCTATTTAATGGCTAAAATTGTACTAGATAAGCTTGGAATCTAATTAAATTAATTATTTTTGACGTCCAACGCTGCAGTCAAATGTGGCGTTGTCTTTTTTTATCCAACTTAAAGCTACTATATGAGTGATACGAATATGTATGTAACGATGGAGACATTTGAAAAAATGCGTGAGGAGTTACAAAAGATGAAATCTATAGACCGTCCAGCTGCTT
>JBIKIS010000210.1:0-2520 GCA_044361485.1 Sediminibacterium sp.
GAGCCTGAATTTCCAATGAAAGCTGCTGCTGCGTAACGGCTTTAACCGTGCCCACCGTGCCCACAGGCATAAAAATTGGGGTTAAAATTTCACCATGATCAGTTTGCATCACACCGGCTCTTGCGCCCGTGCCGCTAGCCGTATTTTGAAGTTGGAAGGTTAGTGCAGCCATGTCCACAAAAGTAGCACAAAACCACTATTTTTGCGCTCATGAACGTAGCTCCCATCATTTGGACCCTTATTTTCTATATTTTTTGTTCGGTAGTAGCCATTCAACTCTTTTATTACCTCTACTTTTTTATTAGGCTGGCCTTTCACAAGCAGGTAACGCCAAGGGAGGAAATGGAACATGCGGTATCGGTGGTGATTTGTGCAAGAGATGAAGCGCACAATTTAGTGCAAACGCTTCCGGCTGTTTTGGTGCAAAATTATAAAAGCACATTTGAAGTAGTGCTCGTTAACGATAACTCTACCGACGATACAAAATACTTGATTGATGAATTTAAAAAAGCATTTAAAAACATCAACCACGTTTTATTAACGCAGGAAGCAAAAATGATTGCTGGTAAAAAATTCCCTCTTTCGATGGGTATTAAAAGTGCCAAGTATGAAATTGTATTACTTACAGATGCCGATTGTATTCCAGCATCGGAGCACTGGATTAAAAAAATGCAAGCTGCATACACAGACAATATTGAAATTGTTCTGGGCTATGGCGCGTACCGAAAAAAGCCTGGCATTTTAAATAAACTGATTCGTTTTGAAACCTTTCATACCGCACTTCAATATTTAACCTATGCACTAAGCGGCAACCCGTACATGGGTGTGGGCCGAAACCTGAGTTATAAAAAACAAGTTTTTTTACGCAACAAAGGATTCTCTTCTATTAATCAAGTACCTAGTGGTGATGATGATTTATTTATCAATCAGGTAGCTACAGCGCGCAATACCGCTATTTGTATAGATCCAGAAACGCATACCTTGAGTGAACCAAAAAATACTTGGAACGAGTGGATGGCACAAAAATATAGACACTACACGACAAGCCGTTATTACAAGCCAAGTCATAAAATGTTATTGGGCCTTTATAGTACCTCTCAATTTTTATTATATCCACTACTCATTGTTTCTATTATTTTTTATAGTTGGTGGATAAGCCTTGCGGTATTTGGCGTTCGTTTTTTAATTCAAGCCTATGTTTACTTTAAGGGTATGAAAAAACTAAACGAATTAGACCTCTGGCCTTGGTTTATTTTCTTCGATATTTTTATGTTATTTTATTACTTATTTACCTTACCCGCCATATGGAAAGCACCCCGGAAAAATTGGGATTAATTGAAAAGTATTTTAGCGACTTTACCCCAAAGCAAACGGCTCAATTTGCAGGGTTAGAGGAACTATACAAAGACTGGAATAGTAAAATCAATGTGGTGTCTCGTAAAGACATAGAAAGCATTTATTTACACCACGTACTCCACTCCCTTAGCATTGCAGCCATGGCAAATTTTGAGCCAGGCACCGAAGTGATTGATATTGGCTGTGGTGGCGGGTTTCCGGGCATTCCGCTCGCTATATTTTTTCCAGAAGTAAAGTTTCATTTGGTAGATAGCATTGCTAAAAAATTAAAAGTTGTGGAAGCCGTTGCCGAGGGCGTTGGACTCACCAATATAACCACGCAACACTGCCGTGCCGAAGAAATAAAAAACAGGAAATTTGACTTTGCCGTTTCAAGAGCCGTTGCTCCTTTAAAAGATTTATGGCAGTGGGCAGGACCCCTATTAAAAAAGGGACACAAACAAGAAATTCCAAATGGTCTTATTTGTTTAAAAGGTGGCGACCTTGCACAAGAAATTTTTGAAAGTTTATTGAGGCCTAAAATGATTCCGGTGTACCGCTTATTTGCAGAACCTTATTTTCAGGAAAAATTTATTTTACACGTTACCAAGTAAGCTTACTTTTTTTCGATCAGCCTTTCAAATACATGAAACACGGCTGGACAAAACGTAACATTTTTTAAGGTGATAGCAGGGCGTTTAAAAAACACGTCTTCATCGGTGTAGGGGAAACGTTCACAATCGGAAGGACGTTTGTCGTAGATACTACAAAAATTATCAGACCCTAAAAATGGACATGGTTTTGTATTGGCTACATAGTCTCCATCATTATCCATGACCAAGTACTTATCAATAAACTCCGTTTCACGCATACCCAAATGCTTGCTAATGCGTTTGATATCGGGCCCTTTAAAACGGGGCGAATAGTTTTTACAACAGGCCGCACAGTCTAAACAGTCTATTTTTTCAAAGGCTTCATCATGAAGGTCGGGAAGGACCTTTAAGAGCTGCTTTTTATCCGGCTTTTGGAGGAATTGCTTGTACTTTTTCTCGTGGTCGGCGGCTGTTTTTTCCCAGTTTTCAAGTGAAATCTCATTCATACTACAAGATTAGCACGATTTGTGCAGAAATTCATCCACAGTTTATCAACGGCTTCCACAAAAGCTCCAATTTGAGGCCTTGTGCC
>JBIKIS010000211.1:0-2518 GCA_044361485.1 Sediminibacterium sp.
CCCGACTCAATCCACCAATGTAGTAAAGCAACCTCGTCTTTGGTAAGTTGTGGTTTTTCTTTGGGCGGCATATGTTCTTCGTTAGAAGTTGGCAGCAATAAGCGGTTTATGATTTCACTGCTACCAGGCTGGTAAGGAGTTAATACTTTTCCTTCTTCGCCACCTTGCATGATATAATTTGGAAGGTCAAGTCTTAATTTCCCTTTTTGCTTGCTATCACCATGGCAACTATAACATTTTGCAGCCAATATGGGTTCTATCACATCTTTGTAAACAAGGGCTTCATTGATATTGGCAATCACTTTTTTGTCGCTCTTGGTATTTGAAAGAGGTGCTGTTAAAAAATCTTCTCCATGTGTGAGGTTGCCGCCGTTATGTCCGGTAATGATAATAAGTGCAGTTAATACCAAAATGAGCGCACCCATATACTTGAACTTTTTTTGATGCGCGATATAGCAACCAATACTTGTGATAGCAGTAGCAATGCCAAGCCACTGGTGCTTAAAAACAATATCCTCATTATAGGCGTCTGAAATAGAAAGTAAATAGCCTGTAATGCAGGATAGAATAGAAAAAAACGAACCTACTGCAAGTGCAGGCGCTACCGCTGCAGATACTGCCGCAAATTTTTGTTTTTTTGAAACAAAAAATAAAAGGGCAGCAAAAAGTAATATTCCAATAGGTAAGTGAACAAAAACAGGATGGAACCTTCCAATAAATACGCTCATCATTATTTTTTTATGCTATGATATCATGAATCACTTTACCACTCAAGTCGGTTAACCTAAAGTTTCTTCCCTGTGATTCGTAGGTGAATTTTTCGTGGTCAAAACCTAACTGATTTAAAATGGTCGCTTGTACATCAAAGGTTTCTACTTTACCATTTACAATATTGTACCCAATTTCATCTGTTTCGCCATAGGTAGTGCCACCTTTAATGCCACCGCCTGCCATCCAAATGGAAAACGCTTCACCATGGTGGTCGCGGCCTTTAAATGGCATGGTTTTACCTTCTCTATTTTCTTGCATCGGTGTTCTACCAAATTCTGAACCCCACACAACAAGTGTTTCATCTAGTAGTCCTCTTTGTTTTAAATCTTGTAAGAGTGCGGTAATAGGCCTATCAATTTTTCGACATTTATTTTTTAGTCCAATATCAACTGCATTACCTGCTGAGTCGCCATGCGTATCCCAACCCCAATCAAATAGCTGTACAAAGCGAACGCCTTTTTCTACCAGCTTGCGCGCAAGTAATACGTTGTTGGCAAAACATGATTCGCCGGGCCTGGTGCCATACATTTCATGAATATAATCAGGCTCGGTACTAATATCCATGACACCCGGCACTGAAATTTGCATTTTGTAGGCGAGCTCGTATTGAGAAATGCGTGATAAGGTTTCTGGATCTTGATACTCGGTATAAGATTCTTCATTCACTTTATTAATAGCGTCGATACTTGCTTTTCTAATATCGCGGTCCATGCCCGCAGGATCTTTAATAAATAAAACTGGATCACCTTCACTACGGCACTGTACACCTTGATACACACTTGGTAAAAATCCACTTCCCCAAACACTTTTTCCTGCATCCGGATTATTACCACCAGAAGTAAGTACAACAAATCCTGGCAGGTTTTTATTTTCGGAGCCAAGACCGTAAGTAACCCAAGAACCCATACTAGGCCTGCCTAGGCGCGGTGTTCCAGTATGCATTAAAAGTTGTGCAGGTGCATGATTGAACTGATCGGTAGTAACGGCCTGAAGCACGGCTACATCATCAATAACAGTTGATAAATGTGGTAAATTTTCAGACAACCAAATACCACTTTCGCCATATTGTTTGAAACTTGCTTGAGGGCCTAGCATTTTAGGAACGCCTCTAATAAAAGCAAATTTTTTACCATTGAGTAGGGAAGGCGGGCAATCCAATCCATCTAGTTTTGCAAGCTCTGGCTTGTAACTAAACATTTCAAGTTGCGAAGGAGCACCAGCCATGTGTAAATATATCACCGACTTAGCCTTGCCTAAAAAGGGTGGCGCTTTTGGTGCTAATGGATTGGTGGCATCAAACAAATTGGTACTAGAAGATGTATTACACCCACCGAGTAAACTGCCAAGTGCTAATGCGCCAAATCCCATGGCACTTTCTTTAATAAAATGCCTGCGCGTATGCTGCTGCATCACGGCCTTTTGAGCTTCTTTAACAAGGCGCTGGTTATGTAATTCTTTTTGCGTCATTGAAATTAGTTTTTATTAAGCCATTCGTCTAAATTAAGCATGGCGTTTGCTACCACAACAAGCGCGGCTCTGTTGGTAGGTGATGCAAGTGTGCTATCACTCACTAAAATATTGGCTGCTTTTTTGTTGCTTTGATATTTTGATAAACTACTTTGATAGAGTGAGGTTAGCGCATTTAATTTATTTGCCGAAATGGGCTTGTACATCATTTGCTCGTAGCCTGTTTTAATTTTTGCTTCGATAGGACCTTTTACATTTTCCATACTTTTTGCAAAAGAGC
>JBIKIS010000096.1:0-7806 GCA_044361485.1 Sediminibacterium sp.
CATGCCTAGATGGAGTTTTAATTTGCAAGTGTATTTTTTAAATGGACGACTTAACCAACTACTTGAAATTGCTAGAGGAACTGAAACCATTATTCAGGATAGAACCATTTACGAAGACGCCAATATTTTTGCGCCCAACTTACACGAAATGGGCCTTATGAGTAAGCGCGACTTTGATAACTATTATGCGTTTTTTACCACGCTTAAAACGATGGTGCAACCTCCTGATTTACTTATTTATTTAAAAGCTTCTGTGCCTACCCTTGTATCACAAATACAAAAAAGAGGTAGAGAATATGAAGAAAATATCAGACTCGATTATTTAAAACGCCTCAACGAATATTACAACAAATGGATTGATGGATATCAAGAAGGTCCATTACTTGTAATTGATTGTGACAAAAATAAATTTGGTGAAAATGAAGCCGATCTTGGTGATATCATCGGAAAAGTTGATAGCACATTATTTGGCCTCTTCTAGTTTTCCTTTCTTAATCGTATAATAATGGCAAACGGCATCGTAACTGCATCTATAGTAGATCAGTTCAAGCAACTTATTGGAAATGATTTTGTAGTAGCAGATGAAGAAAGCTTGCACAAGTATGGCAAAGACGAAACCGAAAATTTATTGTACTTACCTGCCGTTGTTGTAAAGCCAAAAACAGCAGCTGAGATTTCAGCCATCCTAAAAATTTGTAACGAAAATTTATTACCTGTAACGCCAAGAGGTGCTGGTACCGGGTTAACTGGTGGCGCACTCCCACATTTAGGTGGCGTATTATTATCTACCGAAAGATTAAATCAAATACTTGATATTGACGAGCGTAATTTACAAGTAACTACCGAGCCTGGTGTGATCACAGAAGTATTACAAAATGCAGTAAAAGAAAAAGGACTTTTTTATCCGCCCGACCCTGCAAGTAAAGGAAGTTGTTTTATTGGTGGTAATATTTCTGAAAACAGTGGTGGCCCCAAGGCTGTAAAATATGGGGTTGTAAAAGATTATGTATTAAACCTAGAAGTAGTATTAGCTTCTGGCGAAATTATATGGACGGGCTCCAACGTTTTAAAAAATGCCACTGGCTACAACCTTACACAATTAATTGTTGGTAGCGAAGGTACCCTTGGTATTGTTACTAAAATTGTGCTCCGTTTAATTCCGCATCCGAAATTTGATTTACTCATGCTTGCTCCATTTAATAGTTTAGAAAAAGCGAGCGAAGCAGTAAGTGCCATATTTAGAGCAGGCATTACACCAAGCGCTATGGAGCTTATGGAAATAGACGCCATAACGCTTGCCACTAAAATGTTAGATAGCTCAGCGGTGCAATTAACAGAGGGTTTAGCAGCGCATTTAATTATCGAAGTAGACGGAAACAATGTAGATGTGCTAATGAATGAAATGGAAGCCATCTCAGAAGTTTTAAACAACTTCGAAGTGGGTGAAATATATTTTGCAGAAGACGCCGAGCAAAAAAACGAACTTTGGAAAATTCGTCGAAAAGCAAATGAAGCCTCTGTTATGGCAGGTTATACCATTGAGGAAGACGCTGTTGTGCCTAGAGCCGAACTACCTAAATTAATTAGAGGTGTTAAAGAAATTGCAGCTAATAATGGCTTTAAAGTAGTTTGTTATGGACATGCGGGTGATGGAAATTTGCATATTCGCATCAACCACCCAACCATTAAAAATAGTTACAACAATTCAGAAATGACGGCTGCACTCATGCCACTTTTTGAACTTATTGCAAGTTTAGGCGGCACCATTAGTGGAGAACACGGCGTGGGGCTCATTCAAAAACCATTTTTGAAAACTGTTTTTTCGGAAACACATTTGAGACTCATGCGTTCTATCAAAAAAACATTTGACCCCAATAACATATTAAACGCTGGTAAAATTTTTGACCTAGAAAGTCACTAAAAACTTTGGAGTAAAGCCACCGCTTCTTTTGCAGATGTGGCAACTATTAAACGGTGTTCTACGCTTTCATATAAAAAACCCTGCGCTTGCATCATTTGCATATGCGCTACCAAGTGATCATAAAATCCATTACAATTAAGCAAGATTATTTTTTTGTCGTGGATTTTTAATGTGTTCCAAGTAAGCATTTCAAATAGTTCATCTAAAGTGCCATTGCCACCTGGTAAAATGAGTGCTGCATCACATAGATCATACATCATCTTTTTTCTTACATGCATGTCTGAAACAACATGTAACTCGGTAATACCCTCGTGCTGGTGTTCCCATGTGGTTAACACTTCTGGAATAACACCAATAACTTTCACGCCAGCAGCCATAGCACCATTGGCCACAGCGCCCATTAGGCCCTTATTGCCACCCCCATAAACAAGGTTCATGCCTGTAACTCCCAATAAATTTCCAAAATCAGTTGCCTCCTGTAAAAACTCGGGATCTAACCCATCTTTGGAACCACAAAAAACAGCCACTGTTTGTATAGACATATATCCCATTGTTATGCATGAAAAAGGCGCAATATCCTTACCTTTAAGGCCTACAATTTAACAAAAAATAACGATTGCTATGTCGCCCATTGTTTTATTTTCTTTTGTAATAGTATACTTTCTAATTCTACTTGTTGTTGCTAAAGTAACGGGTAAAAATAGCACCAATGATTCTTTTTTTATTGGTAATAGAAATAGTAACTGGATGCTTGTGGCATTTGGTATGGTGGGTACTTCACTGAGTGGTGTAACATTTGTGAGCGTTCCTGGTCAGGTGGGTACCCTGGTGGGTGGTACCAATTACGTCAATGCATTTTCGTATTTACAAATTACCCTGGGTTATGTGATTGGTTACTTAACCATTGCGTATGTATTACTACCACTTTATTACAAGCTTAATTTAACTTCCATATACAATTACTTAAGCACGAGACTTGGTGTGGCATCTTATAAAACAGGCGCTTCATTTTTTATACTGTCAAGAACCCTTGGCGCGACAGCAAGGCTTTATTTAGTAGTGCGCATTTTGCAAGATGCTATCCTACAAAGTTTTCATGTTCCCTTTTGGGCAACTACCCTTATCATCCTACTTATGATATTGTTGTATACCTATGAGGGCGGCGTAAAAACCATTGTTTGGACCGATACACTTCAAACATCTTGCATGCTTTTAGGGCTTGTGATTTGCGTCTTTTATATCCTTAACCAACTCCATGTAGGTTTCTTTGAAAGCTTATCTACCATGGCAGACAGGGGTTATACTAAAATATTTTTTACAGAACCATCTAGTAAGCTGTTTTTTGTTAAGCAAATATTGGCAGGGGCCTTTGTTACCATTACCATGACAGGTATGGATCAGGAGATGATGCAAAAAAACATTTCTGTAAAAACATTAAAGGATTCACAAAAAAATGTAATAACCCTTGGCTTTACAATGCTAGTTGTTATTACACTATTTTTATTTTTAGGTGGATTACTCTATTTGTTTGCAAGCGCTAACGGCTTAGCTGTTACTGGTGATAAATTATTCCCAAGCATTGCCTTAGAACATATGCCACCTGCTATGTCCATTATATTTATCATCGCCCTTATTTCTGCATTATTTCCTAGTGCCGACGGAGCTATTACAGCACTTACGGCAACATTTTGTATTGACATATTGGGTATGCAACGCCGTCAAGATTGGGATGAACCAAAAAAGAAAGCCATTAGACAACGTATACATATTGGTTTTGCCCTTGTGTTTTTATTATTTGTAATGGTATACAAGTGGATAGACAATCCAAGTATGATTGGGGTTATTTTAAAAGTTGCAGCCTACACCTACGGCCCATTATTAGGCTTATTTACATTTGGCATTGTTTTAAAAAGAAATGTAATTGATAAATGGGTGCCGCTTGTTTGTATTATATCCCCTTTACTATGCTTAATTATTGACCTGAATCAAAAAGCATTATTTGGCGCTTTCGAAATTGGACTAGAACTACTCATCATCAATGGGTTGATTACATTTATAGGACTCCTTCTTATCTCTAAAAAAGAAACAGCGATATAAGTATTCATGGCATTACCATTTATTATAGACCAAGCGGTAACTTACTCGGATGTTTTTACAACACCCGCTGATCCTTTATTGCAAATCATATTAGATGAAACAAGAGCCACACACCCCAAAGCGCATATGCTTAGTGGTGAAGTGCAAGGGCAATTTTTAAGCATGCTGTCTTGCATGAAAAAGCCTATGCATATTTTAGAGATTGGCACATTTACAGGCTACAGTGCACTATGTTTGGCCAAAGGACTTGATCCGAGTGGCGTTTTACATACGATAGAATCTAGATTGGAAGACGCACAAACAGCAAGCAATTATTTTGGTCAAAGCAAATATGCCAATCAAATTAAACTCCATATTGGAGATGCCAAAGAAATAATCCCTACCCTTCAAGGCATGTTTGATCTGGTATTTATAGACGCCGACAAAACGGGCTATATCGAGTATTACGAAATGGTGGTTCCGCTCTTAGCTAAAGGGGGTGTTATCATTGCAGACAATGTATTATTTCATGGAGAAGTATTAGAAGATACCATTTCAGGAAAAAATGCAGTTGCCATTCATGCATTTAACGAACACGTTAAAAATGATCCGCGCACAACACAAGTGCTATTAACAATCAGAGACGGCATGTTACTGATTCAAAGAAACGAACTATGAAATTTAAATTAATATACACACTCCTATTGGCCATAACGATATCATTGAGTGGTATTGCGCAAACTATTGGCGTGGAAACTGCTGCCTATATCAATCAATATAAAAACATTGCGATGCAGGAACAAATAAGAACTGGCGTTCCTGCTGCTATTAAACTAGGTCAAGCCATATTAGAATCACAAACAGGCAAGAGCCGCCTTGCCACTGAGGCCAACAATCATTTTGGAATTAAATGTAAAATAGAATGGAAGGGTCCTAAAATATACCACAATGATGACGCCAATGGCGAATGTTTTCGGGTATACGAAAATGCAGAAACCTCTTTTATAGACCACTCTAACTTTTTAAAAACAAGAACACACTACGCATTTTTATTTAAACTCGATGTTACTGATTTTACAAGCTGGGCCTTTGGACTCAAACAAGCTGGTTATGCGACCAATCCAAATTATCCGGCACTACTTATTAAAGCAATCAATGATTATGACTTAGCACAGTACTCATTAATTGCATTGGAAAACAAGAAAAAAGGAATTGATTTTGTAATTACCCCAGCTCCGGTTACAAAGCCAGTAACTACAAATACACCTGAGCCTACAAAAACTGTAACGAAACCTGCTCCAGAAAAAGAAGTCGTTGCAGAAGTGCCAACCCCTGTAGTATCGCCATCCCTACAAACAGCACCTACCAAAGAAGTAATTCCTGCACCAGTAAGCTTACTTGAAAACACCAAAGTAACCATCAATCATACAAAGGCGGTAGTTGCAACAAAAGGCAGCTCTCTACTTGCGATTGCCAACAACAATAAAATTAGTTTAAGAAAAATATTCGAATACAATGATCTATCGGAAATGAACATCTTAGATCAAGACCGTATTTTATTTATTGAAAAGAAACAAAAATATAGTGCATCTGAAATACATTCCGTAACGGGAACTGAAACACTCTATAGTATTGCTCAAAAAGAAGGGGTTCAACTGAGTTCATTATTAACGCTGAACCCTAAAATTTCAAAAGACAGCATTTTGCAAGTTGGTCAAAAAATTAAATTAAGGGCAGAAAAAACCGTCAAACCTACAACAAAGAAATCTAAAAAAAGAAAGAAAAAATAAGGCTATGTCTAACATTCAACTACACGGAAAAAGTTTCGAAATATTTTTACCTGAAGCACTTATCCAAGAAAAAATTGCCGCATTAGCCTCCGAAATCAATACTGCATATGTTGCCAAAAAACCTTTATTCATTGCTGTGCTAAACGGCTCATTCATGTTTGCCTCAGATTTATTTAAATCGATTAACATAGAAGCAGAAATATGTTTTATCAAACTTGCTTCTTATAAGGGCACCACTTCTACCGGACAAGTCATCACAGCAATTGGCCTAGACATAGACCTTACCAACAGACATATCATAGTACTAGAGGACATTATTGATACTGGTAAAACACTGCATACGTTTTTACCTCAACTACACAACCAACAACCTGCATCCCTAAAAATTGGGGTACTACTGCACAAGCCTGAAGCTACCGTGTTTGAAGTGCCGATAGATTATTGTTGCTTTTCTATACCTAATAAATTTGTGTTAGGCTATGGATTAGACTATGATGGTTACGGCCGAAACAGTAGGGATATTTACAAGCTTGCCGAATAAAGCAAATAAAAAATTAATTAAAAGCCTCTTTAACCCTATCAAAAAAGCTTTTATCACTTTTGCTAGGATTGGGCTTGAAATTATCACTTGCTTGTAATTTTTCAAGCATTGCTTTTTCCTCGTCATTAACTGTTTGAGGCGTCCAAATATTTACATAAATGAGCTGGTCTCCTTTTGCATAACCTTGCACTTCTGGGAATCCCTTTCCTTTGAGTCTAAATATTTTACCGCTTTGGGTTCCTGCAGGGATTTTAATTTTTGCACGACCATCAATGGTAGGCACTTCTACCTGTGTTCCAAATACAGCGTCCACAAAATTCAAGTGTAAATCAAAAGCTACATTTAATCCATCACGTTGTAATTCTGGATGTGTTTCTTCTTCAATTTGTATGATTAAATCACCAGCACTTCCTCCCCTTTCACCCGCATTCCCTTTTCCATTCATGCTCAATTGCATGCCTTCTTGCACACCAGCTGGAATATCAATAGAAATGGTTTCTTCGCCATACATTCTTCCCTCACCTTTACATGTTCCACATTTAGCAGTAACAGTCGTTCCTTCTCCATTACAAGACGAACAGGTAGTAACTGTTTGCATCTGACCTAAAAAAGTATTGGTGAGTTTACGCACCTGTCCACTACCACCACAAGAACTACAAGTTTGAACGCTGTTTTTATCTTTAGCACCATTACCACCGCATCCTGTACAAACAACGTGCTTTTTAACTTTTACATTTTTATTGACGCCTTTTGCGATTTCCTCAAAATTTAATTTGATTTTAATACGCAAATTGCTTCCGCGTTGTCCTCTTGCTGCTCTGCCGCCACCGCCTCTTGATCTTCCACCTCCACCAAAGAAAGAACCAAATACATCGTCACCAAACATGTCTCCAAATTGGCTAAAGATATCATCCATATTAGAGCTATGAGATGCACCACCACCCGTTCCTGGGCCAAAAGCATTATGACCAAACCTGTCATACTTTGCTTTTTTATCGGCGTCACTTAAAATCTCATAGGCTTCTGCAGCTTCTTTAAATTTATCTTCTGCTTCTTTATCTCCCGGATTTCGATCTGGGTGAAATTGCATCGCCACTTTACGGTATGCCTTTTTAATTTCATCAGCAGATGAAGACTTTGATACACCTAATATTTCGTAATAATCTCTTTTAGCCATTGCTTGTTTATTTTCCTACCACCACTTTAGCAAAGCGGATAATTTTATCGTTTAAATAATAACCTTTCACTACATCATCAATTACTTTTCCTTTCAAATGCTCCGAAGGTGCTGGAATTTCGGTAATGGCTTCATGTTTTTCTACATCAAATTCTTCATGGATACTTTCCATGGCTTTTACGCCTTTGGCTAACATAGTAGCACGCAATTTATTAAAAACAAGCTGAATCCCTTCTTTTTGAACCGCGATATCATCGGTGCTTTGTAACTGCTTTTCGGCACGGTCACAATCGTCTAAAAT
>JBIKIS010000097.1:0-7774 GCA_044361485.1 Sediminibacterium sp.
GATGCACCACCCGTTTCTGCAAATACGAGTTCTATTTTATTAATGGCTTCGTGTTCATTTTCGTCATTGGGGTTGCTTACATTTTTGGAGCAGCCAGCCAATAGAATTATGAACGCGGCGCATATGGCACCTAGTTTTATTTGTTTCATAATTTTAATTTAATTCTGAGGTTAATAGATCTACCTGGTTCGTCATTAAAATACCTAAACCTGTTCATATAGTCTCGATAGGTTTGGTTGAGTAAATTAACAACCGTTAAACCTACACTGATTTGCCTTTTCCCAATAGATACATCACTACTAAAGTCTACGTTTAGTAGGCTGTATGCATTAGGTGGCGGAATATAATCGAGTATACTTACTGGAATTCTAGTTTGCTGCATGATGTGCATATAACGCAATTCAATAGCAGCGTTTTGTAGTAATTTATTGGCAAAAGAATACGTGATATCACCTTCAATTCTATTGGAAGGCATTTGAATGATCCATTCTTTGGTATCACTATTTTTTGCCCACAAAAGTGCCGTTTTTGCACCTGCCATAAAGGAGTGGTTTAGTGTTTTGTGCACACTAAAATCGATCCCTCTTAAAACAGCGTTGCTTTGGACATACCTGAAAGTTGGATAGGCGCCTCTTAATGTTAAAGTGGCCGGAACGGATGGTATTAGGTTAATAAAATCAGTAATGATATTATTGTATACACTAAGGTCAAACTGCCAACTACTATCGGTTTGATATTTTAACTGCGTAGAAATATTAAACGCTTTTTCACTTTTAAGATTTTGGTTACCAATTTCAAAACTTGATGTTCCGTGGTGTAATCCGTTTACATAAAGTTCATTTACTTGCGGTGCCCTCCACGCGTATGCGCCATTAATAAGCCATTTAAAATTCGGCGTTATTTTATAGGTAGCACCCAGGGTTCCAGAAGCATTGCCCCATGTTCTGTTGGCAGCTGTAATACTATCCGATCTATTACGGTAGGTTCTTAAGTGTCTGTAATCAAATCTAGCACCTGCGTCAAACATCCAATTGTTTACGTTGTAATTATGAATGCTATACACAGCTATATTTTGCGTGCGAAAATTTGGAACAAAAAAACGGCTACCTGCCCAAACATTTTCTTGCAGCATAGCTACTAGACCTATATTGCTACTTATTTTTTTAGTAGGTCCGCTTTCAAAATTAACATCAGCCATGGTGGTTGAAATATCTAAATCCAATTCTGGTCTATTAGAGAGCATCGCCCTGTCAAACTCTTTTCTTAGATTCTTTTGATAAGACACTAAAAGGTTGACTTTATTGTTATTGGGCAAATAAAATTGTGATTTAGATTTTACCGTATAGTGTTGTACATTTTGTTTTGGCCTTCCAATAGCATAGCTAAATGCATCAATATTTTGGGTGGGTTTGCTAGCTGTAATGGCGTTTTGTAAATCACTTAAATTACCTACATGCGATCCAATAAATATGCCCAGGTCTGTATTAAAACTACTTACAAATAACTCGGTGTTGTATTTTTCTTTTCTAAGTCCTACAGCGCCAGAATAGTTAATCTCTTGTAATCCAGTGTTGTGCAGCCAGTAGTTTGGTGTTCTCGCATTACCCCCTTTTTTATAGGTAGCTTGAATGCGGTAGCTTAATTCGGGAAATTTAATAGGTGATGATTCGATCATCCCATTCACAACATATTGTCTGTTGTTAGAAAAATAACCTGTATTAAATTCGGCATTTGTTTGGGCTTGTTTGGGCAATGCCTTTGGTTCAATTAATACGGCGCCCGCTATTGCATCATTGCCATATTTTAAGGCACCTGCTCCTTTAATAACGGTAAATTTTTCGGCAATAAATGGGTCAATTTCAGGTGCATGATCGCTGCCCCATTGTTGACTCTCTAGCCGCACACCATTATTAATAAGCAGTACCCGCTGGCTATGAAGTCCATGTATTACGGGCTTAAATATGGTGCTACCTGTTTGTAAAACAGTAACGCCATTGGCGCGGCTCAATATTTCACCTAAACTTTGTCCTCTTGTTGCATCCACTACTTTACTACTAATCACCTCTTTAATTGAATTTACATTGAGGTCTCTTTTGGCGTTTACACTCACATTTTCAAGTTCATTAATGGCGTGTGGTAATTTAAAATTTTGAATGATATTTTGCTGAATGCTTAGTTTGTATTTAATGCTGTCACAGCTCATGTGGTTTACCACAATGGTATAACTGCCTTTACACAAGTTATAAAAATGGTAATGGCCTTCAATGTCTGTAATAAATTTAACACCTAACTCTTTGATCTCAACCACCGCTTTTTCAAGCGGCGCGTTGTTAGATGCATCCATAACAACGCCTGAAAGCACCAAATCACATTTTTGGGCATTCGCATGAAATATTGTTAGGCATGTCATTATGCACAATGACACAATACATTTGATACAATTCAAAATAAAAAATTGAGTACTAAAAAAAGAAAATTTAAAAATTGCTAGTAGGAATTAGCAATGAGGTGGACCACGGGAATCTTTAGAGAGCGGAAAGGTATTGTTCCGTGTTTCGTTGTAAAAATCATTTTGTGCTCTTGCCACATTTTGTGCTGGAATGTCAATGCTAAAATTGTAATTGACAAATGGCGTTGTAGCAACCTGAAAATCAAACGTACAATGGAGCTGGGTATTTTCAACCTGCTCGATAGGTGCCATAATGTGAACGTCACATTTTGTAGGATCTTTGTGTGGTGCTACAAAATCGTGGATGGTTTTTTGCGGCGTAATACTAAACGCAAAAACAACCAGCATAGCCAGGGCTAAAAGTTGTTTTATGGTTTGTTGTAGTCGCATAGTATGAAGGTACTTATTTTGACGCTAAAAAATCTGTAAAATGCGCGGGGCTTATATACAAAATTGACTAATATTGAATGAAATGCATCAAAAAGCTTCCAAATTTATTAAATCTATGCCCCTACGGGCCTTTTTACCGGCTTGTATCTTTGTTTGTTGCATAGGAAGTGTAGGCGCCGTTTCTGACACCCTGTTACCCACTAATTTCAAAGGCACTACTCTTTCTCATACCTATTACACGCTTTCCTACAGCGAAGCAGATAAGCAGGCAGAATGGGTAGCGTATTATCTCACCCCTGCTTCTATAAATGGTCCGCAAAAACGTAGTTCAAAATTTTTACCGGATCCGTTTTTGTCTAATCCTTTGGGGTCAAGTAGCTATATAAAATCTGGATATGATAGGGGTCATTTGTGTCCTGCAGCAGACATGAAATTGAACACCACTTCAATGAAGGAAAGTTTTTATATGTCAAATATGTCTCCACAAGTACCTTCATTTAATAGAGGCATATGGTCTAAACTTGAAGATAAAATAAGGGATTGGGCGCTTGAAAAAAATGGGTTGTATGTGGTAACAGGGCCTCTTTTAAATAAAAATTGCGGCACCGTTAACCAAAAAATAACGGTTCCATGTGCGTATTACAAAATGGTGTTCAAACAAACAAAAACGGGGGTAGAAGCCATTGCTTTTTTACTTCCCAATGCAGGGAGTACGCAGCCACTTAAACAATTTGTGGTGTCAATAGATTATATTGAGGCGCTAACCGGAATCGATTTCTTTGCAAATCTTCCAGATAGTGAAGAAGAAAAATTTGAATCTGTTCTATTAACAAATAATTGGCAGTGGAACTAAGGTTCTACTTTAAACCTTATAGCGTGCCCTGGGTCTGATTCATAAAATAAATCGATGCGAAAAATCCCCCTAATTTTCTCTGGTATTGTTGCTGTAATTGTTTTACTAGTAGCTTGCTCTAAAGCAGATACCACTGCCACAGGCCAAACGGTTTACACAGCGGTTGCTGCTGCTTTTGGAACACAAATTGACCTTAATAATTTAGCCAACTATGCGGCGCAAACAAAGCCTGCTTATATTGTTAAAGACAATACGGGAAACAATCCAATCACCAATGCCAAAGCAACACTTGGGAGGGTTTTATTTTACGATAAAAAATTAAGCATAGATAATACTATTTCTTGTGCGAGTTGTCATAAACAAGCTTTTGCATTTTCAGATACCGCACTCATTAGTGCAGGTGTTGCTGGTGGATTAACGGATAGACATTCTATGCGATTGGTCAATGAAAGATTTGGTGTGGAGGCTAAGTTTTTTTGGGATGAAAGGGCAGTAAGTTTAGAAAATCAAACCACACAACCCATTGCCGATCATAAAGAGATGGGCTTTAGTGGACAAGCTGGAAGAGCGGGCATAGCAGCACTCTTAGCCAAGTTACAGGCTACTGATTATTACAACGAACTTTTCAAATTCACCTATGGGGACATTACTGTTACAGAGCCACGATTACAAGAATGTTTATCACAGTTTATTAGAAGTATTCAATCTTTTGATGCAAAATATGATGTGGGTAGAGCGCAGGTTAATAATGATAGACAGCCTTTCCCAAATTTTACAGCACAAGAAAATACCGGTAAAGATTTATTTTTAACGCCGCCTGTTTTTGATGGCAATAGCAGCCGAATTGGTGGAGGGCTTGGTTGTAATGGTTGTCACAACGCACCTGAATTTGATATTGATCCTAACACCCGAAACAATGGAGTTATTGCACTGGCAGTTGGCGCAGGCCAAGATGTTAATGTAACGCGTGCACCTACACTTCGCGACCTGGTTAATAATAGGGGCGAATTAAATACCCGGTTAATGCACACAGGTGGCATCAGAGATTTAGCAACTGCCGTTTCTCATTATGGAGGATTTATTAATGATAATAGAAATTTAGATCAGCGCCTAAAACCCAATGGTGTAAATGTGCAGCGTTTAAATTTGCAGCCCGCAGAAATTGCTGCAGTTGTGGCGTTCTTAAAAACCTTGGCTGGTACAAATGTATACACCGACAAAAAGTGGGCCACTCCTTTTAACTAAAAACTAACGTTTGTTATTTTATTTAATTTGTACTACTTTAGCTTCTTACAAGGAAGCGAGTCAATGAATAATTTTAACAATGAGCAGGTGGCAAATTTGCCCCCGCACTTAGCCAAATACATTGTAGATCAGCGTTACGAAAAGTATACCAGTGTAGACCATGCTGTTTGGAGGTATGTTATGCGTCAAAATTATAGTTTCCTAAAAGACGCTGCATACTACCCTTATATTCCAGGCTTAAAAATGGCGGGGTTAACCATCGAAAAAATTCCAAGCTTACAAGAAATTAATGATGCGCTTGCAAATATTGGTTGGGGTGCTGTTACCGTGGATGGATTTATTCCACCCGCTGCATTTATGGAATTTCAGGCATACCGGGTGCTTGTTATTGCTGCCGATATTAGACAACTAGAACATATAGAATATACCAGTGCCCCCGATATTATTCATGAATCGGCGGGACATGCACCTATTATTAGTGATACCGATTACAATCAATACTTAAGTTATCTTGGTTTTATTGGAACCAAAGCTATTTTTTCTTCCAAAGATTTTGAACTCTACGAAACTATCAGACAGCTTTCTATTTTAAAAGAAATGCCAGGGATAGATGAAGCCGTGATTAAAAAAACAGAAGCGACTATTTTTGAACAACAACAAAATTTAGGTGAACCTTCCGAAATGGCATTGCTTAGTAGGTTGCAGTGGTGGACCGTCGAGTATGGTTTAATTGGACCACTCGATCAACCCAAGATTTATGGAGCAGGTTTGTTGTCATCAATAGGGGAGAGCGCATCTTGTATGCGTCCTGAGGTTAAAAAAATACCCTACACCATTGATGCACTTACCTATTCATATGATATTACCAAGCCGCAGCCGCAACTTTTTGTAACACCTACCTTTCAAAACTTAATTGATGTTTTAAAACAGTTTGAAAGCACCATGGCGTTTAGAGTTGGCGGTTTATCCAGTGTAAAAAAAGCCATTGAGTGTAAAAATATTTGCACCCTAGCATATAGTTCTGGGATCCAGGTATCAGGTGTGTGCACGCAGGTATTAGAAGGACCAGGATCTAGTGTAGCGTATATAAAAACAACGGGTCCTACGGCTTTAGCAGCTAGCCACAAACAATTACATGGTCATGGAAAAAATTATCATGCAGATGGTTTTGGATCACCAGTAGGTAATTTAATAGGCGCCAAAAAGCCGCTCGAAGATTTTACAGAACAAGACCTTTCTGATGCCGGAATTGAACTCAATCAAGAAGTGCTTTTATCATTTGAATCAGGTATTACTGTTCAAGGTATTTTAAGAGACATTACCAAACAGGATACTAAAAATTTAATTTTTTCATTTACATCTTGTACTGTAAAAAGTAAAGAAGGACTTGTTTTGTTTGACCCATCATGGGGTGTATTTGATATGGCAGTAGGCGCCTCTATTGTATCTGTGTTTAATGGACCTGCCGATATTAGCACTTTTGAAGATCAGTTGTATGTATCGCCTGAGCAAACACACCAGCCAAGTTATTCGGGTAACGACTATGCCTATCATGCACTGTTTGCAAAGGTTAGAGAAATAAGAGGACAAATTGAATTAGCATCCATCACTTCTGCGCAATTAACGGAACTTGAAAATATATTTAATCAAGTACTAGCATCGCATAAAAAAGATTGGCTTTGTGCACTCGAAATTTTAGAAATTATTGCAGTTACAGAGCAGGCTGATCAATTGTCAAAAACAATAAGAACCTATCTCGAAAATCAAAAAACGGAACATCCTAGTTTTACAACATTAATAACGGACGGTCTTGCAATTATTGATGCGAAGCTGATTTTTCAATAATACTCCAAGCACTATGTGCATTGTTATTTACTAGTTCTAGTTTAATGGCTTCAATGCTTGCAGGCGTTAAGTTTACCTGGGTATCTGCATTTTTTGCGAAGGGAGCAGGAAGAATGGTGCAATTTGCTAGCTGTGCTTTTTCATTATTACTTAATCCTGTATGGTCCCTAATAAATTTTGGTAACAGGTCAAAACCCATACCTAGCTGTGTGTTGGGCTTGGTTACCTCAAATAAGTTTTGTTCGTTAATTCTTGCATACCAATCTCCACCAAGTCTTGCTACTAAATCAAGTTTAGCTTGATCAATTTTATTGTTTGCATTTAGTACCGATTCTGCAATATGAATTTTTTTTATTTCGGCGAGTACTAAATTTCCAGCACCGGCTTTTTCGCCAAGTGCAATTATTTGCGCAACGGTGCATTCAAGTTGTATGGGCGATTCGGCAACCCTTGGAGGTGCCACTAAATCGGAAGGGATTTGTGTAAATCCTGCTTTAGCAAATTCATTAATATTTTTAGGGTATTCGCAACTAGAGAGTGATACCTGCTGCACCATCGAATAGTTTACAATATTTATTACACACTCAGGTACTTCTTTTAAATTTTCGAGGGTATGCTTGGTAGTATTATCTCTCACTCTTCTGGAAGGCGAAAAAATACAAATAGGCGGGTTCATGCTAAATAAATTAAAATAGCTGAACGGGCTTAGGTTTACCTGGCCTTCTTTATCGATGGTGGATGCCAAACAAATAGGCCTAGGCGCAATGGCGCTTTGTAAATATCCCTGAAGTTCTAATGGACTTATATCTGAAGTGTTGATCGTAAGCATGCTTATTTTTTTAACGACAAAATGGACCAGTTGCTGTCTTCGGCAATAATTTGATTTTCTAAAATACCTAAATTATCAATAGACATGGTAACCTTATCTCCATTTTGTAACCACTGCGGTTTAAAATTAGGATCCAATCTTTTTCCGGTTCCATTGAGTTCTA
>JBIKIS010000006.1:0-28738 GCA_044361485.1 Sediminibacterium sp.
TTTTTTGTAGTTATGAAATACATATTCAATTTTGTGTTTTGTAAACCAGTCTAAACTCTTTTTTACAGTGTCGCAATTGGGTATCCCGTAGATCGTTAACATGGTGGCCGAATTTACCTGTAAAATTAACCAATTAGCCCTTATTATTTCTAATCTTGCTAATAAAGATTTATTTTGTAATCAATACTATGAAGTCTTTTTTATGCATAATGTGTGCCCTGCTTTTTTGGATACAGGGCTATAGCCAAAAACCGCCTCCTGCAGCCAATCGTTTAATGGGGCTTATAATTGGTAATGTGTTAGACGCAGGAACCAGTAAGCCATTGTCATTTGCTAGTATCCAGTTAAAAAAAATGACGGACTCAGCCATAGTGTCGCAAGTGATTTCTAATAAAAACGGTGCTTTTGAATGTTTGAGTTTACCATTTGGATATTACAAGCTAAAAGTATCGATGGTGGGTTACACAGATCTTACACTAGATAGTATTTATTTAAGAGAAGAGCGCTATGATTTTAATTTGGGTGACGTTAAATTAAATATATCAGGGTTGGCCAGTTCCGAAGTCATTGTATACGCCGAAAAACCACTGATCGAAAACAAGGATGATAAGATTATTTTTAATGTGGGCGAAAGTGCTTTAAGTGGAGGTGCTACCACTGCTGAGCTTTTAAAAAACATGCCGCTTATTAACAACGACCCCAATGGAAAAATTTTACTAAAAGGAAAAGAACCGCGCATACTTATTGACGATAAACCTACAGATTTAAATGCACAACAACTCCAGGACTTGTTAGAAAGCTTGCCAGGAAATAGTATTGACAAAATTGAGGTCATGACAACACCGCCACCTCAATACGCAACAGAAACGGGTGGCGTTATTAATATCGTTACAAAAAAAGGTAAAATTGGATGGGTTGGAAGAGTGAGCGTGAGTGCTGGAACAAGAGGAGAATCTGCCGCATCAGCTAATGGTAGCTACCGCAATCAAAAACTTGTATTGAATTTAAATGGGGGTGTAGGGGTAAGTACCATAACCGGTAATGGTTATTCTAAAAGAGAAAATATTTATAGAGATTCTGTAAATTATTTTAACACACAAAATAGGTTTACCAATTTTTCATCGAGGCCTAATTTTAGGGCACAAGCCGATTATGAAATAGACAAGCAGCACATTTTATCACTCACGTATCAGCTCAATCCAAATTCTTTTGATAATAATTCTAATAACACCTATACCAATATTAATAACCAACAGCAAATTTACCGTTTAAGCAATCGAAACAATCATAGTGTTGGAGGAGGTGTCAATCATGTCTTGTCAGGAAGTTACAATATCAAACAAAAAACAGGCCCAGGATATTTGCGCTTTATTGGAAATGCCAACTTATCTAATAGCAATTCAGATAAATTATTTTTTCAACAGTTTTTATTCCCCGATAAAACACCTACTGGGGTTGATTCTACGCAGCGTCAACGCTTTAATACCGATAATAATTCGGCGTCACTACGCATAGATTTTTTACGACCATTAAAAACAAAGCAACACAATTTTAATGCGGGGGTTTCTGTTTTAAATTCATGGTATCATGGACGCGTTAACACACTATTTTTTCGAAAGCAAGACCAAGTATTTGCTACCAATGATCTATTAAGCAACGATTTTACCAATACGCAACTCGTTGCAACAGCAAGGGCGGGGTTATCGTATAATTTTAAAAGCAAGTACCGCTTATCCTTTGGCGTGCAAGCCGAGTATACCAATTTGCAGTTTGTTTTTTTAAAGGGTAATGCAAGTAATGTTGACAATGGATATGTAAACCTATTGCCAAATTTCACTTTACGTAAAGAGTTTTCCAAAGAAATGAACACAACCCTTGTGTATAGGGCTACCATTAGACGTCCTGGCATTGGCGAATTAAATCCCAATATCGATTATAGTGATCCTTATAATATTAGATTTGGTAATCCTTATCTAGAGCCTACATTATCACATAACTATGATTGGAATTTTAGTTATGTTAAGGGCAAGTATTATGTAAATACGTCACTAGGGTATAATCAATTAAAGCAGGTATTTAATAGTATCCGCACTTTACAAGCTGGTGGTAAAACCGAAGTGACTTGGAAAAATATTGCAGATAGACGTGAATATGAAGCTAGTGCCTGGGGTGGATATACATTTACCAAAAAGTTTAGAATGAATGGGAGTGCAGGGTATACATTCAATCAGTACGGAGCCGCAGAAAAGCTTTTATACAAGTACCGTGATGGTGCTACTTTTTATACCAGTCTCAATTATAATTTCACACCAAGTAACCTGCTTAGTTTTGAAGGAACAGCGCGCTATAATAATTTTGCAGATCCACAAGGTAGGAGTAGGAGTAATTTAACGGTTAACCTTGGTATCCAGCGTAAGTTTTTAGACCGCCGCTTAATTGTTTCAATTAATATTATTGATCCAACAACACAGCAGCAATTTCAAACCTTTGCTTACGGGGCCAATTTTAATTTGGAATCCTTTAGCTCTAGTAATACCAGAAATTATAGAATTGCAGTGAGTTATCAACTTAATAAAGTAGTTACAAAGCCTGTTAAACCCTTGCTGAAAGCCAGCTCTCGCAAATAGGAATCATCCAGTTACCAATCAATTCTTTTTTTGTGCCTACTGTATTGTTAAAATAGATAGTAGTTGGGCTAATATGATTGTTTGATACCGCGTATTTGATTTGTGCGAGTGGTAATAGTTCAATTTTATCCTTTACAAGAAAGGCAAGCATTTGTCTATCAAATAAATTGACTTTGCAAAGGGCCTCAATTTGTTTGATGGTTCTAAATAAACTATCGGTGCTGCATCCGCCAACGGTGGCTTCGGTTTCATCGGCCATGACAACAATAAATTGTCCAAAAAACAAATTGGCATAACCGTTAACCTCTTTGCCATGACTTTTCCATCCGCTGCAATGATCTTTTAAAATTGTTTCAATTTCAAATGCTTCTGACATACTAAAAAGTCTACTGCTTTGAAAAATCCAAACACGAGCGTTGTCATTAAAATGATTTGGGATATGTGTTTCTATAGAAAAATTCATCATTCAATATTTTAATTAAGCCATGCTTTCTGCAATGAGTTCTGCTATATCGAGCACGGCCATTTCATTTTCTTTTTCTTTATTTTTTATCCCGTCTGTCATCATGGTATTACAAAACGGACAAGCCGATGCAATAATTTGTGCCCCTGTTGCCACGGCTTCTTCGGCCCTTTCTATATTAATTCTAGTGGTGCCTGCTTCTTCTTCTTTAAACATTTGTGCACCGCCTGCGCCACAGCATAGTCCGTTAGAGCGGCATCTTTTCATTTCAATAAGTTCTGCGTCTAATATTTCTAAAACTTTTCGTGGGGCTTCATAAATATTATTAGCACGTCCTAAATAACAGCTGTCATGGTAAGATATTTTTTTACCTTTAAATGCACCGCCCTCTTTTAAAATAATTTTCCCTTCGTTGATCAAGGATTGTAATAGCGTTGTATGGTGTATCACTTCATAATTTCCACCTAATTCAGGATATTCGTTTTTGATGGTATTAAAACAGTGCGGACAAGTAGTAATAATTTTTTTCACACCATAAGCATTCATTACCTGAATATTTTGGTAAGCCATCATTTGAAATAAAAACTCGTTACCTGCTCTTCTTGCAGGATCACCAGTGCACGCTTCTTCTTTACCTAAAACGGCATAACTAATACCTACTTTATCTAAAATGAGCGCAAAAGCTTTTGTTATTTTTTGTGCTCTTTGATCAAAACTTCCAGCACAACCTACCCAAAATAAGTATTCTGGCATTGTTCCTGAAGCCATCATCTCGGCCATTGTATTTACTTTCATAAGTATCTTATTAGTTTTCTTTTGCCCAATTTTCACGGTCTTCTGGTGAAAATTTCCATGGTGCAAAATTATTTTCAATATTCGAAAAAGTATTATTCCACTCAGAAGGGGCATTACTTTCTTCCATAATTAATGACCTCCTTAATTCCATAATAATATCAAGTGGTGATAAACTTACAGGGCAGGCTTCTACGCATGCATTACAAGTGGTACAAGCCCTTAATTCTTCGACACTGATATAATTGTGTAGTAGCGTTTTTTGATCGTCTACAAAATTTGAATTTTTATGGATATTTTGCGCAACTTCTTCGAGTCTATCTCTGGTAGCCATCATAATTTTACGTGGGCTCAATAATTTACCTGTGGTTGTTGCTGGACAAGCTGCAGAACACCTGCCACATTCGGTACAACTATATGCTTCCATTAAACTTTTCCAATTCAAATCAAAAATATCCTTGGCACCAAATGTAGCAGGTGGTGCGGCATCAGTAGGTGCTTTACTCGGATCCATGGCATACAACACTTCATTTTGAACCGATGGCATATTTTTCATTTTTCCTGCTGGCTCCAGGGAACTATAGTATGCACTAGGAAATGCAAGAATGATATGTAAATGTTTAGAGTAGGGTAGGTAATTTAAAAAAGCCAAAATGCCAATAATGTGAAGCCACCAAGCGCTTCTTTCAATAATCATCAAGGTAGTTGACGAAAACTGATTTAGTAATGGTACTAAGTTGCTCGAAATCATAAATGACCCTGTTGCCGGATAATGTGTAGGATCAATACCTTGAAGGGTTTGATCAGCGGCATTCATTAAAAAAAACAAAGTCATTAAAACAATTTCAACAACGAGTATCAGGTTCGCATCTGTTTTTGGCCAACCCGCTAAATCGTTACTTGCTAAGCGCTTGATGTATAAAACGTTTCGGCGCACTAAAAAAACAATACAAACGGCGGTAACACCAAACGCTAGTAGCTCAAATACATTAATAAATAAGCTATAGTAGTTGCCAATAAAGGGTAAAAACACACGGTGCTTACCCGTGATGCCATCAATGATAATTTCTAGTACTTCTACATTGATGATAATAAATCCGGCATAAATGATGAGATGTAAAAATGCAACCAAAGGATTTTTGAACATCTTTTTTTGCCCCAGCGCAAGAAGTAATACTTGTTTCCATCTGCGGCCAGGTTGATCATATTGAATCTCGGATTTACCCAGTAAAATGGTTTTTTTTATGAGGGTGGCCTTTTTGTAAAAAAGGAAGCCTGCAGTAGCCAAAAGGGCTAAAAAAATCAGTGGGGCTAACATTTCCATGGTGCACAATTAGACTGCTAAGATAAGTTGTTTTATTTAGTTGTGATTCAGTTCGTATTGTGCAAATATTCTTGTTACATTTGATACTAAATCTTGTGTCTATGGAAACCAACAATTCTATTCTTACTGCTGCTGCGGCCCAGCAAAAAATGCACCGCATGGCACTTGAATTGGCTGAAAATATAGCGCCTGCAACAGCGTCTTTAATACTTATTGGTATCAGAAACAATGGGGTGGTAATAGCCAATAAAATTGCTGCATTAATTGCGCCTTATGTTCATTGTGCGATCACTATTTTAGAAGCAAGTTTAGACAAGGATATGCCTTCAACAATTACATATAGTGCTCCTGCACAATTTACGGGTGCGCATATTGTTTTGGTGGATGATGTTTCAAATAGTGGCAAAACGCTTTTGTATGCCCTTAAACCTTTACTAGATTTTTATCCAGTAAGTATTCAAACATTGGTGCTCGTAGAAAGGATGTACCGTTTATATCCTGTTAAGCCAGACTATGTTGGTTTGTCTATTTCTACTTCTTTACAAGAACATATTCGGGTGCTGGTTACCGGTACTGAAATCGACGGTGTTTGCGTAGAAACCAAGGCTTAATTTTTACTATTTTTGTAGTCTATTCAATACTATTTTATGGATCATTCTATTCAAGACAAAGTTTCGGTATGGCTTTCTGGTAATTACGATCAGGCAACTAAAAGCGCCATTGCAAATTTGCAGCCAGATGAATTAGCTGATTCTTTTTATAGAAACCTCGAATTTGGCACTGGAGGCTTACGTGGTATTATGGGTGTTGGTACCAACCGCATGAATAAATACACGGTGGGTATGGCTACGCAGGGTTTTGCCAACTACCTTAAAAAAACCTATGGTAATGATCCTGTTTCGGTGGTCATTGGTCATGACTCAAGAAATAATAGCCGTTTTTTTGCAGAAACTACGGCAGGTGTATTTGCTGCCAATGGTATACATGTTTATTTATTTGAGGCATTAAGGCCTACGCCTGAACTAAGCTTTGCCATCAGAAAACTTGGTTGTAAGGCAGGTGTGGTGTGCACAGCATCCCACAATCCTAAAGAATACAATGGTTATAAGGCCTATTGGAATGATGGCGGTCAACTCGTACCTCCGCATGATAAAAATGTGATAAAGGAAGTGGAAGCCATTACAAGTGTTGATGCAGTGAATTGGGCGGGTGGGGAAGCAAATATTACCATCATAGGTCGTGATATGGATGAGGCTTATATTACCATGGTTAAAGGCTTAAGTGTGTATCCCGAAGTAATTCAGGCACAGCATGATTTGTCCATTGTATATACCCCAATTCATGGTACTGGTATTACTTTAGTTCCAGAAGTTTTATCTCGTTTTGGATTTACCAATGTTCATATTGTAGAAGCGCAGGCAACGCCTGATGGTAATTTTCCTACGGTTGGCTATCCCAATCCCGAAGAAAGCGAAACCATGGCGATGGGGCTTGCAAAAGCAAAAGAGTTAGGTGCCGATATTTTATTGGGTACAGATCCCGACGCCGACAGGGTAGGTATTGGTGTCAAAAACCATAAAGGAGAGTGGGTACTCATGAATGGTAACCAAACAGCTGTATTAGCATTTGCATACCTTATAGAAGCCCGAAAAGCAAAAGGTATTGCAAAGCCAAACGATATGGTTATTTCTACCATTGTAACAACTGCGATGATTAATGAGGTGGCCAAACAAAATGAGGTAGCATGTTATAATGTGCTAACAGGGTTTAAATGGATTGCAGAACTTATCAAAGAAAAAGAAGCCAACGAAAACTATGTTATTGGTGGTGAAGAAAGTTTTGGTCTCATGATTGGAAATGAAATTAGAGACAAGGACGCAGTGAGTGCTGTTGCTTTACTATGTGAGATGGCTGCTTATGAAAAAGCAAAAGGGAAGAGCTTGTTTGATAAGATGATCGAGCTATACATCCAGTATGGTTTTTACTATGAACAGCTTATAAGTATTACCAAAAAAGGTATGAATGGTCAAAAAGAAATTGCTGCCATGATGGAAGGCTATCGTGCCAGTCCTCCTCAGTCAATCGACGGATCAACAGTAGTAGAGATGTTGGATTACGACATGCAAACCGGAAAAAATTTACTAAGTGGCGAGACCTGGCAGTTGCAATTACCAAAAAGTAATGTGCTTCAATTTATTACTGCCGACGGAAGTAAAATTTCGGCAAGGCCATCAGGTACTGAGCCTAAAATAAAATTTTATTTTAGTGTACACACAACACTGGCTTCTAAAGAAGCATACGATCGTACTTTTGTAGGATTAGATCAAAAAATTCAACGAATCATTAAAGACATGTCTTTGGCATAGGGTGTATCATGCAGCAAAAATTAGAAGACAAACACGTACATAAGGGACTTCGAAAGCAGATGGTGGATCTGCTTCGTGAAAAGGGTATCACCGACGAATCTGTATTGGCAGCCATCAATGCAGTGCCAAGGCATTATTTTTTAGATTCTGCATTTTTAACACATGCCTACGAAGACAGGGCGTTTCCAATTGGTGAGGGTCAGACTATTTCGCATCCACACACTGTGGCATATCAAACACAATTACTTCAAATTAATAAGTTAGATAAAGTACTTGAGATTGGAACGGGAAGTGTATATCAAGCTACTATTTTAGCTGAAATGGGCGCTCGTGTTTATACCATCGAGCGACAAAAAAAGTTATTTGATTTACATATCGACTATGTTTTTAAAAATAAATATCCAACCATCAAATTTTTCTTTGGTGATGGATTTGTAGGACTACCCACTTATGCACCATTCGATAAAATTATTATTACTGCAGCTGCGCCTTTCATTCCGCCTAAACTAGTGGAACAATTAAAGCCAGGTGGCATTATGGTGGTACCTGTAAATGAGGGACAAGGTGATCAGCAAAGAATGATCCGAATTACAAAAGACGCAAATGGTGCAATTACAGAAACCTCTTTTGATATATTTTCTTTTGTACCGATGTTAACGGGTAAGAACCGCTAACACCGGTCGTAAAATATTTTATTGCATCATATCCATTCCGCCACCACTCTGATCTGCTTTGGTGTTTTTACGTTTGAATAAAGTAGCATCGAATTTACCAAAACGGTAATTGAAATTCACCCTTAGTACTTGAGGATCTCTTCTGCGTTCACTCATTTGAGTGAAGAAGTTACTCTCAGAATATGATTTAAATAATTGTGTTCTTAAAATATCATTCATGCTAAGCGTTAAAGATCCGCTCTTGCCATTTTTCCATGTCCACTCTTTTCTGATGGCTAAATCAAGGCCATATCGAGGCATGTTGTAACCTTGAGCCGACGTTTGAGCACCACCGCCAAACATACCACCCCAGCCACCACCTCCGCCGCCACGGCCACCACCACCTCCAACGTTTGGAGAGAGGATGGTTTTAGCCTGATAGTCACCACTCAATTGAACGGAAAGTGTTTTATTTAATTTAAAACTACTGTTCATTTTTGCAAACCAACTAACCTGTGCGTCGTTACTAATATTTTGACCTGGAATGGTTGCATTAATTTTTGAACTAAATAAGTTTCCACTTAATGTTAAATCCCACCATTTGGTTACTGGCACTTTGTTACTTAGTTCCAATCCAAAAATGATACTATTGTCTGCATTGATATATGAAGAGTAATAAACAGGCATGGTATCTAATGGGTTCAATTCATTTTTACCAGTGTAAACATACCTTGTAATTAGGTCGGTACTGTATTTGAAAAAGGCGGTTGCCAAAAAGTTAGCACCTTTTTTGTATGCATTGTTATATGAAAATTCAAATGAGTTAGTAAATTCTGGTCTGATGCCAGGGTCACCAACACTAATATTTTGTGGGTCAGAAAAATCTGGATACGGAATTAATTGCCAGAAATTTGGTCTATTAATACGGCGCGCATAGTTAAATTGTAAATCTTGTTTGTCAGATAGTTTGTACGTTAAAAATGCAGTAGGAATTAAGCTTAAAGGATATTTCACCGTAAAGCTTGCCGAATCTTTTCCTGCAGCTGTTAAAAGTGTTCCTGTGTAAATTGAACTCTCTGCTCGAAGACCTAATTGATAGTTTATTTTTTTAACCCTAAATGTGTAGGTAGCATAAGCAGCATACACCTGGTCATTGGATTTAAAACTATTACTGATTCTTGAAATCATATCATATTTCGCAGTAACCGGATTGTATCTGAATTGATTGGAAACAGATTCATTTAATCGAATAGAACCTCTAGCACCCATTTCAAATTTACTATCATCAGAAATTGGATTTTCATAATCTATTTGAGCAGTAGTATTGCTTGAATTACCTGATCCAATGGTTTGTTGTAATAATGGGAATCCCTTTAGGGCATTATTGATGAAGTAGGTTTGTGTATTAACGTTTGACGTATTATTGCTGTTTCTTTCGTTGTAATTTAAGTCGGCAGATAAGCTCTCACCATTTTTTGCATAGTTGTGTTTGAAGCTTAACTGGCCTCCAAAACTATTTGATTTTGATGCATTGCCACTTAGGATTTGATTGTATGAAGTGTAAATGCCTTTGATGGTTGAGTCTGCTTTTTGGTTGTTTTCAGAATCGAAATTTCCTGTGTTGTAATTGCCAGCAAATGATAATGTGTTTCTGTTGTCAATAAAATAATCAAAACCACCTCTTATAAAACTAAATCCACCATCATTAATTGATTTTGCGGTATTGCTTATATAACTTGGTGTAGAAAAGAAATTGTCTCTTGTAGTTGCACTATTGCTAATAGATTTAAACTGGTTTAAGTTGGCAGACAAAAATGCGTTTACCTTGCCTTGTCTGATATTAATATCTGAACCTAAATTTACTTTAGCACGTGAATCAATACCAGTTCGTAAGCCACCGTTATAACCCACTTTTTTGTTCTTTTTTAATACGATGTTTATGATACCACCATTACCCCCTGTTGCATCAAATTTAGCAGAAGGGTTGGTGATTAATTCCACTCTATCAATGATATCAGAAGGAATTTGATCAAGTGTAAGGGTAGTGGGTCTGCCATCCATAAAAATGGTAGGTGCAGCATTTCTTAGCGTTACGTTTCCGTCAATGTCTACGTTTACAGAAGGAATGTTTTTCATGATTTCTGTAGCAGACTGACCAGTACTCACTAGGTTTTTATCTACATTAAATATTTTACGGTCAATGCCCATTTCAAATTGAGGCTTACTAGACGATGTTACCGTTACATTCCCTAGGTCTGTTGCGTCTGCAGTTATTTTGATATTACCTAAATCTTTATCGGCCATACCCATCATTTGCTGCATATTGGGAGCTGCACCTGGTTGTGGCATTTTAATACCAAAGCTGATGGCTTGATCGAGTGTTTTAAACCCAAGTCCAGAAACCTTTAGTTTATAGTTTCCAAATAAAGAAAGGTTTTCAAAGCTAAAATCTCCATTTGCTTTGGTGATTTGTGTGTTTAAAACCACTTCCTTCATTTTTTTAGTTACCGTATCAAACTTATTGCCAGTTAATTGAACTGTCATGGCATCGAGTGCCTTGTTTGTTTTGCTGTCTACGATTTTGCCGTAAAAATGTCCAATATTAGTTTGGGCACCAGTAGGCATGCCGCCTGTTCTAGCACCAGGATATTGGGCTTGAAGGCTGTTCAAGCAAAATCCAACGAATAATGTAATTATTACTATTATTTTACGCATCTTATTAATTTATAATTATTTATGCAAAATTCCATCAATTAATTGAATTCAATAAATCCAATGGACGAGCGGTAATATGACAATTTTTTGGGGGTAAAGTTTTAAAAACGGCTAAAAAGGCCACTTTTTTATCGGTAAACGGCAAAATATTGGGGATTACGCGCCAATCCAGGTTATAAACACCTGAATGATCCCGATTAGAAATCCTAGTACCGCACCTATAACTTCAATAAATCTAAATTCTTTAGACATGATTGCTTGAAGGATCTCTTCCAATTTATCAGAACTAAAATTGCTTACTTTTTCGGTTACAATCGCTTCCAAATCAAGCTCATGCTTGAGTTTTTCCATGTAATTTGTCATAAGCACTGGAAATAAGCCCTCTAACTCCTTCATAAACACAGATTTAAGCTGTTCTATGGTTTTGTCGCCAATGAACATGCTTATAATAGGCATTTCGGAGGCTAATTTGTTGCGCAAAAAGTTGTCAATATGCGTTTCTACGAGGGGCATTACCTGCTGAAGGTTGTTTCCATCGGTGATTTTTGCCTCAATATCTTTGAAAGAAAGGAGCTCTTCACTAACAAGTTTCCCTAATTTTTGGGCAAACTGTACCTGTCTTTTTGGAAAAATCCCATGAAAAGTGATGCCTAAAACTTTTACTGGAAGCCTAGGATGAAACAACATTTTGATGGCAATCCAATTGGTAAACCAGCCTATAAATGCTGATATCAGTGGGATTGAAAGGATAAGAGGAGACATATTGTTGTTAATTTAAAAAACCTATAAGCACGAACTTATAGGTTTTAAATTGTAATGGGAGAACGATGGGTCTCGAACCCACGGCCTTCAGTGCCACAAACTGACGCTCTAACCTACTGAGCTACGCTCTCCGTTTAAGGGAGTGCAAAAATAAGGTAATTGAGCATTTTACAAAATCTCATTTTAAACTTTCTTTGTTACCGCTTATCAAAACCTTTGTTAATTTGGCTAGAATGCTGTTTTTTGCTGCTTCTTTTCAGTTATTTTTGATTCCTATCATATTTCCAACATGGAAAAATTTAAAGCATTTATGAAAACAAGGAAAGGACTACTTCTAGCGGGTATTGTTTTATTCGGCGCAGTCTTTTTTGCCTTTAAGGTAAGAACAGTTGCCACTGAACTTCAGCCAACACAACGTCAAAAACTACTCGCAACGGTAGGGGCATTGTTAGAGGCGCAGCACTATAGTCCTAAAGTTATCGACGATAATTTTTCTAAAAAGGTTTTTACCGCTTATTTGAAAGCATTGGATTCTGAAAAAACTTTGTTTTTGCAATCAGATATTGCTGGGTTCAAAAAATTTGAAACTAGTTTGGATGATGAAATAAAAGGAGCACCAATCGCATTTGTTCCGGCTGTAAGTGCCGTTTACACAAAGCGCTTAGAGGAAACCATGGTATTGTACAAAGAAATTTTAAAATCGCCTTTTAATTTTAACGCCAATGATTCGGTGCTTTTAGATAATATTAAGCAGGATTTTGCAGTTACAGTAGCCGCTCGTAAAGACCGTTGGAGAAAGCAATTGACCTATGCAGCGCTTGAGCGTTACGCAGATTATTTAGAACAAAGAGAAAAAAATAAAGGAAAAAAAGATTACGTCGCTAAACCAGATTCTACGCTTGAACGTATGGCCAGAGAGCAGGTATTAAAAGCTACCAACAAACGTTTTGAACGTATCCAAAAAACCTTCAACGAAGACCAGCGTTTTACGGCTTTTATCAATGCAATCACAGGTCTTATGGATCCACACACCGATTATTTTCCACCCATCGAAAAACGTGCTTTTGATGAAGGTATGAGCGGCAGGTTTTATGGTATTGGTGCACAATTAGGTGAAGATGAAAATGGGATAAAAATTGCATCGGTACAACCGGGTGGTGCGGCATGGAAGTCTAGAGAAATTGATGCCAATGATATTATTTTAAAAGTAGCACAAGGAAACGCAGAGCCAGTGGATGTTGTAGGTTATGCCACCGAAGACGCTGTTAAAATCATTAGAGGTAATAAAGGTACGGAGGTAAGACTTACAATTAAAAAAGCTACCGGAACTGTTAAAGTAGTATCTCTTATTCGTGAAGAAATTGTACTGGATGAAACTTTTGCGCGCAGTGCCATTGTAACAGAAGGAACAGATAAAATTGGATACATTTATTTACCAGAATTTTATGCCGATTACGAAAGAGAAGATGGTAACAGATGTTCAGAAGACATAGCCAAAGAAATTGTGAAATTCAAGGCAGAAAATGTAAAAGGTATTGTTATTGATCTTCGCAACAATGGTGGTGGATCTTTGTATGAAGTAATTCAAATGGTGGGTTTATTTATAAACCAAGGACCAGTTGTACAAGTTAGAGATAGAGATGGCAAATCCAATATTTTAAGCGATCGCCAATCGGGTACATTGTACGATGGACCACTAGCAGTAATGGTCAATGAATTTAGTGCTTCTGCAAGTGAAATTTTTGCTGGTGCCATTCAAGATTATAAAAGAGGTGTCGTTATTGGAAGTACTTCTACCTATGGTAAGGGAACAGTTCAGCGTAACGTTCCATTTGGTAACCCCATTGATCAGTTTAGTGGCCGTACCGATATGGGCGCTGTAAAACTTACTTTCCAAATGTTTTATCGTGTAAACGGGGCTTCTACGCAATTAAAAGGGGTTGAATCTGATATCGTATTACCGGATAGTTATGAGTATTTAAAATTAAGAGAAAAAGACAATGAGTCTGCACTGCCTTTTCATAGAATAGCAACCGCGCCTTATTTTTTATGGAGTCAAAGTGCCGTGTATGAAGCTGCTATTGCCGCCGAAAAAGAAAGGGTTGCAAAAGATGCTAATTTTATAACGCTTAAAAATAATTTGTCTTGGATTGCCAGTACTTCTGAAGGGTATGCACCATTGAATCTTTCAAATTACCAGGCGTTACAAACAAAAATTAAAAAAGTAGTAGAACAAAATACTGCATTACAAAAAGTATCAAAACCTTTGTCTGTAAAGCCTGTGGCTGTTGATAGCACCAAATTTTATAACAATCCTGATAAAAATAAAGGGGAACGTTACAAAGCTTGGCTTACTGCTATTGCATCTGATATGCCAATTAGCGAAACGGTTAAGGTGATGAATAAAATGATACTAGCCAAGTCTAGTTTTGTGTTTAAGTAATTGAAGTATGGAGCAGCAAAAGAAATGGTATGCGCTTTATACCAAACCTAGGTGGGAGAAAAAAATTGACACCCAGCTTAAGAAAAAAGGGATAGAATGTTGGTGTCCTTTGCAAAAGCTAGAAAAACAGTGGTCCGACCGAAAAAAAATCATTGAAGAACCGCTTTTTAGATCCTATGTATTTGTACATATCGACGAAACGGAATCTGCAAAAGTAAAAATGACCGATGGTGTCTTAAATTTCGTTTTTTATTTAGGGAAGCCTGCGATTATTAGAGAAGAAGAAATAGATATGATTAAAAAGTACCTAGGCGAAAAAGAGGCTACGCTTCAATTAATTTCTGACGAAGGCTTTAGAGAAGATACAAAAATCAGGATCAACTACGGGGTATTCATGGATAGAGAAGGTGTGGTAACTTATAGTGATAAAAAGAAGGTATATGTTAGGTTGCAAAGTTTAGGTCAAGTGATGGTTGTAGAATTCCCGCACTCCCATGTAAGCCTTATATAGTATGACTATTAGCGCATTTCCCAGTCTATAATTTGATTGGCCCACTCGGCTCTATAAGGCGTTGTGATTCTAATATAATTATCGGTGTAGCCCTCCATCATTCCATTTTTATTAAAGTCTTCAAATAACACTTTGCGGGTGCTCCCAACATGCTGTGCTGTAAAATATTGAAGCTTCATAAATGATAAATTTCTGAGTGCTTTATTGCGTTCATTTCTGGTAGCAATAGGTACTACTGGCTTTATTTCTAATGCTTTTGTATTGTCTCTTTCTGAATAGGTAAACACGTGTAAATAGCTAATATCTAAATCGTGTAAAAAGTCAAATGTTTCTTTAAAGTGTGCGTCTGTTTCTCCAGGAAAACCAACAATAACATCTACACCAACGGCGCAGTGTGGTATCAATTTTTTAATGAGTGCAATCCGCTCCTGGTACAATTCTTTTTTATAGCGCCTCCGCATCAGTCCCAAAATTTCGGCACTACCACTTTGCAGGGGTATGTGAAAATGTGGCATGAACTTATTGCTCTTTGCTACAAATTCAATGATTTCTGGGGTTAGTAAATTGGGCTCTATAGAGGATATTCTAAAGCGTTCAATGCCCTCTACGGTATCGAGTGCTTGTATGAGGTCAAAAAAACTTTCGGTGTGTTTTTCTCCATTAGGACCTTTACCAAAATCTCCCAAATTAACGCCCGTTAAGACAATTTCTTTAGCACCGCTAGCAGCCACTGTTTTAGCCTGCTCCTCTACATTCGCCACTACATCACTTCTGCTTTTACCCCGGGCCATAGGAATGGTACAAAAAGAGCAGTTGTAATCACAACCATCCTGAACTTTTAAAAAGCAGCGGGTTCTATCATTTTGAGAGAAAGAAGCAGTAAAACCAGTTACATCTGCAATATCACAACTGCAAATGGTGGTTGGGTTCTCTTTAGAAAGGGTGCTTATATGGGAAGCCAGGTTAAACTTTTCGGCGGCCCCTAGCACTAGATCAACTCCAGGTATTTGGGCAATTTGCTCGGGTTTTAACTGCGCATAACAGCCCGTAATAACAACAAAACTTTCGGGGGCTCTTTTTTGAATCCGACGTACAATTTGTCGGCACTCTTTGTCGGCATTGTCTGTAACAGAACAGGTATTAATAACGTACACATCCGCTAAATCTTCAAACTCTTTTTTATCAAAACCTTCTTGTTCTAGCATTCTAGAAAGGGTAGAGGTTTCAGAAAAGTTAAGTTTGCAGCCAAGTGTATGAAAAGCTACGGTTCTATTTTGACTCATGAGCCCACAAAGATAAGCAGGAAGAAGGATTTTTGTCCCTTAATACTATCTTAAAATGCGAAATAATAGCCTTTTGGCTTTACATTTTACGATTAAAAAGTTATGTTTGTCTGTCTTTTAAAACGAAGAATTATGCTTTTTACTAGAATTAATAATTTGATTGGTTGGGTAGTGTTTTTGATTGCCGCCACTGTGTACATTATGACTGCCGAAGCTGGGGGTAGTTTATGGGATTGTGGTGAGTTTGTGAGTAGTTGTTTTAAGGTTCAAATTCCGCACCCACCGGGAGCTCCTTTATTTGTAATTATTGGTCGTGTCTTTATCGTACTATTTGGTGATAATCCATTAACGGCTGCCAAGGCTGTTAATATCATGAGTGCACTTGCAAGTGCTTTTACCATTTTGTTTTTGTTTTGGACCATTACCCATTTTGCGCGCAAAATTATGGGCATTAAAACCACCGACACTGTTTCTGGTGCTCAATTAATTAGTGTAATGGGTGCTGGTGTTGTAGGTGCGCTTGCGTATACATTTAGTGATTCATTTTGGTATAGCGCTGTAGAAGGTGAGGTATATGCACTGTCTTCTTTTTTTACGGCCATTGTTTTTTGGGCCATTTTAAAATGGGAAAATCATGCTAGTGAAGCAGATGCAGATAAGTGGATTGTTTTTATATTTTTTATGATGGGCCTATCTATTGGGGTTCACCTTTTAAACCTATTAACCATTCCTGCCATTGTAATGGTTTATTATTTCAAAAAACAAGACAGTTTTAATTATGCTTTAATTAGAAAGTGGTTTGTACGCATCATTGGTGTTGGTGGCGTTCTTGCTTTTATCGGTGGACTCGTTGTAGCCAATGCCGAAGTGAATCCAGAGCGTGGTGTTGAAATGGATAGCACACTGGGTGGACTTATGTTACTTGGAACCATTGCTGCCATTGGTTTACTATATTACCTCGAGTCTTTAAATAAAGGCACTAAAAAAACATACGCTGGCATTTATATATTTTTTGTGATTGCTTGTGCAATTACAGGAATTGTACAAGTAGGTGTTATTCAGTACACTGTAAAATTTGCTGGTACTTTTGACCGCATTTTTGTAAATAATTTTGGCTTGCCATTTTTTACAGGCTTCGCTGCATTCTTTGTTTTAGTTGCGGGACTTATTTGGTATGGATTAAAAGTAGCTGCATCAAAAGGATGGTCGATGCTTAGACTTGGTATCTGGTGTTTAACATTTATGTTGATTGGATACAGTAGTTATTTGACCACGATGATTCGAAGCAGTGCCAATCCATCTGTAGATATGTACAACGTAGACAATCCAATTAGCCTTGTAGGTTACTTAGGTCGTGAACAGTATGGTGACTTTCCTTTGTTATATGGACAAAAATTTAGTGCTAGACCCATTGATGTAAAATCCACGGGCATGCGTTATCAAAAGTCTACAGATAAATACATTGAGCTAGGTGAAGACCGCAAATATGTTTTTGCTGCAGAAGATAAAATGGTATTTCCACGTGTATGGGATTTAAGTAATGATCAAAATCATGCCGATTATTATGCTTACTATTTAGGCATCAATCGTTTGCAGGATGGTACGTATGAGCGTTCTCCCAATCAAGTAGATAATATCAAATACTTTTTTGGGTATCAATTAAACTGGATGTATTTCAGGTATTTCATGTGGAACTTTGCAGGTAAACAAAACGATAACCAAGGTTTGTTTGCAGGCAATGTAAGAGATGGTAACTGGATTACAGGCATTACTCCCATTGATGAGTTATTATACGGTAACCAGTCTGCAATGCCAGACAGCCTAAAAAACAATAAGGCGCACAACAAACTATTTGCGCTTCCATTTATTTTAGGATTACTTGGTATGTATTTTCACTACAAGAAAAAGAAAACAGATTTTGGTGTTAACTTTTTAATGTTCTTTTTTACGGGTTTTGCCATTGTACTTTATTTGAACCAAGCAGGATACCAGCCACGTGAGCGTGACTATGCATATGTAGGAAGCTTTTATGCATTTGCTGTTTGGATTGGTTTAGGCGTTTTAATGGTAAAAGAATTATTAAGTAAATCGATCAATCAAGCAACTGCTGCATCACTTGCAACGGTGGTATGTTTGTTAGCAGTACCTGCTTTAATGGCTAGTGAGGAGTGGGATGATCATGATAGAAGCAACAAAGTAATTGCTAGAGATTTAGCCAAAGATTATTTAGAGAGTTGTGCACCCAATGCTATTTTATTTACGTTTGGTGACAATGATACATACCCACTTTGGTATGCACAGGAGGTAGAAGGCATTAGAAAAGACATTCGTGTAATCAATTATAGTTTACTTGGTATCGATTGGTACATCAATCAACTTCGTTATAAAGTAAATGAAAGCCCTGCTATTGATGTGATATGGTCTGCAGATCAAATTGAAGGTAGTAAGCGTGATTATATCGAATACAAACCAAACGCATCAATGCCTGACGATAAGTTTTATAACTTATACGACGTTATGAAAAATTATGTGGGCAAAGACAATCCAGATAATGATTACAGTTTCCCTGTTAAAAATGTGACAGTTCCTGTTGATGTAGCTGCCGCGATTAAAAACGGTACGGTAAATGCAACGGATAGTGTATTGTCTTCACTCGATTTTTCATTACCACGTAATGCGTTAATGAAAAACGAATCTGCGGTTTTAAATATTATCGCTGCCAACAATTGGAAGCGTCCTATTTACTTTACCAATGCAGGTGCAGAGCTTGGATTTGATCAGTATTTGCGTAGAGATGGACTAAGCTACCGTTTGGCACCTGTTAAAAATAGCAGGGTCAACACTGATTGGATGCTTGATAAATTAACCAACAAGTTTGCATTTGGAAATGCCGATAAGCCAGGTGTTTATTTTGATGAAGAAAATAGAAGACACTTAGGTGGTATCCGTTCTGCATACGCAGAACTTGCTATTGATTTAGCTGCAAAAAATAGAAAAGAAGAAGCAAAAGCGGTACTTAATAAAGTAGACAAAATGATGCATGAAAGCAATTTTGGATATGGCTTAACGAGTAGAGGTAACTTGCACAATAGAAATTCTCTCTTATTTTTAGAAGCTTGTTATTTGGCTGGAGATCAGGCGCTCGTTCAAAAAGTAAGTGCAGCCGTTAAAAAAGATTTAGAGCAACAGGTTAAATATTACAATACATTATCTGGCATGAAAGCCGATAATATGGCACAGGAAAAACAAACAGCCGAAGGGTATTTGCAAGCGCTCACGCAAATGCAAACGATGTACAATCCATCAGTCCAAATTCCTGGAAAAGTAATGTCTAAAGAAGAAAACAAATAGGATTAAATCATTTCCTTTAATTTGGCAACCACAACATCAATTTCATTTTTGGTGTTGTGCTTGCTAAAGGAAAAACGAACTGTTGTAATATCCGGGTTATTGTTAATGGCTCTAATTACATGTGAGCCGGCATTAGCGCCACTACTGCAAGCGCTTCCGCCACTTGCGCAAATGTGGTGAATATCTAAATTAAATAATAGCATTTCACTTTTACTAGAAGCTGGAAAATTCACGCTCAATACAGTGTATAAAGCGGATCCCAATGGGTCTCCATTAAATGTTACACCAGCAATACTTTGCTCAAGTTGCTCCATCATGTAACGCTTAAGACCTTGAATGTAGGTACTATCTTTTTCAAATTGATCAGTGGCCAATTCTAATGCTTTTGCAAAGCCAACTATACCATATAAATTTTCGGTACCTGCACGCATATTGCGCTCCTGCGCACCACCATGTACCATTGGATTAATTTTAATAGACTCGTGTATATATAATATACCTACCCCTTTTGGCCCGTGAAACTTGTGACCCGCACCTGTAATAAAATGTACAGGGGTATTTTTTAAATCAAAAGGAAAGTGTCCCACTGTTTGAACCGTGTCACTATGAAAAATGGCATTATAGGTATTACAAAGGTTCCCAATTTGATGTAAGTCAATCATGTTGCCAATTTCATTGTTGGCGTGCATGAGTGTTACCAAACATTTTTGGTTGCTATTTTTTAAGAGTAATTCTAAATCATCTATATCTATATGACCATTAGGTAAAAGCTTTACATAGCTTAAAGAGGCAGCCCCAATTTTATGCAAATATTCTACGGTATGGCTGGTAGCATGGTGCTCGATGGGAGAAGATATAATATGGGTACAGCCTAAATCGTACACTGCTGCACGAATAGCGGTATTGCTACTTTCGGTTCCTCCACTTGTAAAAAATATTTCGGATGGTCGGGTATTTAATAACGCGGCTACTTTTTTTCGCGCATTTTCGATGGCCAAGCGTGTTTCACGGCCATAACTATAAATCGAAGATGGATTACCAAAATGGGTTGTCATGTAAGGCATCATTGCCTCAAGCACCGCTGGGTCTAATGGGGTAGTGGCCGCATTGTCTAGGTAAATCCTTTCCATGTTTTCAAAGATAAGAATTTGTAATTTATTGTATGGAAATAGCCACTTCCTGGATGTCTTTCATTAGTTTTTGAGCAATATTGTCAGCCACATTTTGAGAATTGCTTTCGGCGTAAATTCTGATGATGGGCTCTGTATTGCTTGATCTTAGGTGTACCCAGTCCTGCTCAAAATCAATTTTTAAACCATCTTCTGTGTTGATAGAGTGGTTCTTGTATTTTTCTTTAAGGCTCGTAAATATTTTTTCTAGATCAATGCCCGGGGTAAGTTCTATTTTATTTTTACTCATAAAATAGTCGGGATAGGTGTTTCTAAGCTGTTGTACTGTTTTTTTCTCTATGGCCAAATGAGATAAAAATAAGGCAATACCTATTAATGCGTCTCTTCCATAGTGTAGTTCAGGTACTATAATGCCACCATTTCCTTCACCTCCAATGACAGCATTTGTAGCTTTCATTTTTGTAACCACATTTACTTCCCCTACAGCGCTTGGCGTATACGTGCCACCATGCTTTTCCGTAACATCTCTCAGCGCTCTGGTAGAAGACATGTTGCTTACCGTGTTTCCTTTTTTATTTTTTAAAACATAATCTGCAACAGCCACCAGTGTATATTCTTCTCCAAATAAAGTGCCGTCTTCACAAACAAAGCAAAGCCTATCCACATCTGGGTCTACGGCAATACCCATGCTTGCATTTTGTTTTAAAACCTCACTACATAAGGCCCTTAAATTTTCTGGTAAGGGTTCTGGATTGTGGGCAAATTTGCCATTAACTTCTTGGTTGATAACTGTTATTTGGTTTACACCAAGTGCTGTTAATAATTGTGGAACAGCAAAAGCGCCTGAACTATTGATAGCATCAACAACGATCGAAAAATTACCAGCAGTAATAGCTCCAACGTTTACGAGTGGGTGGGCTAAAATAGCCTTGATATGCTCGTCTAATGCAGTTTCATTTTTAGTAATAGTACCTAAATGATCTACACTCGCAAAATTGTAATTGTCTGCCTTTACAATATCTAATAGGGTAGCGCCATCGGCACCGCTTATGAATTCACCTTTGTGGTTGAGTAATTTAAGGGCGTTCCATTCTTTGGGGTTGTGACTTGCCGTTAAAATGATGCCACCTGCCGCTTTCTCAAATACAACCGCCATTTCTACAGTAGGTGTTGTACTTAAACCAAGGTCTATAACATCTATACCTAAACTTATTAGTGTGTTTACAACGAGGGATTGTACCATTTCTCCACTCATTCTTCCATCTCTTCCAATTACAACTTTTTTATTGCCATTGGTGTGCTCTAAAAGCCATGAACCGTAGGCTGCAGCAAAACGAACAATGTCTAGTGGACTTAAGGATTCTCCTGGGACACCTCCAATAGTGCCTCTAATGCCTGAAATGCTTTTAATTAATGCCATATCACTTTTTCATTAAAGCTGCAAACATAAATCAAATTTGTTGCTTTGCTTACCCTAATTTCGCATGAGTTTTAAACATTTATATGCGTAAAAAGGGCTGGTTTTCAGATTGGTTTAATTCTAGCTATTATCACACATTGTATCAGCACCGTGATGATACAGAAGCCTTACAGTTTATTGATAATTTGATCGCTTATTTGAAGCCGTTACCACATGCAACAATGCTTGATATTGCTTGTGGAAAGGGGAGGCATAGTAAGGCATTATTTGATGCGGGATATGATGTTACTGGTATTGATTTGTCGCCTGCATCTATCGAAGCAGCATCAAATATGAAAACCAAGGGGTTGCAATTTTTTTGTCATGATATGCGGGAAACTTTTCAAGCCAATCATTTCGATTATGCCTTTAATTTTTTTACAAGTTTTGGCTACTTTGATACCCACGAAGAGCACCAATTGGCCATCAGTGCTATGGCGGCAAATTTAAAAGAGAATGGCACCCTGATCATCGATTATTTAAATGTTGGATTGATAGAAGATACAAACGGTAATGATACGATGCTTCAAATGGATCATTTAATATTTCATACCAAAAAATGGCAGGATGATCTTTATTTATTTAAAGAAATCAAAGTTGTTGATGCTACATCTCATGAAGTGATGGGGATTTTTGAAGAGCGTGTTAGAAAGTACAACCTACAAGATTTTACTGTTTTTATGCAAAAAGCAGGCCTACAAATAATGGCAACTTTTGGCGACTATCAGCTCAATGTATTTGAACCTGAGCGTTCTGATCGTCTCATTTTAGTGGCTCAAAAGCATTCGATTTCTTAGTATCTTTAATTATTAAGTTGTTGTTTATGTCTTCTTTTTTTGAATCCTTGCAATCAATTGATCAAAGTTTGTTTGTATACATCAATCGTGTTGCAACGCATCCTTGGCTCGACACAATCATGCCTTTTTTTAGAGAATCAACTTTTTGGATCCCGTTCTATTTATTTTTAATTGTTTTTGTATTTGTCAATTTTGGTAAAAAAGGGTGGGTGTGGTTGTTGTTTGCATTTATCACGGTTTTATTAACGGATCAATTAAGCAGTAGCATTATTAAAAATTGGGTGCAACGTCCAAGGCCCTGTGCTGACCCATTGTTTTCGGATCAAGTAAGGTTATTATTGGATCATTGTTCGGGCGGTTATAGTTTTACATCATCACATGCCACCAATCATTTTGGGGTCGCTACTTTTTTGTTTGTAACCCTTGGTCGTTTATTTGGTAATTGGAAATACCTGATTTTTATTTGGGCGGCATTAATTTGTTATGCTCAGGTTTATGTTGGGGTTCATTATCCTTTAGATGTAATATTTGGTGCATTACTTGGATTTGCAATAGGACATTTTGTTTGTTGGGTCTATCAAAAATCAGATCCATTACATATAAGCGCATGAGTCAAAAATATTTTATTTTTTCGTTGGTGGCCGCCTCTGTGGTATGCGTGATAGGAATGCTCGGCATCCCTTTAATTGATATAGATGCAGCACAATACGCATCTATGAGTAGGGAAATGGCTAGTGCCGGTAATTATTTGCAACTCTATGATTTAGGAAAAGATTACTTAGATAAACCCCCTTTGTTATTTTGGTTATCTTCCTGTAGTATCCAGCTATTTGGGGTGCATGACTGGGCCTACCGTTTACCTTCCATTTTGTGTTTGGCTCTGGCGCTATGGTCGGTGTACAAGTTTACACTATTATATTACAATGAGCTAACGGCGCAGCTATCCGTTTTAGTACTTGCTTCGTCACAAGCCTTTATTTTAATGGCACACGACGTTAGGTGTGATACCATGCTCATGGGATTTGTGATGTTTAGTATTTGGCAGTTAGCGGCCTGGTACCAAAGTAATCTTTGGAAACATTTTGTGATGGCTTTTATGGGTATTGGACTTGGCATGTTAACAAAAGGGCCAATCGCCATTGTGGTTCCGGGTGTAAGTTTTGCAATACATTTTTTATTGCAGCGCAATTGGAAGCAGTTTTTTAGGTGGGAATATATCATTGGCATTGTTATTGTAGGCGTGCTGCTTATCCCAATGAGCATTGGACTTTACACGCAGTTTGATTTACATCCAGGAAAAATAATTCATGGCGTACCCATACAGTCGGGGCTTCGTTTTTATTACTGGACCCAAAGTTTTGGAAGGTATACTGGTGAAAATGTATTCAATGAAATGAATCATTTTACATTTTTATTGGAAAATATGCTTTGGAGTTTTTTGCCATGGATTTTTATATTTTTAATAGCGCTGGTGATATCTGTCAAAGACATTATAAAATCTAGGTTTAAACTACAGAATCATGAGGAGTTTATTGCGGCGGGTGGATTTATTGCTACCTATTGTATGCTTGCAAGAAGTCAGGCGCAACTGCCGCATTATATTTTTGTAGTACTACCACTCGCTGCAATCGTTACAGCAAAAGGGTTACATCAATTTTATTTTTCGGATGGATTTTTGAAACTTAAAAAAGTAGCACTCTATTTTCATGGATTCATATTTACATTGTTGTGGGCTGCTGCAATTATGATTGTACTGTTTGTTTTTATAGACATGCCTGTTTATGTTAAAATAGTTACCATCATGGGCAGTGTCTATTTCTTGTACTTGTTGCTTTTTTACAAAGGGCAAACGCCAAAGTTTATTTCACTAGCCCTGTATACTATACTTGGGGTTAATTTTATATTAAATACGTCTTTTTATCCAAGGCTTTTAAAGTACGAGCTGGGTGTTTCTGCTGCTGCATTCATCAATCAAAATAAATTACCCAAAACTAGTATTTACTTGTACGAGATTGATGAGAGTAGGGCACTGCATTTTTACGGCAATCATTCGTTTGAACGTATTTTTGATAGTAGTCTGTTAACACCAGGGCAAATACTCATTACTAAAGCTTCGAGCTTTCCCAAGCTTCAGCAACAATTTCCAGGATCTAGCATTTTGCATAAAAACGCTTATTTTGGGGTGAGTATGCTTACGCTACCTTTTTTAAATCCGGCTACAAGAGATAAAGAAGTAACCCCGTATATTATCGTAACTTTGGCAAAGTAGACCTACATCAAACGAACCTACCTCAATGACAGAGATTTTTATAATTCTAGGACTGATACTTATTAATGGGTTCTTTTCTATGGCCGAAATTGCCCTTGTTTCTGCGCGTAAGGCTAGGTTAGAGGCTCAGGCAGACAAAGGAGATTTAGATGCTAAGCGTGCACTTAAATTAGCCAATCACCCCGATACATTTTTATCTACCATACAAATTGGTATTACACTTGTGGGTGTTTTAACGGGTATTTATTCGGGGGGTACTTTTAAAGAACCCCTTACAAATTGGTTAACTCAGTTTTCAATTATTGCACCTTATGCACAAACAATAGCAACACTTCTCATTGTAATTTTACTGACCTATGTTTCATTGGTGCTAGGTGAACTAGTACCCAAGCGAATTGGATTAAGCAATCCAGAAGGTATTGCAAAATCGGTGTCGGTCGTGATGCAATCGGTTACATTTATTATGTATCCATTTATATGGTTACTAAGTGCTTCGTCTCATTTAATCATGCGCATTTTGCGCATGAAGCCCAACGACAATCAGGTAACAGAAGAAGAAATTAAGGCGATTATTAGTGAAGGTACCGAGCAAGGAACGATAGAGGAAGCGGAGCAAGAAATTATTGAAAGGGTGTTTCATTTAAGTGATAGAAACATTACATCATTGATGACGCACCGAAGTGATATTTTATGGTTGGAGTCCACTAAAACGGTTGCTCAAGTTAGAGCCAATATGCCTCAAAGTTTGCACTCCATGTATCCTGTATGTGAGGGTAGTATTGATCAAATTAAAGGGGTGGTATCACTCAAAGATTTATTTGTAGCGGATGGCGCACAATTGGTGCGTGACATTGCAAAAGAAGCCAAGTATGTTCCTGAAAACAACTCGGCGTATCAAGTGTTAGAAAGTTTTAAACAATCAAAAATTCACCACTGTTTTATTGTTAATGAATACGGGTCGATAGAGGGCTTGATTACATTAAATGATATTCTTGAAGCTATAGTTGGGGATATTCCTCAAGAGGAAGACCATGATTATGAAATTTTAAAAAGGGCTGATGGTACTTATTTAATTGACGCTCAGCTTCCGTTTTATGATTTCTTAAGTTATTTTGATAAAACTGAGTTTATGCTGCAAGGGGATCAGGAGTTTGATACGCTAGCAGGTTTTATCATTCATTCATTGGAAAAAATCCCAACTACGGGCGAAATACTAACTTGGAAAATATTTACGTTTGAAATTGTAGATATGGATCAGCACCGTATCGATAAAATTCTTGTAACGCTAAGTGATGAGGATTAACTAGAAAGTAAAATTTGCGGTTTTATTGGGGTAATCCAACTTGTATGTTTTTTCTACGCCTTTACTTTTTACATGTATGATATTCACTTGCGTGTTTTCTAAATCGTATAATATATCGCAGTCTATTCCTACGGTGTTGGCACTATTCATATTTTGTGCTTCAAAATAACACCAGGTGCTTTCTTTTTGCTGTTCAAAACCAATAATTTTATAGCTAATGGGTTTACCATTTACAATAACGGTGAGGTGTTTTGATATGTATTTTTGAATTTCTTCATTTACAAAATCTCTATTAGTTGGTTGTAGGATATCGATTTTGACATTCGTATATTTTTGGAGTGTTTTTTCTAAGTCTTCATTAAAAATGCGCACACTCATTTCAATGCTTCTTTCTTTTGGATTATGGGTGATATCTATAACAGACACAAAAAATGGGTGCAAAACGGCCAAAAGGCTAGTGAGCGTCCAATGAATTAGTATATTTACCATAATGTCCTGATCTTGACAACAAATGTCTAACTAAAATTTGATTTTTATGCATGAGTTTTGGATGTATGCCCAAATAGGATTCAATCATATCGCCAATTTGTCTGGCATGGATCATATTTTATTTGTTGCTGCATTGTGTATCCGGTATCAACTATCTGATTGGAAAAAATGGTTAATTCTTGTTACCGCATTCACCATTGGTCATTCGGTTACCCTTGTTTTAAGTGTCTTTAATTACCTCGATTTTTCGACCAATTGGATTGAATTTCTAATTCCCGTGACTATACTTATTACAGCAATTAGTAATATGTTTGTTAAGCAGTTTAGTTTTTACTCCAAATTTCCGGTGATTTACTTTTTTGCCCTATTTTTTGGCCTAATTCACGGGTTAGGGTTTAGTTTTTACCTAAAAAGCCTGTTGGGATTGCAGCAAAATATCGCCCCAGCCTTACTGGCCTTTAATGTGGGGCTTGAAATAGGCCAAATTCTTATTGTGATGGCTATTTTAGTTATTTCATTTATATTCGTAACGCTTTTAAAAGCCCCTCGAAGAGACTTTATTTTGATTGTCAGTGGTGGCATCCTTACACTTTCTCTTCAAATGGCCATTGAGCGGTATTTTCATCTTTAATCCATTATGCTATGAAGCAATTTTTTGCATTTTTAATGTTTGTTGCAGTGTGCACTGTATCGATTGCGCAAAACATTCAAAACAACCCAACCTCAAACCACGGAAATAAGTTTGAGCAGTTAGGCACTATTTTATCTACGCCCAACGAGTATCGAACTGCGAGTGGTGCACCTGGGCCTAAATATTGGCAACAACGTGCCGACTACAACATCAAGTGTGAGCTTGATGAAGCCAACCTTTTATTGAAAGGAAGTGAAACCATTACGTATTTTAACAACTCTCCAGATGCGTTAACTTATTTATGGTTACAGCTCGACGAAAATGAGCACAGCACCGTAAATAAAGCTGATTTTCAGGACGGAAGTTCTCTTCGTCAGGTTTCTCAAGAATCAATTAAAGCGTTAGAGGATGCAAAAAAAGACAATGGCTATGGTCATATTATTTCAAAAATTACAGATGCTACCGGTAAGGCTTTAAAGTACACCATCAACCAAACCATGATGCGTGTTGATTTGCCAACAACATTACAACCAGGTCAAAAATTTGTTTTCAATATCACATGGTCATACAAGATTTCTGATCGTATGGTGTTTAGAGGTAGAGGTGGTTACGAATTATTTCCTGAAGATGGAAACAGCGTGTTTACCATGGCACAGTGGTTCCCAAGACTTTGCGTATACTCTGATTTTCAGGGTTGGCAAAACCACCAATTTACAGGTAGAGGCGAATTTGCTTTAACCTTTGGTAATTATAACGTGTCTATCACTGCACCTGCCGACCACGTAATTATGGGAACAGGGGAGTGTCAAAACTATGCACAGGTTTTAACGCCTGCACAGTTAGCGCGTTGGAAGACGGCGCAAACTGCAAAAGATGTAGTTGAAGTAGTGACACTTGAAGAAGCTAAAAATGCAGAAAAGCAAAAAAGCACTGCTAAAAAAACTTGGGTATTTAAAGCAGACAATGTGCGTGACTTTGCTTGGACAGCGAGCCGTAAGTTTGTTTTTGATGCCATGCCAACTTATGTAGAAGGCAAGAAAGTGATGTGTATGAGTGGCTATCCTAAAGAAGCGTACAATTTATGGAGAAGATACTCTACTAAAGTAGTAGCGCATACCATTCGTTCTTATTCTAAATTTTCAATTCCTTATCCATATCCTGTAGCACAAAGTATTGAAGCATCAAATGGTATGGAATATCCAATGATTTGTTTTAACAACGGTCGTACCAACAAAGATGGTACCTACAGCGAAGCTACAAAGCTTGGTATGATTGGCGTAATCATTCATGAAGTGGGACATAATTTCTTCCCAATGATTGTGAACTCAGATGAGCGTCAGTGGTCTTGGATGGATGAAGGTTTAAATACC
>JBIKIS010000104.1:0-7271 GCA_044361485.1 Sediminibacterium sp.
ATTACTTGTTCTTCTAAAGTTGCCATAGTATGGTAATTATTTATTTTTTTGAATTTGACTGTCTCTAAATTTTTTATAAAACGACTTTGCAAAATCTTTCATTTCGCCTGCTAGTACCTGATCTTGAGTTGCTCGAATAAAAGTGTCTGCCATGCCCATAAATGTTTGGTAATAAAAATCGGCCATTTCATCTACCATCATGTCTTTGGTCCATAAATCGATACGCAGTGCTGATTTATCGGCAGCATCCCAAAACGCCAACATCATGGCTCTTGCAGATTGAGCCATATCGGCGGTACTGTCGGAAGCATTCCACTTAATATCCTGTGGTACTTTATTTTCATCTAGATGAACTTCAATATTGATATTGGATTGTCTTGTCATATGGTACATTTTTGCAAAAATAAGCCTAAAGCATCTTATTGCTACGCCTATAATTCTTTAAATAAATAAAGGGGTGTGGTGAAATTGATATTTTGTAAGAATAATAGCCCATTTTGTGTGCGTTCTCCTTTTATTTTTTCATTTTTATACACCACCAAAAGGGCTTCGGCAATACTAGCTGGCGAAGTTTCTGGATACCTAGTCACCATATCTTCAATATGCATTTCCTTTGCAAATAAGTCCGCGGCAACAATGGACACACCCGCTTTAGCCGCTTCCAATGCTATTAAATAAGCAGCAGCACTATCAGCTATTAAAACCACTGCATAAGCACTAGAAACGAGTTGATACCAGTTATGTACGGTGAGGCCGGCTGGCACGATTACAACATCGGCCCTGTACTTATAGGTGCGCAATTTTTCTTCCAAAAAAGAACGTTGGATTCCATTTGATGGAACCAATAACAGTTTCATATTACTCTGTTGCCATTTCTTAAATTGAGAAAACGCTTGCAAAAGCCCAATACTGCTTTTGTCCTCAAAAGCCACGGCTAAAAAGTATTCGGTTCCGCCAGCATGGGTACCCTTATACATCTGTTGCAAATTGTAATCGATAGGATAAATTTCGGAGGATGGAACTATTGGAATAGATGCGATTCGCTCTTTTGAAATTCCAAATTGCGCCTCTAATTGCTGTGCAGCCTTATTTTCTAAAACAAGCCACTGTTTTACTTTATGTACGTTCTGTTTAAAAAAGTAGTGTTGAAATTTGGTTAGGTTCCCTTCAAAAAAACATATTTGAGGGATGGTGGTACGCCCCGAATACCTGCCAGTCAATTGCAGCCACAGAGCAGGTTGTATAGGTTTAAGCAGTTTAGGCGCCGTTACTTCATACCATATTTTTTCTGCCACAAAACTGTTACGATCATATTTTGTTTTGATCCAACTACAATTGGGCGCACCTACAAAACTGGTGGGTTGCGCGGTATCAGAAAGTAAAATAAACTGATGTGCTGGATGGGCATGAATCTCCGTTTCGAGCCATTTCCAAATGAAACGACCAACGCTAGAAAAATTGGTATCACGGATACCCACTAAAGTGACTGCGATTTTCATTGGATGCAAAGATACTTACATCTTTTCCACGGAGGCACATTAGGGTGCTATAGGGCTAAATACTTATCATACTTTTACAACATGCAATCAAAGCTGCAACAGTTAGACTTATTTGGCGGCCCTGCCCAAGATATTGGAGGGGTTAAAGAAAAAAAGAAGGCGAAACCCAAGGCCGTACCTGAGGTGGCTTCGTTAGTGGAAACGCCGGCTCCTATTGCTCCCGAGCCTGTTACTGTTGAACCTACTTATGAAGAGCCTGCTTATGAAGAGCCTGCTTATGTTGAAAGACCTAGACAGCCCCGTGTTACCATAGAAAAAATAGCAGGCAAAAGAGGTCGCAAATCCTACAGTGAAATAGATACCGAAATTGATTTAATAGAAATCCCAGACGAAAAAGTATTGTCACAAAAATTATATTACACCATTAGTGAAGTAGCGAGTTGGTTTAAAGTAAATACCTCTTTACTGCGTTACTGGGAAAATGAATTTGATATTTTAAAGCCCCGCAAAACAAGAAAAGGCGACCGCTTATTTAGAGTAGAAGACATTAAAAATTTACAAATCATTTATTTTCTACTACGTCAAAAAAAATATTCGATAGAAGGCGCCAGAACCTATTTGAAACAAAATAAATCGCAGGCCGATACACAGGCGCAGCTGGTACAAACCCTAACAAAGTTCAAAACTTTTTTACTGGAATTAAAAGCAGGGCTTCACTAATTTAAATCGCGCTACTGCTTTCGTAGCGGTTAAGACTGCTTTACCACAACATCGGTACTTGAAGCCGCTAACTCAATTTTGTGGGCTTCTAAAATTTCAATAAAAGCCATATTTATTTTTTCGCGAAGCATTAAGTAAGCTTCGTGTTCATCAGCAGCTGATGAAAAATATTCTACCATTACAATGTGTGCCTGTTTCCCAGTATCATGCAAATGCACCTGATAGCTGTCAATTTTTTGCGCACTTAAATAACTACGCATAGCAGTTAGTAAGGCTTGCAATGTACTAGCAGTTGCACTTAATGAAAGCTCTAATTGTAATTCGGTTTTACGCTGTGTACGCAAACTAATATTGTCTACAATGGTATCTACCATTTGTTTGTTGGGAACAGAGATATAGGTTTTTTCGTTGGTGCGAATACGCGTACTTCTAAGTCCAATTTTTTCTATGGTGCCCGTAAATCCATTTACTTTTACCTGCTCGCCCACCGTAAAGGGCTTATCAAAAAAGATGATAAAAGAGGCAATTAAATTTTCCATACTCTCTCTCGTAGCAAGGGCTACAGCCGCACCCACTAAACTTAATCCGGTTAAAATGCTGCCTATATTTTTATTAAAAGAGAATTTTAAAACAAGAAGCACACCAATAATAATAAGAATGACTTTAAAAAAATCTTTAAAAAATATAATCAGCTGATTGTCTTGTTGGTCTTTGGTTATATTGGCACGTTCTTCTAATACCATCGCCATAAAATCAATAACACGAAGGCATAACCAAATAAATACGATTACAAGTGCGCCATTCATCAGCGCATCTAAAATTTGTCGGGTATTTGTTTTGTATACGGTAAATTCAAAAGCAGTTGGAAACTTTAATTTATCAATGGCAATCATGGAGATAGTCAATAATAAATAAGTACCAAGTGGTTGTACCACTAAATCTAAAAAAGATTGTTTGGGCACATTGTGTTTACTATTGGTAATGAGTTTAAAAAGCTTACTCGCTAAAAATTTAGAGATGAGTCTTTTAAAAAGAAGGGTCACTAATATCGTACCTATAACAATTAGGTATGCCTGTACCGTGTTATCTAATATTTTTTGTTCCATATGTCAATTTCCATTTTTTCACCGTCAAAACTAGCGTACGTAAAATTCTGAATCCAGTCTCCTAAATTAATATAATGACTATTACCAATAGTGAGATCAAGTGGGAAATGACGATGTCCAAAAATTAAATAATCGTAATGCTGTTTTTGTAAAATTTCTTTACTGTAACAAATCAGCCACTCATTTTCTTCCCCTAAAAACTGTGCATCGGCATTACCCGTTATTGCACGACTTTTTCGGCTAAAATAATTGGCGATGCCAACTCCCATATCGGGATGCACCCACTTAAACAACCACTTGCAAATAGGATTGGTAAATATTTTTTTAATAAACTTATAACCAGCATCACCAGGGCCTAAACCATCACCGTGGGCAATGTAACAGGCTTTGTCATTAAAATGAAATACCTGTGGGCCGTGGTATACCTTACAACCTAATTCTTCTTCAAAATAATGACGCATCCATAGGTCATGATTGCCTGTAAATACGTGTACCGGAATACCTTTATCTGTGAGCTTGGCAATTTGTCCGAGTAGACGCACAAAACCTTTGGGCACTACATGATCATACTCAAACCAAAAATCAAAAATATCACCTACAATAAAAATTGCTGCAGCGCTGTCTTCGATAGATTGCAAAAACGCCACCACCTTTTTTTCACGTTCCAAACTAGCATCATAATTAGGGGCACCCAAATGAAAATCCGAGAGCAAATAAATTTTACGGCTAGAAGAAGCATGAATGGTGGTTGTCATGTGCTTTTAATTATTTCTGTCTACTAAAAAACAGTACACTTCTTTAGGACCATGCACGCCTACTACCAGTGTTTTTTCAATGTCTGCCGTTCTACTAGGACCACTGGCAAGTGTTATAAGCGAAGGCAACTGATTGCCATAATGTTTTGTAATAGATTTTAAACCATCTGAAATATCATACACCACTTGATCGGTATAAGCGATACAAATATGAATTGGCGCATACACACTTACCGTTCTACCACTTTGTTGTCCCGCAGAAAGTATCATACTTCCGGTTCGGGCAATTAAATTATCGCAACTGGTAATAGCCGCATCGCAATATTCTAAATCTTCTGATTGCATGCCACCAAAACCTGCTTTGGTTAACATTTCAATTAAAGCATTTTCGCGACAATAGGTTTGCTTCCAATTGCGCTGAATAAAAAGCATGCTTAACTGTGAAGCGAGTTCTTTTTCGCTGGCACAAAATGCAAACTTGCCTTGTAAGCCAGAAAAATTTTCGGCAAACAAAACCGAAAGGTCTTCTTGGGTGGTGGGGTATGTTGTGGAAACCGTATCAACCGCCGAAAATGGCACAGGCACTGGCTTCGCCAGTGCCTGTTTTATCTTATGTAAAATATTTTCTCTTGCGCTTTTAGCCATCCTTCAACTATTAAATAGATTCTTCTGTTGGTTTTTGATCGTCTGTTGCAGCAGGTGCTTCAGGAGCAGGAGCTTCTACTGCTGAAGCAGCTTCTTGTGGAGCAACCTCTTCAGGTACCGCCTCTACTTCAACAATCTTTTTTTCTTCAAAAGGTCTTTTACCAATTAAGTCTTCGACGTCAGATTTATGCAACACTTCTTTAGCGAGCAATTCTTTTGCTAAAATTTCAACCGCTTCTTTTTTATCACGAAGTAATTGAAGTGTTCGCTGATAAGCATCTTCAATAATACCGCGCACTTCGTGGTCAATAATTTTACCCGTTTCTTCGCTGTATGGTTTGGTAAAGGTATTTTCTTGAGACGGATCGTAGTAACTCACATTACCTACTTTGCTATTCATACCATATGCAGTAACCATACTGTAAGCAATACGCGTAATTTGTTGTAAGTCGTTGGAAGCACCAGTAGAAATTTTTCCAAAGAATATTTCTTCTGCTGCTCTACCACCGAGTGTCATACAAATTTGATCCATTAACTGATCGGTATTGTAGAGGTACTGCTCGGTTGGGGTATACTGCGCATAACCAAGGGCAGCCGTACCACGAGGTACAATGGTAACTTTTAAAAGCGGATACGCATGCTCTAAAAACCAACCACAAACAGCGTGGCCTGCTTCGTGGTAAGCAATGATAGATTTTTCGTGCGGCGCTATGATTTTATTTTTCTTTTCAAGTCCACCAATCACACGGTCAATGGCGTCTTGGAAATCAATCATCTCTACAGATTCTTTTCCTTTTCGTGCAGCAATTAACGCTGCTTCGTTACAAACGTTTGCAATATCAGCACCTGCAAATCCAGGTGTTTGTTCTGCTAGTTTATGTAAATCAAGTGCTTCAGAAATTTTGATAGGTTCAAGGTGCACTTTAAAAATTTCTTCTCTGCCTTTAACGTCTGGTTTGTCTATCGAAATTTGACGATCAAAACGTCCTGGTCTTAATAGTGCAGAGTCTAATACGTCTGGCCTGTTGGTTGCGGCTAAAATAATAATGCCAGTATCACCACCAAAACCATCCATTTCTACTAATAATTGGTTTAAGGTATTTTCACGCTCATCGTTACTCATCATGGCATTTTTACCACGTGCACGACCTATCGCATCAATTTCATCAATAAAAATAATACAAGGTGCTTTTTCTCTTGCTTGCTTAAATAAATCACGCACACGACTTGCACCCACACCAACAAACATCTCCACAAAATCAGATCCACTTAAACTAAAGAAAGGAACCTGTGCTTCACCAGCCATGGCTTTAGCAAGCAATGTTTTACCGGTACCTGGAGGGCCTACTAGTAGGGCGCCCTTTGGAATTTTACCACCAAGTGCAGTATATTTTTTTGGATTTTTTAGGAAGTCAACAATTTCCATCACTTCCACTTTGGCTTCGTCAAGTCCAGCAACGTCTCCAAAATTGATATTTACTTTAGCGCCCTTATCAAATAAAGTTGCCTTAGATTTTCCAATATTAAAAATACCACCAGCGCCACCGCCCGGACCGCCAGCACCACCGCCCATTTTACGCATGAGTAGTAACCAAACCACTACAATGATCACAAGCGTAAAAATAGATTGAAGTACGCCACCCATCCAGTCTGCAGCTTTTACAATATCTCTTTTAACTTCTGGTAATTGATGTTGCTCTGTAAATTTTTGTAGATTTTCGTCAAAAGATTTCCAATCCAATACTTCAAAAACAAATAATGGCGCACCCTTTACTTTTTCTTTAGGTAATACCACACCAAATTTTTTAACGTAGAATTCTTTCTTAAGACTGTCGCCATTAATGTACACCTGAACTTCATCTTTGTTTTTTACAAAATCAAGTTTGGTAACATCCCCTGCTAAAAGCATTTGTTGTTTAAACTCCTGCTCGGTGGTCTTTTTTAATTCTGGCGAAAAATTCATTAACTGAGACACCAATAGGCCAACAATAACGACGCCATAAATCCAATAGATATTGAACTTAGGGGTCTTTTTGCCGCCTTTACCTTTGTCTTGAAAATTAAATTTTGGTTGTTTCTCTTCTGACATATACTTTCTATTATTCGTGGATTTGTGATACTGCATCACTCCACATTTCTTCTAATTTATAAAATTCTCTAGCTTCTGGATGCATCACGTGCACCACTACATTCACGTAATCAATGATTACCCATTGTAATGCTTTTCGTCCTTCGTGTTTATAGGGATTTTCGCCACATGCTTGTTTTACCTCATCCTCTATGTGATCAGCAATGGCACGCACTTGTGTGGTACTAGAGGCCTGGCAAACAATAAAAAAATCGGCTGCAGCTTCTTCAATTTTGCGTAGATCTAAACTTACAACATGCTCACCTTTTTTATCTAAAATGGCATTAATGATCGTTTTTAGAATTTTTGAGCTTTTCGTTAACCGGGTAATCGTACTTTTTGGTCGATTTTTTAAAACAGAAAGGGGTTCCAACAATACAGTTATTTAGTGATTAATAATTTGATTTAGACGTAGCTC
>JBIKIS010000018.1:0-21180 GCA_044361485.1 Sediminibacterium sp.
AATACTAATTCTTTGGCTTCAGCAGGCTTAAATACACCCATCGGTTTACCATTTACAGAATTAACTGAAGTAGATAGTACCAACATCTATGCCATGAACCAAGTTAAGACAAACTTGGCTGGGCATGGCGCTGCTTTTCTTGCGCAAAAACAATGGGCAGGAAAGGGCCAGATGGGAAAGGTTTGGGAGGCTGAAACGGGGCAAAACATACTATTATCGGTGGTTTTGGACCCCAAAAAGCTTGTTTTTGATGGTTTAGCACTAGAGCCATCCGTGGTGAGTATGCTCGTGGCAGTAGGATGTTTTAACTTTTTTATTACATATGCCGGTGACGAAACCAGCATCAAGTGGCCCAATGATATCTATTGGCGTGACAGAAAGGCAGCGGGTATTTTAATTGAAAATAGCTTTAGAGGTCCTATCTGGCAGTGGAGCATTGCAGGAATGGGGGTTAATATCAATCAAACAGAGTTTGGAACGGATTTGAACAAAGCCGTTTCACTCAAACAAATTACCGGCAAAACATTTCAGGTACCTGCACTTGCAAAAGAATTATGTGTCCATATAGAAGCCGCATTGCAAATAGTAATTCATAAAGGGCCTGACGCCCTGCTTGCGCTTTATAACGATGTACTTTATAAAAAAGGGGCGCAGGTTACATTAGAAATTGAGGGTCAAAAAATAACTGCTACCATTTGCAGCGTGTTGCCAAATGGACATTTAGAAATTGAAACCGAAAATGGGATCAAACAATCGCATGCCCTTGGTGCTATAAAGTGGTTATCATAATTTAAAAACAACAACATGTCTTCAACCATAAAATTGACACAATTTTCTCATGGCGCAGGATGCGGATGCAAAATTGCACCAGCGGTATTAGAAACAATTTTAGCTTCTTCGTTACCAAAAATTGAAAACAAAAATTTACTCGTTGGCTACGGAAGTAAAGACGATGCAGCTGCTTATGATATGGGTAATGGTCAAGCCATTATTAGCACCACCGATTTTTTTACACCCATTGTAGATGACGCAAATGCTTTTGGAAAAATTGCAAGCGCCAATGCCATTAGTGATGTCTATGCCATGGGCGGAAAGCCACTGATGGCTATTGCCATACTAGGTTGGCCAGTGAATACAATTCCTGCAACCCTTGCAGCAGAAGTGTTAGAGGGCGCTCGAAGTATTTGCGCAGAAGCAGGCATTCCACTAGCCGGTGGACATAGTATAGATAGTACCGAACCCATTTTTGGATTAGCAGTAACAGGCATTACCCCTATTGCAAACCTCAAAAAAAACAATACTGCAAAACAGGGTGATGTTCTTTTTGTAACAAAACCAATTGGCGTAGGTATACTTGCAACTGCTCAAAAAAGAGACGCCTTAGAACCACAAGATCTTGCACCATTTATTGAGCAGTTAACAACACTTAATAAAATTGGTGAAATACTTGGTGGCATACCAGAAGTGCACGCACTCACTGATATCACTGGGTTTGGACTACTTGGCCACTTAATTGAAATGGCTGAAGGCAGTGGACTTAGTGCGCTTATTTTTTATTCGAAAATTAAAATGATAGAGGCTGCTAAAAAATATTTAGCCAATCGCATGGTGCCAGACGCCACGTACCGAAACTGGAATTGTTATAGCACAAAAACAAGTTTTGATCCAGGCGTAAATGTCATGGAAGCATTTAGCATGTTACCAGATCCGCAAACAAACGGAGGATTACTTGTAGCCGTAGATCCTAGTGCAGTAGACATCATAAAAGATGTATTTACAAAAAATGGTCTTGAGGCATTTATCGAACCCATTGGTGTATTAGAAGCGGCGGGTGAAAAAGTAGTAGTGGTAAAAAATTAAATGTTAATACCAAACGCTAAAAAACCATGTTGCCTTTGTTTTTTATTTGCTCATTGGTAAGCTCTGCTACCATTTGAACACCATTTAATGCTTTTACGGTTTGCTTGATCCAATTGCATTTTTCATCGTCCACAAAATCACCTTTTGTGAGCCACAAAAAGTCCATGTGTCTAAACTCTGGTAACAAATATTCACCATCGCAATGGTTGTGGTATAAATAGTGTACTAAAAAACTATTGGGTTCTTTGGATTCGTAAATACTAAAATAATAGCTACGTTCCTTTTTTTTAAGGTGAATTTCGATGGCCGGATTGAGTCTAAATTGATGGCCCAATTGATTATTCAATTGCAAACAAAATTGATGACTTTTTATAGGCGCAATGATGCCTAATAAACGCGTGTCGTCAAAAAAATCTTCGTTAAGCTCATCAATATTTAGTTTGAGTTTCATAGCATTAATTTACTGCATCCATTAAAATGAAACGGAAAAACTTATTTCGTTGGCGCCACGTTTTATGCGTAGCGTAGTTTGGTCTCCTTTTTTAAACTTACTAAGGGTTTGCATATAACTATTTACGTCTACAAATTTATAGTCGCCAAGTTGTAGCAATATATCGCCTGCTTGTAAGCCTAATTTTTCCGCGAATTTACCCGGGCTTGCGCCATCAATACGCATCCCCGTCCCACTATATCCATAATCTGGAATAACACCCAAACTCACCGTAAACTTAGTGCTACGGCCCATTTGAGGCTCTGTTGTTTTAATAAAATCTAGTTTAGGTAAACTATCTGTGATACCCATCATTTGATAAGCGAGTGTTACAATATTTGCAGTGGCTTCGTAATTTATTTTATCTGCATCATCTGAAGCTTTGTGGTAATCGGGATGACTTCCTGTAAAGAAAAATTGAACCGGAACACCTGCTCTATAAAAACTAGCATGATCACTTGGGCCACTACCTGTACTATCAAATTTTACAACGAGAGGTGTTGATAGCGATTTCCAAATTTGACCCCATTTACTCGACGTACCATAACCACCCACCGTTAATTTATGAGAAGTGTCATAACGGCCTACCATATCCATGTTAATCATATAATTGATGGGAGCAGTTGTTGTCGGATTTTCTATCCAATATTTACTTCCTAACAGTCCTAATTCTTCTCCCGAAAAATGAAGGAATAAATAGTTATGATGCGTCGGTGATTTTTGTTTTAATAACCTGGCTATTTCGAGCAAAGCAGCAGTACCACTGGCGTTGTCGTCTGCGCCGTTATGAATAACATGCCCCGTGTCTAATGCATTTTTATCTTCGTTGTAACCCAGGTGATCATAGTGTGCGCCAATTACAACGGTATTAGTGGCGCCGTTATTAATATATGCAGCCACATTTGTTGCAGGCCTTTTTTTCTCTACAATGCGCACCCCTAATTCAAGTTGTAAAGTAGCTGAGGGATCTGTAAAATGTTGAAGCCCTGCCTGTGTCAGGTAAATTACAGGAATGGAAAATGCACCTGATTTATCATTTTTATTAAACTGAATATTGTCAACAAGAGATCCAGTGTTGTATAATATAAAAGCGGTGGCGCCTTTTACTGTAGCTGTTGTAACCTCTTTTTTAATCCATGCCTCTACATCAAAGTGAGGATTGGATTTATTTTCTTCCAGCGTTTCTTTGATGTCTTTAAACCATGGCTGCCCTTTTTCCTGGAGTGCCATGGCTGGTTTACCTGCAACTTGTAAAGATGCACTCGTTGCCATTGGAAAAAAATCTTTATCGATTTTTAAACGCGTATTATTAACGGTAAAATAAGTTGCAGGGTCAATTTGTAAGCCTTCATTGATTTCAAATTTTTGAAGATAACCGCTTGTTCCTTTTGGACCAATTCCAATCAGCTCATACTGTTTTACCAAATAGTTCATGGCAGCATCGGCGCCAGCTGTACCCGTTCTTCTTCCTTCTAATGCATCACTGGCCAAGTACCAAATATGTGATTTTAAATTAGAAATGAGTGCTACTTTTTGCTTTTCTGCCTCAATTCTAATTTTACGTTTGCTCTGTGATAATCCTAAAAAAGGCACTAATAATAGGACCCAAAACCATCTTTTACCCATTTTGCTTGCTTTATTACGTACAAAAGTAAGCGATTCTGTTCCCAATCTCGTAACTACCCTCCCCTCTTTGGGGGTACTTTTGTGGCCATCTATTTAAACTTGAGTCAAAGAGACCTCCATATCGCATTAGTGGGCAACCCCAACAGTGGAAAAAGTTCCATTTTTAATGCTTTGACGGGCCTACAACAGCAGGTTGGTAATTTCCCGGGGGTTACCGTTGATAAAAAAACGGGGACGCTCCAGCTACCTGACGCTACTAAAACAACACTAATTGACTTACCGGGCACCTACAGTTTGTACCCTCGAAGAGCCGACGAGTGGGTGGCATACAAGGTACTCATGGGCACTGACGACACTATTAAAGCAGACGCCGTTTTACTTGTTGCCGATGCCAGTAACCTCAAAAGAAATTTACTTTTTTGTAGTCAAATCATTGATCTAAAAATTCCGGTTGTGATGGCCCTCACCATGAATGATATTGCATCCAGTAAGGGCATCAAAATAGATATTGCGGGACTCGAAAAAGAATTAGGGATCACCATAATTGCAGTGAACCCTCGAAAAAATAAAGGCATTACCGAATTAAAAAAAGCATTACAGCAATTAACAGTAAAGCCGAGTGCCCCTTCTGATAAAAAATTTATTGATACAAAAAAATTAGCCCCAGCAGCCATTGATGGAATACATCAAATAGTACCAGGCTTAAGTGATTATGCGGCTGTACATTATTTAATCAATCACGAAAATTTTCCGTTAGCGCAAGAGATACAAAAAGAAATTGATGGACTTGAAATTGCGCATCAATTTAATCCAACAAAAACGCAGGCCGAAGAAATTTTACAGCGCTACTCTCAGATTAGAGAAGTGATGCGAAAGTTTGTAGTAGAGCCAGGTCCACTAGAAAAAAAGATCTTTTCAGATAAATTAGATAATATTTTATTACACCGCGTTTGGGGTTATGTGATTTTATTAGCGGTGTTATTTGTTTTATTTCAAAGCGTTTATTGGCTCGCAAGCTTCCCCATGGATGGTATTGAGTGGGCCTTTGCTAAAGGCGGAAGCACTTTGTCAGCGTGGCTTCCAGAAGCATGGTGGAGTAATTTAATCATCAACGGACTAATAGCTGGCCTCAGTGGTATTTTGGTTTTTGTACCACAAATCATGATTTTATTTGGGCTCATCACCATACTTGAAGACAGTGGATATATGGCGCGCATTAGTTTTTTAAGTGATAGGCTGATGCGCAAAGTGGGGCTCAACGGAAAAAGTGTAATGCCGATGGTAAGTGGTTTTGCATGCGCCGTACCAGCCATTATGAGTGCACGCAATATTGAAAATAGAAAAGAAAGGTTATTAACTATTTTAGTGACGCCACTTATGAGTTGCAGTGCGCGCCTACCGGTATTCACGATTTTAATTTCACTCGTTATTGATAACGATTACTACTTTGGATTTTTAAGTTTACAAGGGCTTGTGATGATGGGCCTTTACCTTTTAGGTATTGTAATGGCCTTGTTGGTGAGCTACATATTAAAGTGGTTTATTACGATTCAGGAAAAAAGTTTTTTTATTTTAGAACTTCCTATGTACAGAGCACCGCGTTGGAAAAACGTAGGAATCACCATGATCGAAAAAGCTAAAATATTTGTAACAGATGCTGGTAAAGTAATTATGATTATAAGCTTACTCTTATGGTTTTTAAGTAGCTATGGTCCTGGAAATCAAATAGCACAAACCACACAAAAATATACAGCACTTGAGCAGGTGTTGCCAACAAAAAAAGACTCTTTACAAAAAGAATACGCTGCCGAAAAACTACAACACTCTTATGCGGGCATTTTAGGAAAAGCCATAGAGCCTGCTATTACGCCGCTTGGTTACGACTGGAAAATTGGCATTGCACTGATCACTTCCTTTGCAGCAAGAGAGGTTTTTGTGGGCACCATGGCCACATTATATAGTGTAGAAGACAGTGAAGACAGCTCACTCAGGCAAAAACTAGCTGCAGCCAGGCATCCAGACGGGACCAAAGTATACACCTTAGCAGCTGGGCTTTCGTTAATGATATTTTATTTACTAGCCATGCAGTGTATGAGTACACTCGCCGTTGTTAAAAGAGAAACAAAGTCTTGGAAATGGCCAGCGTTTCAACTCGTGTATATGACGGCCCTCGCATATGGCATGAGCTGGTTAACCTATGTTTTGTTTAGTTAACAAACAAAAATTACCTGTATGTTTCCCATAATAATTTAGAAACTTTTCGCGCAAGTTCCCACCCCTCATTATTAGACTCCCAACTGGTGTCTTTATTATTTTTGGTGCAAATACAAAAAACGTAACGAGTATTTTTTCCGGATACATACATAGCTTCACTTCTACTGGCATTAACAGCACCATTTTTGCTAGCGACAAAAACATCGGGCGGAATTTGTGATAGCGCTTCTTCATCCCAATAATTTCTACCCAGTAAACGAAGCATTTTTTCGGAAGAAGCAGTATTCAATAAAGTTCGGTTTGCTAATGCTTCAAACATAGTAGCCATCTCTTTTGGCGATGTCTGTCCCCATCCAAACTTATCTCTACCCGCTTCTCTACCTGGTGTTCTGCTATTGACCCTTGTTGCCGTATAACCAATGCTATCAAGGATTTGATTGATTCTTGTTCCTGTACCGGCTAATGATTGTAGCCACAAGCTTGCGGTATTATCACTTGTTGTAAGCATGAGCATGATCACTTTACTAAGCTCTACTTTTTCATTGTGTTTTAGTGATGCAAGCAAATCTGAACCTGCATAAAACAAAGAATCTTTATAGGTTAATTCTTGATGGTATTTGAGTTCGCCTTTATTCAATTTATCCATGATACCTATAAGTATGGGAACCTTTACCATACTCGCCGTTGGAAAAATACTATCAGCATTGATGCTTACGGATTTACCTGTATGCAAATCTTTTACATAAATACCCACGTCCCCTTTAAATCCAGTGGTGAGGGTTTCTAACGAATGCTGTAATTTTTTATTGACTTTTTGTGCTTGCGCAGGAACAAGTGCAACTACAAATATGAAGGCGAGTAATTTTTTCATAGATTTTATTTCTTTTTAGGCGCGCCTAAAATTTCTTGACCATGATTTTTAGAATCTGGCTTGGTGATAATTTTTTCAATCACACCGTTTTCATCAATTAAAAAAGTAGTGCGTAAAGTACCCATATAGGTTTTGCCCATAAACTTCTTTTCGGCCCAAACCCCATATTTTTCATGAATTACCAGGTCAGTGTCGGCAATTAGCGAAAAGGGTAATTCATGCTTGGCAATGAATTTGAGGTGGCTTTTTTGGTCGTCGGAGCTCACACCCAGCACCTGATAGCCCTTTTTGGCCAATGCCTTATAATTATCCCTTAGGTTACAGGCCTGTACCGTACAGGTAGGTGTCATATCGTGGGGGTAGAAATATAAAACCAGTTTTTGACCCTTAAAACTAGATAGGGCAATGGTTTTACTGTTTTGGTCGAGGCCTTTAAAGGCTGGGGCTTTGGATCCTTCTTGTAGCATAATTGGCTGTTTGGTGTATTAAAAATAAGGAGGTAACACCTGTATAATAAAATTAACCTCAATTAGTTCAAAAAAAATACCCCCTTCTGCTCCCCCTTTATTAAATTTGCACAATTTATTTTTTTGTTCCTATGCCAAAAGACAACTCCATAAAATCGGTACTTATTGTTGGTTCTGGGCCCATTATTATTGGCCAGGCCTGCGAATTTGATTATTCTGGTTCTCAAGCTGCTAGAAGCTTGCGTGAAGAAGGGATCAAAGTGATTTTGATTAATTCAAATCCAGCCACCATCATGACTGACCCTATGATGGCAGATAAAGTTTACTTGTTGCCACTTACGATCGAAAGTATTGAGCAAATTTTACAAGAAAACGATATCGACGCCGTACTACCAACCATGGGTGGTCAAACAGCATTAAACCTTTGTAAAGAAGCAGACGAAATTGGTATTTGGAACAAATACAATGTACGCATGATTGGTGTAGACGTTGCAGCTATTGATACCGCAGAAGACCGTGAGAAGTTTAGACAGCTCATGGTAAATATTGGAATAGCAGTAGCCCCAAGCCGTGTAGCCAACAGTTTTTTAGAAGGAAAAGAATTTGCACAAGAAATTGGATTCCCACTTGTAATTAGACCCTCGTTTACACTAGGTGGAACCGGTGGTGGATTTGTACATTCTAAAGATGATTTAGATGCCGCGCTCGAAAGAGGTTTAAAGGCTTCTCCAATTCATGAAGTACTAGTTGAAAAAGCAGTACTTGGATGGAAAGAATATGAACTTGAATTGTTACGTGACCAAAATGACAACGTTGTTATCATTTGTACCGTAGAAAATTTAGACCCGATGGGTGTGCATACTGGTGATTCTATTACCGTTGCACCTGCCATGACACTAAGTGACACTGCATTCCAAGAAATGCGCAACAAAGCCATTTTAATGATGCGTTCTCTTGGTAATTTTTCTGGTGGATGTAACGTGCAATTTGCACTGAATCCTGCTACCGAAGAATTAATTGCTGTTGAAATTAATCCACGTGTGAGTAGATCATCTGCTCTTGCATCAAAAGCAACAGGTTACCCTATTGCAAAAATTGCAGCAAAGCTTGCGATTGGTTATAGTTTAGATGAATTAAAAAATCAAATCACGCAAACGACTTCTGCGTATTTTGAACCAGCACTTGATTATGTGATTGTAAAAGTGCCACGTTGGAATTTTGATAAATTTAAAGGCGCTAACGACACACTTGGTTTACAAATGAAGAGTGTGGGTGAAGTAATGGCCATTGGAAGAAACTTTAAAGAAGCCATTCAAAAAGCTTGTCAGAGTTTAGAAAATGAAGCAGTTGGCTTAGGTTACTACGGTAAGAGTCTCATGAAAAGTGAAGACCTTGTTGAATATATTAAAACACCAAAATGGGACCGTATTTTTAGAATTAAAGATGCACTCATGGCAGGCTCTACTGTTAAATCTATTGCACAAGCAACGGGTATTGACAGATGGTTTTTACACCAGATATTACAAATTTGCAACCTCGAAAAAGAAATTGCAACACACACATTAGAATCCCTTCCTGAAAGCTTATTAAAAGAAGCTAAAAAATGCGGGTTTGGTGATGTACAAATTTCTAAAATCTTACAAGGTGATTGCACCGACGATCAAGTGTACGAAAAGAGAAAAGCATTAGGCATTACAAGAGTTTACAAAATGGTAGATACTTGTGCCGCAGAGTTTGAAGCAAAGACACCTTATTTTTACAGCACTTTTGAAGGATAAAAAATACTTCTTATGAAATTACAAGACATACAAGTACAAAACGAAAAAGAAACACGTGGTGGATTTGGTGAAGGCATTCACGAAATCGGAAAAGAAAATGAAAATGTAGTAGTACTTACTGCAGATTTAGCAGGTTCTTTAAAACTTGGACCCTTTATCAAAGATTTTCCAAACCGTTTTGTACAAGTAGGTATTGCAGAAGCCAATATGATAGGTATTGCTGCAGGTATGACCATTGGAGGTAAAATTCCCTACACCACAACTTTTGCCAATTTTAGCACGGGTAGAGTGTACGATCAAATCAGACAGAGTGTTGCGTATAGCGGTAAAAATGTAAAAATATGTGCATCACACGCAGGTCTTACCCTTGGTGAAGATGGTGCAACACACCAAATATTAGAAGACATTGGACTTATGAAAATGCTTCCAGGCATGACCGTTATTGTTCCTTGTGATTTCAACCAAACCAAGGCAGCTACTAAAGCGATCGCGTCATATGAGGGCCCAGTATATTTAAGATTTGGTCGTCCAAAATGGCCAAACTTTACAGCTGTGGATGGTAGTGATTTTGTTATTGGTAAAGCGCAACAATTATCGGAAGGGAGCGACGTAAGTATTTTTGCTTGCGGTCATATGGTTTGGAAAGCTATTGAGGCTGGGCGTATACTAGAAGAAAAAGGATTGAGTGTAGAAGTAATTAATATCCATACCATCAAGCCACTTGACGAAGAAGCGATTGTACGTTCTATTCGCAAAACCAAATGTGCTGTAACTGTAGAAGAACACAATATCATTGGTGGACTTGGTGACAGCGTTGCACAGGTTGCTGCTAAACACTTCCCGGCTCCTATCGAATACATTGGCACCAACGATACTTTTGGAGAAAGTGGTACCCCAACACAGCTTTTAACAAAGTACGGATTGGACACACCATTTATTGTAGCTGCTGCCGAAAAAGTAATCGCAAGAAAATAATTATAGCACTGATTTACGGCGCTAAGCGCTCAATTTTCCATGATGCATCTGATCTAGTATCAGTAGCCGCATTGTAGGCGCTGTTTTCTAGTGTGTATTTAATACGGTCATGTAAACGACTAGATCTACCTTGCCAAAATTCGATGCTTGTTGGTTTTACAATATAACCACCCCAATGTTCTGGTCTTTCGATAGAATCATTGGCAAAAATGGAACTGTACCTTTCTACATTTTGTTCAATCACCATTCTGTTTTCAATAACAGCACTTTGTGGTGAAGCCCAAGCACCTATTCTACTAGATGCAGGTCGCGAATTAAAATAACGATCACTTTCTTCGGCACTCACTTTTTCTACCGCACCTTCAATTCTAATTTGTCTTTCCAATTCTTTCCAAAAAAAGACAAGCGCTGCGTGCGGGTTTTGCGCTAAATTTTTACCCTTATCGCTTTCGTAATTTGTAAAAAATATAAAACCATTTGGGTTGTACCCTTTTAATAAAACGATTCGGGCAGCCGGAACACCCGCAGCATTTGCAGTTGCAAGTGTCATGGCATTTACTTCATCAATTTGTGAAGCCACAGCCTCATTCCACCAACGTGTAAATTGATCGATGGGATTTGCAGCAACATCCGCTTCTTCTAGTGAAGCCAACTTATAATCTTTTCTAATATCTGCAATTTCGTTACTCATGGTATTTATTTATGCGATTTCTTCCACAGCTTTAACATGCCTACCAGATACAAAAATATATACAGCCGGTACCACAAACAAAGTTAAAAACAAGGAAAAGAAAATACCACCCACAATTACAATTCCAAGTGGCATTCGGGACGTAGCAGCAGCGCCTAAACTTAGTGCAATAGGAAGTGCTCCAAGAGCAGTTGCTAAACTGGTCATTAAAATAGGACGTAAACGTTGTGAGGCTGCTTCTAGTACGGCCTCTTTTTTAGCAAACCCTTCAAGCCTTTTGTTATTGGCAAATTCAACAATTAAAATCCCGTTTTTGGTCACAAGCCCAATGAGCATGATCATACCAATTTGAGAGAATATATTAAGTGTTTGATCAAACATCCATAAGCTAATAAGTGCACCTGCAATAGCGAGTGGCACGGTAATCATGATAATAAATGGATCTTTAAAACTTTCAAACTGACCCGCTAGTACCAAATAAATAAGTAACAGTGCTAACAAAAATGCAAAAGTGGTATTGGATGAACTCTCTTTGAAATCTCGAGATGGACCACCATAGGCAGTATGGAAACTTTCGTCTAATAAACGTTTGGATATTTCATCCATTGCTTTTACTCCATCGCCAATCGTTTTACCTTCTGCAAGTGATGCACTAATGGTAGCGGATCTAAAACGGTTATAGTGATAAAGCGTTGGCGGATTGGAACTTTCTTTTAAATCCACAACTGCAGAAAGCGGAATCATTTCGCCACGATTATTGCGCACATATAAACTTAAAATATCGGAAGGGGTTTGTCTATCACTTAACGACACTTGAGAAATAACATCGTACTGCTTACCTTTCATAGTAAAATAAGCTAATCTTCTACCACTAAATGCACTAGACACCACATCGGCTACATCAGAAATAGATAAGCCTAAGTCTTTTGCTTTTATTCTATCAATCGTTAATTGCAGTTCGGGTTTACTAAACTTTAAGTTTACATCCACGTTTTGGAAGGTCTTGTCTTTTCTTGCTTCCTCTAAAAATTTAGGAATAATGGCTTTGATTTTTTCGAACTCTAAATTTTGTAAAATGAGTTGAACAGGAAGGGCACCTCTAGAGCCTAGCCCTACAGATATAGTTTGCTCCTCTACAGGAAAAATTCTTGCATTGTTAAACTGAGGTAATTTTTTAGTAACCGCTTTTACAATATCACTTTGTGATCTTTTACGGTTTTCGGGATCTACGAGCGCAATCCGTGCAGTACCACCATTTACCCCTCCATTACCGCTAAATCCTGGAATGGAAGCAAACACAAATAATTTTTCAGGAATAGAATCTGATAAATAATCGGTAAGGCCCCCTGCCACATCAGACATATAATTAAATGATGCGCCTTCTGGACCTGTCATTTGAAAACGAATACTACTTCTATCTTCGAGGGGTGCAAGTTCTGAAGGCAGGTTTGTGCCAACAAAATAGATAGCGCCTAAACATGCCACCACAATTACCCAAGCGATCCACCTCACCCTTACAAAAGCAGCCAGTAAGCGCTTGTAACCGTTTTCCATGCCTCTAAAAAATGGCTCTGTCTGCTCGTAAAATTTGCCATGGCCTCCGCCTTTTTTAGTTAAGAGTACATTTAATACCGGCGTAATCGTTAAAGAAACAAAGGCAGATATTAATACAGCAGCGGCAACTGTAATTCCAAATTCTCTGAATAAACTACCCACAAATCCTTGTAAGAATATAACAGGTAAAAACACTACTGCAAGTGTAATTGAGGTTGAAATTACAGCAAAAAATATTTCTTTACTACCTTCTAGCGCAGCTCTTCTAATGGGTAAGCCTAATTCTAGTTTTCTAAATATATTTTCGGTTACTACAATACCATCATCCACCACGAGTCCAGTGGCGAGTACAATACCCAGTAGAGTAAGCACATTTATGGAGAACCCAAAAATGTACATCACAAAAAACGTGGCAATTAATGATATTGGAATATCAATAATGGGACGTATCGCAATAAGCCAGTTTCTGAAGAAAAAGAAAATAACGAGTACCACAAGTGTAAAAGAAATAAGCAGGGTCTCTTCTACCTCTTTAATGGCTCTTCTAACATTTTTTGTTTGGTCAATTAATGGCGTAAATTCAAAATCGCCTTTTTCATTTTTTTTGATATCCTCTACACGCTTATAAAATTCATCTGCAATTTTAATATAGTTCGCTCCGGGTTGTGGTGAAATAATAACACCAACACCATTGATGCCATTTAGTTTCCAACTGTACTCTTCTTGCTCTGGTCCAATTTCAACTTTAGCAATATCTTTTAATCGAATGATACCAGTCTCATTTTCTACAATGATCAAATTTTTAAAATCATCTTCGGTTTGTAATTTACCAAGCGCTCTAATTGTTAATTCTGTTTTATTACCATATAATTTACCAGATGGAATTTCTACATTTTCTCTATTGAGTGCTGTTCTAAAATCAGAATAGGTAAGGTTAAACGCATTTAGTTTATTGGGGTCAATCCAAATGCGCATGGCAGGACGCTTTTGACCAAAAATACTTACAGAGCTTACCTCGGGAATGGTTTGGAATCTTTCTTGTAATACATTTTCTGCATATTCGCTTAACTCCATTAAACCTTTTGTTTTACTCTGTACAGCCATGAGTAAAATAAAATCACTGCTCGCATCCGACTTACTTACAACAGGCGGTGCATCTATATCTTGTGGCAAATTTCTGGTAGCCTGACTTACTTTATCCCGCACATCATTGGCTGCTGCTTCCAAGTCTTGATTGACCTCAAACTCAATGCTAATATTACTTGAACCATTGTTACTAGAAGAGTTAATGGTTTTAATACCTGGAATACCATTGATAGATTTTTCTAGGGGTTCTGTTATTTGGCTTTCAATAATATCGGCGTTGGCACCAGCATACGAAGTACGCACATTTACAATGGGAGGATCAATGGCGGGGTATTCACGTACCGATAAAAAATTATAACCAACAACGCCAAATAAAATGATGAGCAAATTCATCACTGTGGCAAGTATGGGTCTTTTGAGGGCTAGTTCAGAAATATTCATAATTAGTCTAGCGTTGCAATGTCACTTAATAATTTTACACTTCTTACTTTAACCGGCGAATTAGGTTTTACAAACAAAACGCCACTAACAGCAATGCTATCTCCAACTGATAAGCCTTTGACAATTTGAATGAGTCCTTCATTCCTTTCACCTGTTTCTACTTCAACTAATTGACCAATACCATCTTTGATAACTACTACTTTTTTGACGGTTGATTCCGGAATAATACAATTAGATGGAATTAAAATACTATTGGCTGGTGAAGTAGCATCGATAGATACCTTTACAAAAGCACCTAAATTAAATGCTTGACCCTTTAACACTGCGCGCACTTTTAAATTACGCGTTGTTGCATTAACAAGCGGCTCTGTAGCTGTAACAACGGCATCAGCAGTTATTTTATTATCTGCAGACTGCACATGTACAATAGATCCTTTTTTTATTTTTTGCGCATAAAATTCAGGAACGGAAAAATCTATTTTAAGTTGATTCACCTGCTGAATGGTTGTCATAACAGTAGCTGGTGTAACATAAGCGCCCATGCTAATCATACGAAGACCAAGGGTTCCAGCAAATGGCGCTTTAATAACTGTTTTATCAAGCTGCGCTTGAAGTACTGCTAAGTCTGCTTTTAAAGTATTCACTTGGTTAAGCACTACATCATAATCTGCTTGGTTGATGCCACCAATTGCCAACAACTTTTTAAGCCTTACTTCATTTTTTTGTGCAAGATCTAATTGCACATTTATTTTTTGTTGAGATGCTTTTAAATCGGCATCATTGATACGCGCTAAAACAGTTCCAGCAGCAACTGATCCTCCTTCTGGAATTTGTAAAAAAGTAACACGACCACTTACTTCAGATTGAATCGTTGCCATTTCGTTTGGCAACACTGAACCATTCACTTCAATTTTTTTATTGATTTTATTATTTGAAGCAACAATCACGTCTACAATAGCGGCTTTAGGTCCGCCATCTTTTTGTTTTTTTTGATCAGGTTTACCTTTACAGGCTACAAGTGCTAAAAGAAGCACTATGGGCAGAGAAGATCTTTTCAAAGCATTCATTTTAAGAACCTTAAAGGTAAATTATTTGCCCAATAAATAAAGAAAACCTAATTAGAACGGGCCCTACCACCCACTTTTTGAAAAAACCAATCTGACTGATTGTACTTGTACTGGATGAGGTTGTATTTATATACATTTTCCTTTGTGGCAATACTCAAAAGGTAGCCTGTTCCTTTAATGGAACCTTCACTTTTTGTGCGAATGGTTAACTGATGATAGTCTTTAGATGTAATATTAACCCTGAAATCATGTTTTTTATCGGTGAGCACGAGGTTTTCTTCTATTACCTGTCCGTCCACTAATACCACCAAAGTGTCATGATCAAGAACCCCGGTTTCTGCAATTGAAAAATCGATATAAAAAGATTTTGTAAGAATGGTATCAAAATTACTTGTTGAGGGTGCCCAATTTTCTATTTGAATTACCGCCGGTACCACTTTTACGACATCATTCCACTGAATAAGAAGTTCGGGATTAACATTGATAGATTGTATGCTTGGCTGAAAACTAAATTTACCCAACCTACTTTTTCCAAATGGGCTCTCCCAAATGCCATTGAAAACAACGCTGGTATCGGTGAAAACAAAATTGCCGTGAAGGTCAAATAAGCTAGGGGTATGTTCTGTTTCATTCACCAAACAACGAACTGCTTTGGCATAGTAATTATATTTCTCTGTAGGTGTAGCAGACAAATAAAATAAGTACGCAGTTAATTTTTTTTGATCGGCGCTAAATGTAGTGAGCACTGCCATCATTTGGCCTGCAGTATCTACAATTTCTAATTTAGCTTTGGTAAACGTTCTAGATTTTGAAAGAGACATAGTGCCCGCATACATAGGTGGAACATTGACGATGCGGCCGGCCTGAGCATCTACTCGAATGCGAGGCTCAGAATCTACTTCCCTTACACCATCGGGCTCAAACACAATGGCACCATACCATACACCGGTTTTATTTTGTGCAGATACTGCAACAAAAGACAAAAAAAATAAGATTGTTGTGAGTAGGCGCATGATGATAAAGATAATTAATCATCTCTTCTGCGCAAACTACCTCTATATGAATTTTTAGTTCGCTTATAAATTTCAAGTTGCTTTTCGATGTAATAGCCGAATTCTAAATCATTCATTTTTGTAACGATGAGGTAAGGTGGCCTAAACCGAACCATAAACGTATCTAACTCTGGCGATTTGAGTTGTGTAATTTTTCGTACGAAAGCTTTATTGAATCTGAAGTTGACATATTTTTCTTGTTCCTGGTCAATGAGTCGTTTTTGTAAAAACTCCATGTTCTGGTTGCGCTTGAACCTAAACATATTGATGATGGCTTCTAAATCAAAACCAACCGTTAACCCGCCAGGATTGTAATTGGGATTTGATGATAAACTCAGTCCTGGTTTTTTGAAATTAAACGCTTTGGCATTGTCAATTCTATTTTGAATAGAATCATACCTGTAATAGTTATTCCGCACTTTCACTTCTGGCAAATCGGTGGCCTTTACATGAATCATAATATTAAAATTATCCAAATTGGAAATGGTATCAACAGGGTATTTCATGGTGTTTTTACCAATCATAGAAAACCAAATCGAATCGGTTTTTAATACAGTAACAAGGTATCTTCCGGCCGAGTCCGTGACACCACCTCTACCAGAAGTGGAGCGCACGGCCACCGCTTCTAAAGGGTTTCTGGCCGTTAAATCATAGACAGTTCCTGCAACGGTTACATACTGCGCGGAGGCTTTTGGCATTTGACCCACAAGGAGGCAAAAAACAATAATAAAAGGGAGTAGCCTTCGCTTCAAATGCAGCAGTTTTAAGTGTAATATTATAACAGTATGGGCAGATTACCGCATTTAGTACCCTAATTTAACTTGTTTTTATTGTAGCAGGAGGCCAAGTAAAAATATCGCTACTACTATGAGTGGTGCGGGTATTTTATTCATGCGCAGGAGCAAAATAGTACCAATGACTACCAACCATTGAATGAGTAAATAACTTGATGCAGCAGGATCTGAAAAGTGATCTTTCATTAAATAAGCAGTGGCACCAAATAAAATGCCAGCAACAGCAGCATTAATACCTTCTAAGGATCTAAAAATAACAACGTAACGTTTCACATAACTCCATACTGGAAAAAAGAAAAGCACTAAAAAGGCGCTAGGTAAAAAAATGCCAATAGCACCAATGATGATACCTATAATTTGTGCCGAAGGGCCTTCCGATTGCATCGTCATGCCACCCGTAAATGCAGCGATAGAAAATACTGGACCCGGAATTGCCCTAACAATACCTGAACCGGTTAAAAAGTCGGCTTGATTCATTTTTAACACCTCTCGTTTATTATCAATAACGCGTTTAGAAGCTGGTCTTGTAACATACTGCTCGTAGAGTAGTGGCATGAGTACATCACCACCCCCAAATACCAAACTTCCGTTACGGTAGTTGTGTTCAAACAAGTTAAAAACTTTTCTATTTTCCCAATTATTGCGGGTCGCTGTTTCTGATAAATAACCCGCCAATGCAAAGCATGCAATAAATAAAAACAAACTAACCCACTTAATTTTTTTAACGGGTTTTTCCTTTTCAGGAATTCGTTTATCACTAAAATTTGTTGCAATGCCTGCTGCAACAATTAAGGCAGGAAATACCCATGGTGTTTTAAAAAATAAAAATGTAGCTGCCGCGCCAACCACTAATATGACACGCGTAATCGTATTGTGAACGGCAATATTAAAAATTTTAATAGCAGAGTACGCAATAAACCCAATGGCCATGGGTCTAATAAATTTAAAAGCGCCAACTACTTGATTGGTATCATTAAAATAATTGAGTAAAAAGGAAAGCGCACCCATGAGTGTACAGGCAGGAATTATCCAAATTAAAAGTGTTAGAAGTGCTAATGTATATCCTCCTCTTTTAAATCCAATCAGCGCTAATGTTTGTGTAGAAGAAGCGCCAGGTAGTAATTGACAAAAGCCGTTATACTCCATGAGTTCCGCTTCTGTAACATCTTTTCTACGATGCACAAAAGTTTTCATCATCATACCAAGGTGGCCTTGTGGACCGCCAAAAGCTGTGACACTATGCCAAAGAACAGCACGTAAAAACGGTATATGACGAAGTAATACCACGCGTTATTTTTTTAAACCAATTTCGCGAAGTCTTTCATCTAAATATTCACCTGCAGTTGCATCTGGGTATGCTTTTGGATGCTCTGCGTCAATGCAACTTTCTAAACAAGCGAGGCTCATTTCACTTTTTGGATGTAAAAAAAATGGCATCGAAAAACGACTGGTATGCCAGTGCTCCTTGGGTGGATTTACAACCCTATGTGTGGTACTTTTTAATTTATTATTGGTAAGCCTTTGTAGCATGTCACCAACATTCACTACAATTTGTTCTGGAAGTGATGTAACACCTACCCACTCACCTGCCTTTGTTAAAATTTGAAGTCCATCTGCAGATGCACCAACTAATAACGTAATTAAATTAATGTCTTCGTGTTGCTCTGCACGGATGGCAGATTTTGGTTCATGAGTAATGGGCGGGTAATGAATGCAACGCAAAATGGAATTACCTTCTTCTATGTGTGCGTCAAAAAAATATTCATCGAGCTCTAAATAAATAGCAATGGCTTGTAATAATGCTTTTCCACTTTTTTCAAAATTTCGGTACGCTTCAAGTAATGTTTGATTCAGTGAAGGGATTTCATGAACAACAACATTATCTGGATATTCCCATTTTAAGGGATGGTTTGCATCAACCGTTTGTCCGTACTGAAAAAACTCTTTTAAATCTGGTGCTTCACTTCCTTTGGCATGTTCTGTACCAAAACTAGTATACCCGCGCTGACCAGCTAAACCATCTATTTGGTAAGTCAATTTTTTTTCTAGTGGTAACGAAAAAAACTGTTGCACCTGATCGTATTGTGCAGCTATAAGTGTGTCAGGAATGCCATGGTTTTTAACGGCTACAAAACCAACGGTTTCATACGCTGTGCCAAGTGATTTTACAAAAGAAGCTTTATTGGCTGGGTCGCCACTTAAAAAATCAGCTAAATCTACTACCGGTATAGACATAAAAAGGTATTTAGGGTACTTGTAAAACGCTTTTTTAATAAATCTTATTGCCGTAAAGCAGCCCAGAATTGTTTAATTTTGTATTGTCTATGATGAAACATACCCCCACAAACCTATTTGCAATTATTTTCTTGGCAATTTTGGCATCTAGTTGCAGCAATAGCTATCAAAAATTAGCGGCTAACTACCATATCAGTAAAACGCCAAGTGGCCCTAACTATAGTGACCTAGCCTATTGGGCTGCGCACCCAGCTATGCATGATCCAGCAGATAGTGTGCCGGCTCCATTACAAGCATCTTATAAGCCAGATACAACCATCGACGTATTTTTTATTCATCCTACTACTTATTTAGGAACCGAAAAACCATTTGGCCTCAATGCTGATATTTCGGACGCATTTTTAGCTGCAAAAACTGATTTTAGTCCGGTGCTTTATCAGGGAAGTTTATTTAATGAAGCAGGTAGGTTATATGCGCCAAGATATCGTCAAACGCATATCAGTGCTTACTATCCAGTAACAGCAGCCGATACAACGCTTGCCATCGCCGCTTTTGAACTTGCCTACCAGGATGTAAAAGCAGCATTCGAATATTATTTAGCCAATGAAAATAAGGGTAGACCCATTGTTATTGCTTCTCATAGCCAAGGTACTACACATGGTATTAGACTGGTAAAAGAATTTTTTGATGGCAAGCCGCTCCAAAAACAATTGGTAGCCGCCTATTTAGTGGGCATCCCTGTAAACCCTCAAATTTATTCTTCTATCAAGGCATGTGATACCCCCAAACAAACAGGTTGCATATGCAGTTGGAGAACATACAAAGAAGGCTACACGCCACCATTTATTCAAAAAGAAAAATTTGAAGTAATTGTTACCAACCCTCTTACGTTTAACAAGTCGATACCTAATGCCTCATGGGACGCCAATAAAGGCGGGGTGCTTACCAATTTTAATAAAATAGCAAAGGGTGTTGCCGAAGCTAAATTAACAGACAAGGTTTTATGGACTGCGAAGCCAAAAATATTTGGAAGTTTCCTCGTTAAAAATCCAAACTATCACATTGGCGATTACAATTTATATTACGTAAACGTAAGAGAAAATGTAATGGAAAGAATCAAAGCATTTAAAAGCCAGATTCACTAATTTCCAAAGACACTCAAAAATTTAATGCGCATTATTTTTAACTGCTCCCAGCTATAATCATTTTCACTGAGTTCTTGTTGGGCTACCTCTAATGAAGCAGTTTCACAACTTTTAAAGTAATCAATGATATCTTCTTGATCATAGTCATCCAGCCACTCATCAATTGCGTAATCTAAATTAAGTTTAGTACCACTAGCAGCAATGGTTTCCATTTCTTCTAATAATTCATCGAGCTTTAACCCCTTATTTTTTGCAATGGTTTCGAGTGGGATTTTTTTATCTACGTTCTGAATGATGTAAATTTTATTGTTTGCTTTGTTGGCCACACTTTTCATGACAAATTCGTCTGGCTTAACAATATCATGCTCTTCTACGTAGGCTGCAATCATGTCTACAAAAGGCTTTCCGTATTTTAGGGCCTTTCCCTTACTTACACCCTGGCACCTTTCTAGTTCTTCAAGTGTGGTTGGAAAAAGGGTGGCCATATCCTGCAAAGAACTCTCCAAGAAAATCACAAATGGAGGTAGGCTTTTTTTCTTTCCTTCGGTTTGACGAAGCTCCTTAAGCATCTGAAATAACTTTTCATCTGCAGCAGCACCGGTTTGTGCAGCGCCATCACCATCTTCATCATCGGCATTAGCATCTTCAAATAAATTGTTCAATACAATTTTAAAGCTACTAGCCTTCTTTAAAAACTTATTGCCCTTGTCGGTTAATTTTAAAAGACCATATTCTTCAATGTCTTTTCGAATTAAATTTTCGAGAAGCATTTGTCTGATAAGACTATTAAAAAAGTGTGCGTCTTTGTCTTTTCCAATCCCAAACACAGGTAAC
>JBIKIS010000098.1:0-7529 GCA_044361485.1 Sediminibacterium sp.
TATCATTGAAAGAGAACTTTCATTTGCAAAGGGTGATTCTCTCTCTTCTGAACAGTTAGGTGCTGCCATGATTCAGGCCAAGCAGTTATTGATGAACACCCAGCTTTTTGTGGATGTTAAAATTGATTCAATTGCGGTTCAATACAAGTGGCAAGTTCGAATTCAGGTTAAAGAAAGATGGTACTTACTGCCGCTTCCTTATTTTAGACTCGTAGATCGAAATTTTAATCAGTGGTGGGTAGACCAAAACCGTAGTTTAGACCGCGTCAATTATGGTATAAAATTTATCCAAAACAATGTGTCTGGTAGAAATGATAATTTAAATATATGGCTTATAACAGGCTATAACAGGCAGTTTTCGGCGCGTTACTCCATTCCTTTTATTGATAAAAAACTCACAAAAGGATTTAGTGTTGGTTTTTTATACGCAACACAAAAAGAATTGAATGTGGCCACCGTGGCCAACAAGCAGTTTTTTTTTAGACATGTAGATGATGCCCGAAAAACATGGCGCTTTGATGCATCTTATAGTTATCGTCCTGATCAATTTAAACGCACAACCATTAGAGTTAGCTACTTCAACGAAACCATTGCCGATACAATTGTAAAGCTTCAAAAAAATTATTATCCGGGTCAAACAAATAGACAAGCAGCACTTGACGTAAGTTATCGATATCAATACATCAAGCTCTCTAATATTGTTTATCCAACATCCGGTTATTACACCGACTTATTTTTTCTACAAAGATTTGCATCAAAAGTGCAATCCATTTCTTCTTTTAGTGCAAGACAGCTCTATGCTAAAAAATTAAGTACTAAAAGCTTTTTATTATTTGATGGAACTGCGATGTATAAATCGCCCATCGATTCGGTATTTTCTAATAGCAGACTCATCGGATATGGCGGTATGCAACTTAGGGGCCTCGAATATTATGTAGCGGATGGAACGGCTGGGGCTGTACTAAGAAACGCTTTGCATTTTAATGTTAAAAATTTTACCCTTACAAATCCGATACCTATAAAAAATCATGAAAAAATCCCTATCAGGCTTTATTTAAAAATGTTTGCCGATGCCGGTTATGCCTATCATAAGTATGCAGGGCCTTCTAACAGCTTAAGTAATACACTGTTGTACACCTATGGGGTTGGTTTTGACCTTGTAAGTATTTACGATTTTGTATTTCGCATGGAATATAGCCGCAACCAGCTAGGGCGGGAAGGCTTATATTTGCAGGGCGAATTTAATTTTTGATGTTTTTGATTTGAATATACGCACATGAAAATTGCAATTTATAGTAGAGGTTTAGATTTGGCAACGCCTAATCCGCTGGCTTTACTGCTTGAAGCATTAGCACCGCATGATGTTGAAATACATGTGTTTCATCAACTACTCTTGCACGCCGATTTACCAGCTGATACCACCGCTTCACTCATACCATTTAAAGTTTCTTCAGATTTAGATGCTACCATTGATTGTCTGATTAGTTTAGGTGGCGATGGTACCATGCTTGACGCGGTAACGCTTGTAAAAGATACGGGCATTCCTATTTTAGGTATTAATTTTGGTAGACTCGGATTTTTAGCGAGCATTAGTCCGGATGCATTACAAAGTGCCGTGGAAGCCATCGTTAATAGAACATTTGTAGTAGACAAACGTGCACTTATTCATCTTGATTCCAACGAAGCACTTTTTGGTGACACGCCTTTTGCGCTCAATGAGTTTGCGATTCACAAGCGCGACATTTCTCCAATGATAAAAATTCATACCTACATCAATGGAGAATTTTTAAATACTTATTGGGCCGATGGGCTCATTGTATCCACGCCAACAGGATCTACAGGTTACAGTATGAGTTGCAATGGACCCATTTTATTTCCAGACGCGGCAAGTTTTGTGATTACCCCAGTGGCACCACACAATTTAAATGTGCGTCCCATAGTTATTCCTGACACCAACGTGGTTTCATTTGAAATTGAGGGAAGGGCAGATCAATTTATTTGTGCACTTGATGCCCGCAAAGAAATCGTTGATAAAACCGTACAATTGGCCATTCGAAAAGAGCAGTTTTGCGTAAATCTTGTCCGATTAAACGAAAATAGTTTCTTGTCTACGCTCAGAACCAAGCTTACTTGGGGCCTTGATAAAAGAAATTAACATTTTTGGTATTTATTTTTGTTGCTACTTTACATCAAGCAAGCCTCGGCACATGTTAAAACATTTCATTTTTATTATCTTACTAGGTTGTACTGGTTTCACTGCAAGTGCGCAACTGATGCAAAGTTTTGTGCATCAAGGCGAGTTTGGTATTGGAGCTGGGGCTGCGCATTATTTTGGTGATTTAAATCCTACCGCTGCTGTTAATAGACCTAAGGCCAACGCCGGTATTTTTTTTCGAAAGCAGTTTAACAATTACATGAGTGTCAGACTCAGTGGCGAGTATGCACTACTTGGTTATTCGGATCAGTATAGTAACAATGCAAGCCAGCAGCGGCGTAATCTGAGTTTTAACAGTCATGTTTGGGAGGCGGCACTTTCCTTTGATTTTAACTTTTTTGCATTTCAACCTGGGTTCGAAGATTTTAGGTTCACGCCGTATGTTGGACTGGGTGTGGGTGCTTTTTCTTATGATCCTTATGCGTTTTTAGGCAATCAAAAATATTTATTAAGGCCACTTGGTACAGAGGGTCAGGGTTCCTCGGCGTACCCAACCTTTAAAACCTATGCGCCAATTGCCGTATCTGTGCCAGTTACCTTGGGTGTTAAGTATGCCTTAAGTGAGCAGTTCAATGTTTTTGCCGAGCTTATGTACCGCTTTACCAACACCGATTATCTAGACGATGTGAGTGGGGTGTATGCACCAGACGCTTTTCCTTCATTACCCGATGGGTCCCCTTCACCCGCTTTTTTACTCCAAGACCGCAGTTACGAAACAGGAGCTCCCATTGGAATCAAGGGTAGGCAAAGGGGAAATACACTTCAAACCGACGTTTTTGCAGGCCTAAAAGTTGGTATTTCCTTTAATTTACAAACCTATAAGTGTCCAAAGCCTATCCAATAAGCCGTTTTGGCCATAATTAGGCAAAGTAATCGGCGCAAACCTCTGTTTTTTCGTTAATTTTGCAGCCTATAAATCCTTTTCAAACGCATGTTGGAAGACCTCAAGACTCAAATAGACCTCAACCGTTTACCAGAACATGTTGCCATAATTATGGATGGCAATGGGCGTTGGGCTGAAGAAAAGGGAGAAGACCGCTTGTTTGGTCATTTTCATGGCGTAGAAAGTGTTAGAGATATTGTGGAAGGTGCTGCAGAGCTTGGTATTGGCTATTTGACACTGTATGCTTTTAGTACCGAAAACTGGGACCGTCCTGCAAATGAAGTGGCTGGGCTTATGAGTTTACTGGTTGATACCATCCGTAAAGAAGTTCCTACATTAAACAAAAACAATATTCGTTTGCAAGTCATTGGTGACAGGCAAATGCTCCCTGAGTTTGCACAAACAGAACTTGAAGAGGCGCTAGCGTTAACGGCTGCCAATACAGGATTAACCCTCATTATGGCGCTGAGCTATAGTAGTAGATGGGAAATTACAAGTGCAGTTAAGCAAATAGCCCAGGATGTTAAGGCTGGTATTATAGATCCTGAGCAAATTACCCAAAACACCATTTCTGACTATTTGTGCACCAAAGGAATTCCGGATCCAGCTCTTGTGATAAGAACCAGTGGCGAATTTCGGATCAGTAATTTTTTATTATATCAACTTGCTTACGCAGAGCTTTATTTTACCCCTATATTGTGGCCAGATTTTAGAAAGCCTAATTTATATGAAGCGATTCTAGATTTTCAGCAAAGAGAGCGTAGGTTTGGGAAAACAGGTAAACAAATTCAACAAGAAGAAAAGGTGTAAAAACCATATATATATAATATAATTATTTAATAAGTATAGCGATTTAACAAAGACTTTTCATTATTCCCGTTAAATTGCTCCGCTTATAAGAACCAAAATAGACCAAATCTGCTGTGGTGAAAGATCAGCCAGCGATATAACAAATAGAAAAAGATGCAGAAAGTGTACAAATTATTAATGTTGGCAATCGTGTTCTCGCTGGCAAGTACTGTAGCCAGTGCGCAAGAAACGAAGGATACGGTTATTACCAATGTTGATGCGGATCTGATCAATATTTTCAATCAAAAAACGCCTAAAAAATATAAGATCAGTGCCATAAAGGTAACGGGAAATAGCTTTTTTGATGAAAACCTTTTGATCTCTATTGCCAATGTGAACGTGGGCGATGAAATTGTAATTCCGGGTGGCGATTTGTTTTCTAAGGCCATCACTAAATTATGGGCGCAAAACTATTTCTCTGACGTTGAAATTTTTATCACAAAACTAGAAGATAAAAATATTGAAATTGAAATTGCAGTAACAGAGCGTGCGCGTTTATCTAATTTTTTCTTTAAAGGTGTTAGTAAAAGCGATGCAGAAGATTTAACGGGAAAGACAGGACTTGTGCGTAACCGTGTAATCACCGAGAATATGAAAATTTCTGCGGTGGAAGCCATCAAAAAGTTTTATGCCGAAAAGGGTTTTCAAAATTCACAAATTAAAATTTTAGAAAAATCTGATTCTACTTACGAAAACACATTGGTACTTGATTTTGTAATTGATAAGGGACCTAAAGTGCGTATCAACAATATCAACTTTGGTGGTAATAGTGTAGAGGCCGGTCTATTAAAAAAGAAATTAAAAGAAACGCACGAAAAATCGAGACTTACTTTATTCCCTGTATTTGACGAACCTAAAATTGTTAAAACACAGCGTTATAATTTTGAGCAGTACATGAAGGAAAAAGGTTTTTTAACCTTTACAAAAACCAAAAAAGTACTAGATCCTTATGCACGTATTAAATTTTCTGGTGCAAAATTTGACACCAAAAAATACGAAGAAGACAAGGATAATATTTTAGATTATTATAACTCACTTGGTTACCGTGATGCAACCATTGTAAACGACACGGTTTATTATAATGGTAACGGACATATTAATATTGATATCAAAGTAAGTGAAGGTCGACGTTATTATTTTGGTAACATCACTTGGAGAGGGAATACAAAATATTCAGATTCTATATTAACGGCAATTTTAGGTATCCGTAAAGGAGATATTTACAACCTAGAAACACTCAACAAAAAATTGGGTAAATCTGCAGCAGCAGAGGGTGGCGATATCAGTGGTATCTATCAAGATGATGGTTATTTGTTTTTTAATACCGATCCAGTAGAAACTGCGGTATACAACGATACCATCGATTATGAAATCAGAATTATTGAAGGTCCGCAAGCGACCATTAAAAATATTCGTATCTATGGTAACGACCGTACCAAAGAACACGTTATTAGAAGAGAATTAAGAACCATACCAGGTGAGAAATTTAGTAGATCTGATCTGATGCGTTCTCAACGTGAAATTGCACAGCTCAATTATTTCAACCAAGAAAAAATTGGTATTGATCCGAGACCTAATCCAGATGACGGTACCGTAGATATCAATTACACCGTAGAAGAAAAATCGAGCGATCAATTAGAGTTGAGTGCTGGTTGGGGTGGATTTATTGGACTTACCGGAACACTCGGTATTTCTTTCAATAACTTTTCTGTAAGAAATATTTGGAAGAAGCAAGCATGGGATCCACTTCCGATGGGAGAAGGACAAAAATTAAGCCTTCGTGTACAAAGTAATGGTAGAGCATTCCGTTCATACAACTTCTCTTTCACCGAGCCTTGGTTTGGTGGTAAAAAAAGAAATGCATTAACACTGAGCGTATTCAATACCAAATTTGGACAAACCATTGATCCGCTCACAGGTATGTTTGATCCAAATGCAGGTAACTCTAGATACATCTCTACTACAGGTGCTACCGTTAGTTTGGCAAAACAATTAAAATGGCCCGACGACTTTTTCTCACTTTCTGTGGGGTTAAACTATACACGTTACAAGCTTAGCGATTATGCCATTGATCCAAGAAACCTTCCTGGATTTGATAATGGTATTGTAAACAATGTAAACATTAAAGTTGCATTACAACGTTCTTCTATAGATCAGCCATTGTATCCAAAAAGTGGATCTACGTTTTTATTTAGCGTTCAGGCCACACCACCATATTCTCTATTCAATAAAAATCTCCAAAAAAATGCCAATCCATACCAGTGGATTGAGTACCACAAATGGCGTATGAATGGTGAATGGTTTGTACCACTTGGTAAACCACATGGTGAAGACCGTAACAAACAATTTGTAATTAGAGCCGCTGCGAAATTTGGTTTCATGGGCAGGTATAACACAGCCTTAGGAATGTCTCCGTTTGAAAGATTCCAGGTGGGTGACGCTGGATTAAGCAATCAGTTTGCACTTTTAGGATTTGATATCATTGCACACAGAGGTTATCCTGTATATGAAAATTCAAATCCAAAAATCAATCCGGATCAACAAAGAGCGAGCCAATACTTTACCATATTTAATAAGTACAGTATGGAACTTAGGTATCCACTAAGTTTAAATCCGAGCAGTACCATTTATGCCCTAGGCTTTTATGAAGCAGCCAATGGTTGGTACAACTTTAAAGATTACAATCCATTTAAGCTGCGTAGATCTGTTGGTTTAGGTATGCGTTTCTTCTTACCAATGTTTGGACTTTTAGGCTTTGATTATGGTGTTGGATTAGACAGATACACACCTAATGGATCAATGAAGGATGCGGCAAGATTTACCTTTATGTTAGGTTTTGAACCAGAATAATATTTAAATTAGACGTATGAAAAAGTTATTATTTGTGGCTTTGATGGTACTCGGTACTGCAGTGGGTGCTTCAGCGCAACAACGCTATGCTGTGATTGATACCAAATACATCCTTGAACGTATTCCAGCATATAAAGAAGCGGATGCCAAGCTTAAATTAATAGGAGAGCAGTGGCAAAAAGAAATTGATGATTTACAGGTGCAGCTAGACAAAATGTATAAAAACTATGAGTCTGAGCAGTTTATGCTAACAGAAGCCCTTAAAAAGAAGCGTGAAGACGAGCTTTTTGAAAAGGAAAAACAGGTTCGAGACCTTCAAAAAAAGCGTTTTGGCTACGAAGGCGACCTATTTAAAGAGCGTCAGCGTCTTATCAAGCCAGTTCAGGACAAAGTATACGATGCCATTCAAAAAATTGCCACTAGCCGTTCTTATGACTTCGTACTCGATAAAAGTGAAGGAATAACCATTATATTTGCCGACCCGAAACTTGATAAAAGCGACGATGTGCTCAAAGAGTTAGGGATAAAATAAAAATTCAAAAAGTTTAAATAAACAGTTCTAACAAAAATTCAAACACTCTCTACAATGAAGAAATTATTATTTGTTTGTGTGGTTTTAGCAGCCAGCTTACTATTCTCAAATAGCACAAACGCGCAGGTTAAAATTGGTTACTTTGATGAGCAAAGTTTATTGAGCCTGTTTCCAGATATTCAAAAAGTGGATACCATCAT
>JBIKIS010000099.1:0-7517 GCA_044361485.1 Sediminibacterium sp.
GGATGCGCGCTGTTGAAAGATTATAGCCGTATATTTAGGATACAAAATAACAATGCATGAAAATCATGGTTCGTATAGGTAAAGCAACGGTATTAATGGTTGCTGTTTTACAATTTACCGCTTGCTCTGTGCAACAAAAACTGCAAAAAGCGGCCAATCAAAATATTTTAGAGGCGGGTAATTTATCTGGTGCTCATATTGGCATCCATGTATATGATCCGGCGTCTAATGCTAGTTTATTTTCTTATCAGTCCAATAAGTATTTTGTACCAGCCAGTAACACTAAAATTGTTACCTGTTTTGCTGCTATGCAATATTTAGGTGATAGTGTGTTGGCTGCTCAAATAGCTTCCACCGATTCTGGTATGCATGTGTATGCTAGTGGTGATCCTACTTTTTTACAACCAGAATATGCTACGCATCCACTACTCAATGTTTTAAAAACCACAAACAAAATATATTTACATACACCAAGTTTTACAGCCAAGCCTTTTGGTCAGGGTTGGTCTTGGGATGATTATGACGCCTCATACATGCCTTCACGTTCTGCGTTTCCTATGTATGGTAATGTGGTACGCATCGCAAAAAATGCAGGTCAATTAACAGTGACACCTTCGTTTTTTAAAGATTCTATAAAAGGTGTAAACACTACTATTAACAAGGGTTTTGGCGTGTCTAGGCAAATGGCGAGCAATCAATTTTTAGTGCAGCCAACAGCTGGTAATAACACACTCGAAGAAATTCCATACCGTACATCTAATTGGACAACTGCTCCATTGGTGCTCGAAGCTTCACTTTTATCTGAAGCACTTGGTGGTACAAAAGTTATTGCCTTAGATGCAGCGCGTGAAACAAATGCGCCTGCTGCAGCAACTAAAATTTATTCACGTCCACTTGATTCTTTATTAAAACCACTCATGCACCGTAGTGATAATTTTTATGCGGAGCAGGCGCTATTGATGGTAGGTAAAGGGTTACATCAAAGCTTTGATGACAAAAAAACAATCGCTTATTTACTAGCCAACGATTTGTCAGATTTAGCACAAAAGCCAACTTGGGTGGATGGAAGTGGATTAAGCAGGTATAATTTATTTACACCAGAAAATTTTACCAGCATACTTCATAAAATGTACAAAGCCTATTCATTTGAAAGGCTTCAAAACATTTTTCCAACAGGTGGTGAAGCAGGCGGAACGCTTAGTAGTAATTATAAAAACCTGAATGGTAAAATCTTTGCTAAAACAGGCACCCTTAGCGGCCAAGTAGCACTTAGTGGTTACTTAATTACCAAAAAAGGGAAGACACTGATATTTTCGGTACTTGTAAACAACCATACTACTACTGCATCTAATGTTCGTAAGGCGGTGGAGCAGTTTATCCAAGTATTGTATAGTAAAAACTAGTTATTTACATGCGCCCGAGCAGGGTGTTGTGCGCTTACTTTCCAAAAAGTTGATCTAGGTAATCCTCTTTATATTCTATGTAGGTAGGGCTTCCAGCAGGTGTAACGCCAGGTGTGGTACACGCAAAAAGTGATTCAATCAGTGCTTGCATTTCTTTTTGACCAAGTGTTTGACCTGTTTTAATAGCTTGTTGACGCGCCATGCATCTAATTAATTTTTCGCGTCTGCTAAATGTTATATCGGAACTAAAATGTTTGTACTGTTCTATCAGTAGTTCAATGGCATTTTTTTCATTACCTGGTTCAAGGTCGGCCGGGATGCCTTGTATTACAAAACTATTGTTGCCAAAGGGTTCTACCTGATAGCCTATTTGTTGTAAATCGGGGAGTAGTTCGCTTAAAATTGCACTATCAGATGCGCTCAATGAAAGCGTAACTGGAAACAAGCTTTTTTGTGTAGGTATTTGTGCGGCTTGTGCTGCAATAACGAGTTTATCGTACACGACTCTCTCATGCGCCAGTTGCTGATGTATTAGTACAAAGCCACTATTGGTGGATGCAATAATGTAGGTTTTATGTATTTGTATAAACGGCGTATCTGCTAAAATTTCTAGACTCGGTTTTTTAGGAGCAATCGTTTCGCCTTTAGACGGCATTTCATAAAAATCTTTCCAATGCCCTAAATTTCCTTTGTTTTCTCTTTCAATAAAATGCGCTTGGTGCTTTTGTGTAAACGTTTGGTACAAAGAGCTTGAAGCGGTTGCTTCCTTTTTTTCAGAAGTAAATGGTTTATTGACAGCGTCCAAACTTTGTATATCGGCATTTAAACTAAAATCTAGTGAAGGCGCTACGCTAAATTGAGCTAATGCATGTTTAACAGCGGCACCCACAAATGCATACATTATTTTTTCATCCTCAAATTTAATTTCCTGCTTGGTTGGATGCACATTAATATCTACCTGAGATGGATCCAGATCTATAAATAGCACATAGCCTGGAAAAGAATCTTTAGGAATTAAATCGGCGTAAGCAGCGTTAACGGCGTGGTTTAAATAAGCACTTTTAATAAAGCGGTTGTTTACAAAAAAATACTGATCACCCCTGGTTTTACGCGCCGTTTCTGGCTTGCCAATAAAACCATAGATGTTCATATAGTCGGTGTGTTCGGTAACACTCACGAGTTTTGATGTGTAGGTATTTCCTAAAATTTGAACAATGCGCTGTTTGATATTACCAGGCGCTAAATGAAAAACTTCTTGACCATTGCTTGTTAAGGTAAACAAGCGGTCGGGGTAGGCCATGGCCACTCTAATAAATTCATCAATAATATGCTTGAGTTCGGCAGCATTGCTTTTTAAAAAGTTGCGGCGTGCTGGCACATTAAAAAATAAATTTTTCATGGAAATATTAGTACCCACCGGACAACTACAAGCTTCCTGTTTTTGAACGACACTATTTTCTATATCTACACTTGTTCCTAATTCGTCTTCGGCTCTTTTTGTTTTGATGGTTACTTGCGCAACCGCTGCAATGGAAGCCAGTGCTTCACCTCTAAAACCCATGGTTTTTATGGCAAACAAATCTTCAATGGCTTTTATTTTACTGGTGGCATGGCGCTGAAAAGCCAGGGCGGCATCCGCCTCACTCATTCCTTTTCCATTATCAATTACTTGTATGAGTGCTTTTCCCGCATCCGATACAATCAGTTGAATAGAACTGGCCCCCGCGTCTACTGCGTTTTCTAATAGTTCCTTAACAGCACTGGCAGGACGCTGAATCACCTCACCAGCGGCTATCTGGTTTGCGATGTTATCGGGCAGTACATGAATAATATTAGCCAAGGGGTCCTGTTTTTTACGGGTCGACAAAAATAGGGCAAAGCGGGGCAGCTTTGCAAACTTTTACCATTTTAGAAGCAATTTAGAGGCTACTTTTGTGCCTAAAACCAAGTGATTATGACTTTAACAGCCGATATCCAAAAAATACCACGTACCTATATGCCTGCTGGCTTTCAGATAACCAATTGGGAAAGCCTGGAGCCGTATTTTAAAGAACTCGTGGATAGGCCTCTTGATTCTTTACAAGATTTAGAGCATTGGCTTAAAGATATGAGTGAGGTGGAAGCCGTTATTAGTGAGGATGCGTGTTGGAGGCAAATTAAAATGACCTGCGATACCACCAATCCGGCACTCGAAGAAGCCTTCAATTATTTTTGCCTAGAAATTCAGCCAAAAATGCAGCCCTTTGCGGATCAACTCAATAAAAAATTTATTGATTGCCCATATACTGCCGAACTAGATAAAGACACATACTATACCTATATCAGAAGTGTAAAAAAGAATATTGAATTATTTAGAGAAGCCAATATTCCACTGCAAGCAGAGTTAAGTGTGATGCAACAACAGTATGGAACCATTGCTGGAAAGATGACCGTTGAAGTTGAAGGGAAAGAATATACACTGCAACAAGCCGCTAAATTTTTAGAACATGAAGACCGAGCAGTAAGAGAATCGGTGTATAAAAAAATTCAGGATAGAAGACTCATCGATAAAGATGCGATGCATGATTTATATAGTTCTCTTATTCAAAAAAGGCACCAGGTAGCTGTTAACGCAGGATTTGCAAATTATAGAGATTATAAGTTTGTAGAACTTGGCAGGTTTGATTATACCAAAGAAGATTGTTTTCAATTTCATGAAGCGGTAAAACTACACGTGCTTCCGCTCATCGAAAAAATTTACGCGCGTAAAAAAGAAAAATTAGGACTTGATGTTTTAAAGCCATGGGATACAGAAGCAGAGCCAGCAGGGGTTTCACCACTTAAGCCGTTTACGACTGGCCAAGATTTGTATGAAAAAACGGTAACCTGTTTTGAACAACTCGATCCATTTTTTGCAGCATGTCTTCGTAAAATGAATGAACTCAAACATTTTGATTTAGAGAGCCGTAAAGGAAAAGCACCGGGCGGATACAACTGTCCATTAGCAGAATCTGGCGCACCATTTATTTTTATGAACGCTGCTTCTCAAATGAGTGATGTAACTACCATGGTGCACGAAGGTGGCCATGCGGTGCATTCATTTTTAGCGCATCATTTAGAGCTCAGTGCATTTAAAGAATACCCTATGGAAATTGCAGAAGTAGCTAGCATGGCCATGGAATTATTTTCTATGAATCACTGGCAGGCATTTTTTGATAATGACGCAGATTTAAAACGTGCGCGTGAACATCAACTAGAAAGAACCATTACCATTTTTCCTTGGATTGCCATTATCGATAAGTTCCAGCACTGGGTATATGAAAATCCTTCTCATACAGTAGCAGAAAGGACAGCAACTTGGACGGCTATTTTAAAGGAGTTTTCTACAAATAGTATTGATTATACGGGGCTCGATGCCTACCGTGAAATTGGCTGGCAGCGCCAGTTACACCTATTTGAAGTGCCTTTTTACTATATCGAATATGGTATTGCGCAATTAGGAGCGATAGGTCTTTGGATGCAGTATCAAAAAAATCCAAAACAAGCACTTCAAAATTATATCAACGCATTATCGTTAGGGGGTACAAAAACATTACCTGAATTATATAAAGCGGCAGGACTTGAATTTAATTTATCGCCAGATTATATCAAAACCTTAATGGAGTTTACGGCTAAAGAAATGTAAGTGTATTACATTCTGCAAAAACGGCTGTATAGTTTTTCGTACTCCGGAATAATTTTACTGATGTCAAATAAACAGGCCTGCTCATAAGCGGCCTGTTTCATTTGCATGAGTTTATTTTCGTCGGATAAAAGCGAAATAGCATATCCACTCATGGCAGCAATGTCTCCAACGGGAGCCATATAACCCGTTTCACCCTGAATATTAATTTCATGTAAGCCTCCCGCATCGGAACTGATAACAACGGCGCGAGCAGCCATCGCTTCGAGTGCAGCTAAACCAAAACTCTCATATTCGGAAGGGAGTAAAAACACATCCGTTACGGCTAAAATATCTTCAATTTGTTCTTGCTTACCTAAAAAACGAACATGCTCTTCGATGCCTAAGGTACGCGCTAACGCTTCTGTAGCGTGCCTTTCAGGTCCATCACCTACCATTAATAATTTAGCAGGTACTTCCTTAATGATATTTGCAAAAATATGCACCACATCATCCACTCTTTTTACTTTTCTAAAATTAGAAGCGTGTGTAATTATTTTTTCGTTGTTGGGTGCAATTACTTTTTTAAATGCTTCACTAGGTTTTTTATCAAAACGCGCAACATCCACAAAATTATAAATCACTTCAATTTCTTTGGTGATCTTAAAAGTTTGATAGGTAATGTCTCTTAAATTATTGGATACCGCTGTAATGGCGTCACTCTCATTGATAGAAAAAGTAACTACGGGTTCGTAGGTTTTATCTCTACCTACGAGTGTAATATCGGTACCATGTAGGGTTGTAATAACCGGGATATTTCTATTGATCTTTTGCTTTACAATTTGCTTGGCCATATACGCTGCAGACGCGTGTGGTATAGCATAGTGTACGTGTAGTAAATCTAGGTCGTGGTTAATAATCACATCTACCATTGCAGAAGCAAGTGCCACCTCGTAAGGGGGGTAATCAAAAAGCGGGTAAGTAGGAACCCTTACTTCATGGTAAAAGATATTGGCATTAAACTCATTGAGCCTAACGGGTTGTTGGTAGGTAATAAAATGTACCTGATGTCCTTTATCGGCGAGGGCCTTTCCAAGTTCGGTGGCCAAAACACCGCTTCCACCAAAAGTGGGGTAACAAACAATCCCTATACGCATATTAAATTAAATGGGCTCTAAATTTGACCATTTCCTATGCAAGTAACAATTATTTTGGCATTCTGTTTATTTAATGGCTACTTGAGGGTCAAGATTCCTAGAAATTCTTAACTTGAGGCCTATGAAAAAGATCATCTACCTCCTCTTATTAATGCCTTTTTTTGGTTTAAGTCAGGCTACTGAGCCGTCTAACGCAGACGCCGTATTTATTAAAAAATTATCTGATGAAATCTTAACAAATGGTAAGGCTTACGACTTATTATATGAGTTAACCAAAAAAGTAGGCGGTAGAATTGCCGGTTCTCCAGCTATGTACAAGGCAGAAGCTTGGGGTGTAAATGCGTTCCAGCAACTTGGTGCACCAGCAGTAAGTAAGCAAGCATGTCAGGTGCCAAGATGGGTACGTGGCAGTGGTGATTTTGCAAACATCACAAGTATTGATGGTAAAAAACAAATGCGTGCACTAGATGTATTAGCACTTGGAAACTCTTTAGGTGATGGTAAAAAAGTAGAAGGCACTTTGTTAGCTGTTCAAGATTTTGCCGATTTAGAAAAACACAAAAATGAAGTAAAAGGTAAAATTGTTTATTTAAATAATAGTTTTGACGCTACCATTGTAAAAACCTTTGAAGCCTATGGTAAAGCTGGACAGTATCGAAGAAACGGAGCTAGCCAAGCTGCAAAATATGGTGCGGTAGGTTGTATTATACGTTCACTTACTAGTTCTACGGCCAATGATCCGCACACGGGTGGTATGGCTTACAACGATTCTTTTCCAAAAATTCCTGCACAAGCCGTTGGTCCACGCGACGCCGATTATTTATGGTCACTTGCTAAACAATCTAATAACGTAAAAGTAAGTATGGCCACGCACGGCAAATTTTTACCAGACACAACAGGTCATAATATTATTGCTGAAATAAAAGGATCTCAATTTCCGGACGAAATTATTACCATTGGCGGTCACCTAGATAGTTGGGATGTCAATGAAGGTGCACATGATGATGGTGCAGGCGTGGTGCATACCATGGAAGTGATGCGTGCACTACTTGCAGTTGGTTACCAGCCAAAGCGTACCATTCGTTTTGTATTATTTGCTAATGAAGAAAATGGTTTAAGAGGTGGTAGTGCCTATGCTGCTGCTGCAAAAGACAAAAAAGAAAAACACATTTTTGCATTAGAAAGTGATGAAGGTGGTTTTACACCTCGTGGTTTTAGTTTTACGGCTGCGCCAGAAAAAGTAGCTGCTGCACAGCGCTGGCTTCCGCTATTAAAACCTTACGGCACTTCAAGTATGGATGATATTGGTGGCGGTGC
>JBIKIS010000100.1:0-7449 GCA_044361485.1 Sediminibacterium sp.
AGAAAAGCAATTTTTAGCCTGCGCTACCCACAGTTTACCCCCAAAAAGTGTTGTATATTTGCGGTATGACGCGCGAACAATTGGTGGCTCAAATCAGGGCTAAAAAATCATATTTATTGGTGGGCTTGGACTCAGAATTTTCTAAATTGCCAAAGCACTTGCAAGGCAAGCCAGATGCGGTTTTGACGTTTAATAAACAAATCATTGATGCCACCAAAGATTACTGTGTTGGGTATAAAATAAATACCGCTTTTTACGAGTCTGAAGGGGTAAAAGGGTGGGAAACCATGCAGCAAACACTAGAATATATCCCCAAAAATTTGTTCACAATTGCCGATGCAAAGCGGGGGGATATTGGCAATACCTCGGCCCAATATGCCCGTACTTTTTTTGAAACCATGCAGTTTGACGCGGTAACAGTAGCTCCTTATATGGGTGAAGATAGCGTGCGTCCTTTTCTAGAATATCAAAATAAATGGACCATTGTTTTGGGGTTAACATCCAATGCAGGCAGTCAAGATTTTGAACAACAAACGCTTGCAAAGTCTGGCAAACAATTATACGAAGTTGTGCTTGAAAAAGTAGCAAGTTGGGGTACGCCTAACAACCTAATGTTTGTGGTAGGTGCTACCAAAGCAAGTGATTTTGAAGGCATCAGAAAAATCATTCCAAATCACTTTTTATTGGTGCCAGGTGTTGGTGCACAAGGGGGTAGTTTAGAAGAAGTTTCTCGTTATGGTTCCACACTAGATTGTGGGTTGTTGGTGGCTGCAAGTAGGGCCATTATTTTTGCAAGTAACGGTGAAGATTTTGCTGAAGCTGCTGCCGAGGCCGCTAAAAATTATGCCACTGAAATGGCTGGTTATTTGACATTATAATTCAAATTTTTGTAGCAATAAATTTGCCCAAAGTTGTTTCATGTTGGCACTATAATGAAGGCCATCATTGGCGATCATTTCTGGCGCACAATTTCTGGTTAAATCCGTGATATAAACGAACTTAATTTCCATGTCTTCGCAGCGCTTTTTTATGACCTCATTAAAGGCGTCAATTTGTGCACTAATTTCTGCTAAAACTAGCCCTGTTTCTTGTGCTTTATTTTGAGCAAAAGGAGTGTGTGCCCAGTCGGGTATGGAAAGCACAAAAACACGACTATTTTGATGCCCATTATACTGCAACGCTTTGAGTAATAAAAAGGTAAATTCCTGGTCAAATTCTGTAATGGATAAACCTCGGTATTGGTTATTGACTCCAATTAAAAGGGTGACAAAATCATACTGTTTTTGGAGTAAAGTATGTATCAAATGGGTAGCCAATTCGTTGGTGGTCCAACCTGTTTTTGCCACTATTTCTGGCGCCATAAAACCTGGATGTTTGGCCCTTAATTGCTGCACCAATTGGTATGGAAAACTTTCATGTAATGGTACCGATTCTCCAATGGTATAAGAGTCGCCTAGGGCTAAATAAGTGGGGTGCATGGTGCCTAAATTAAAATGATTTTAAAATTTCATAGAACCTATACACGTCTTTGAAACTGCAATAAAGTGGTGCGGGTGCTACGCGAATAACGCCTGGTTCTCTATAATCAACTACAATACCATGCTCTTTCATTTTCTGATAAATTTCCTTTCCTTTTTCTTCAAAAAATAAGCATAATTGTGCACCCCGTTGGCTAGGGTTGGAAGGGGTGATAAGGGTAAAAGAAAGTGACGTTAATTGTTCCAATAAGAACGCTAAATAACCCGTTAGTGCGATACTTTTATTACGCAAATTTTGCATGCCAGCTTCTTCAAAAATCGTTAAAGAGGCTTTTAAGTTTACGGTATTAAATACCTGTGCGGTGCTCATATTCCAACCCGATGCAGTGGGTTTTGCAATAAATCCTTTTTCCATTTTAAAGCGGGTTGCTTCATCATTACCCCACCAACCACCTAGGCGCGGGGTATCTATATTAGTAGCATGTTTTTCATGCACAAACACACCACCTACAGCACCCGGTCCGGCGTTCAAATACTTATAAGAACACCACACTGCAAAATCTACATTCCAGGCGTTTAATTGCATGGGTACATTACCCGCAACATGGGCCAAATCAAAGGCCGCAATGGCACCCACCTTATGCGCTGCCGCAGTAATGGATTTGATATCAAAAAGTTGCCCAGTGTAATAATTAATGCCTCCAAAAAGAACCATTGCAAGTGAATCGCCAGCGGCTTCAATGGCTGTAATAATGGCACTGTTTTCGATTGTTTTTTTGCCCGCTTCTGGTTTAATTTCAATAATAGCTGTTTCCGGATCAAGGTTAAAATGCTTAACCAGTGTTTCTACGGCGTACTGATCGGAAGGGAAAGCGCCGGCTTCCATGATAATTTTAAATCGGGTAGCAGTAGGCTTGTAAAAACTAAGCATTAAAAGGTGCAAGTTTACAGTTAGTGCGTTCATCACTGTAATTTCATTTTCTTTGGCACCCATCATGTCAGCTAGGGTAGATCTTGTATATTCCTGGTAATGAAGCCAAGGATTGGTTCCCCCAAAATAGCCGCCAATGGCTAGTTCTCTCCAAGTGGTAAGTTCGGTTTCTATGGCAGCCGCTACGTTTTTTGGCTGAAGCCCCAGTGAGTTTCCACAAAAATAAATGACGTCATTATCACCATGTTTTGGGAAATGGAACTGCGATTTAAACCTTGACAGTGGATCATTGGCGTCCATGGTTTCGGCAAATAATGGTGACGCTATATATGAGTTAGAATATTGATACATAATATAAAGTTAACGCCCCTTATGCACAAAGGTTCACCCGACTGTCATTTTTATATATAAATGTGTAACAGAATGGTCAATATTTTAGCAGAATGCTTATTTTCATCTCCTCTATAAAATCAATTCTATGAAGTATTGTACATCCCTTTTTTGCCTCTTTGTTGCTGCGTTATTTGTGAGCGTTTCAGCTACCGCTCAACAGGTTCCAGTAACCAAAGCTAACTATGCACTTGCAGCAAGGTTCTCTCCTAAAAAAATAGATAAACTTATTTTTTCTACATCGGTGGATCCGCATTTTTTAAAAAAATCGGAGCGCTTTTGGTATATGTATGAAACCACCGAAGGCAAAAAATGGTACATCGTAGATCCTGTAAAAGCAGAAAAGAAATTGCTTTTTGACAATGCCGATTTGGCTGCAAAAATTACGCGCATCGTAAAAGATCCTTTTGATGCGCAGCATTTAGCCATTGATAGTATGCGTTTTATTAGAGACGAAAACTGGATTCAATTTGAAGTAAAAAGTACCCAAGAAATTGAAAAGAAAGATTCGACCGCTAAAAAAGGTACGCCAGCTGTAAAAGAAAAAAAGGTGTTTTATTTCGAATACAACTTACAAACTGCAGAACTGGTAGAGCTTCCTGAATTAAAAAAGCCAAAGCGTAAGCCAAGTTGGGCCAACGTTTCTCCAGATGGCAATTCAATTGTTTTTGGTAGAAGCAACAATCTTTACTGGATGGATAAGGCTTCTTACGAAAAAGCCTTAATCAATGAAAATGATTCTACCATTGTTGAAAAGCAATTGACCAAAGACGGTATCGAAAACTTTGGCTACTTCAATGACAATAACTTGTCAGGTACCGGTCAAACCGACGAGGAAAAAGAAAAGGATAAAAAGAAGCGTAAGGGGGCCTATGTAATGTGGTCGCCAAACTCTAAATATTTTGTGGTTAAAAAAGTAGACAATACCAAGGTTAAAGACTTGTGGGTTATTAATAATGTAAGTGGCCCTCGTCCAACACTTGAAACGTATAAATATTGGATGCCCGGCGAAAAAGAAGCGCCTGTAGACCATTTATATTTGTTCGACATCACTTCTGGTTCTGGCAAAGAACTCAACGTATCTAAATTTAAAGATCAGGGGCTAGCAGTTTGGTCTGATCCAGGAAAAGTGAATACCAGAGACGATGATTTTAGAGCGTCTGTTTGGCTGGGCGACAATAGTAAATTTTATTTTACAAGAACCAGTCGTGATCAAAAGCGAATTGATGTTTGTACTGTAGATGTGGCAACCGCAACTGTTAATCCATTAATTACTGAAACCTTTAATACCTATATCGAAAACAAGCGTGTAGGACTTATTAATGGTGGTAAAGAGCTTATTAAATGGAGCGAGCAGGACGGATGGGCGCATTTTTATTTACACGACGAAAATGGCAAGCTTAAAAATCAAATTACATCAGGGACGTATCATTGCGAAGAAATTTTAGGTATTGACGAAGCAAAGCGTGTCCTTTATTTTTCGGCAAATGGAAAAGAAGCTGGTGAAGATCCATACCTATTACATGCATACCGTGTAAACTTTGATGGTACGGGTTTAAAACTATTAAATCCAGGAAATTTTGATCATGCCATGCGCATGAACGATAACAATACTTTTTTTATTAATAATTTTTCGCGTGTAAACACGGTGCCTGCATCAGTTCTTTACAATGCAGAAGGTAAAAAGGTAATGGATCTTGAAACCGCCGATTTATCTTCATTATTGGCTACTGGTTACAAGTTTCCAGAAACTTTTAAAGTAAAAGCAGATGATGGCATCACCGATTTATATGGTGTGATGTACAAGCCTTTTGATTTTGATTCCACCAAAAAATATCCAATCATTGAGTATGTATATCCGGGTCCTCAAACTGAGGCTGTAAACAAAGCGTTTACAAAAGGAATGGACCGCATAGACCGTCTTGCCCAAATGGGTTTTGTGGTAGTAACCATTGGTAACAGAGGTGGACATCCTGCTAGGAGTAAGTGGTACCATAATTATGGGTATGGTAATTTGCGTGATTACGGACTTGCCGATAAAAAAGCAGCAGTAGAGCAACTAGCCGACCGTTTTAAATTCATTGATATTGATAGAGTAGGTATTCATGGTCATTCGGGTGGTGGATTTATGAGTACCGCTGCGATGCTGGTATATCCAAACTTTTTTAAAGTAGCTGTTTCTTCGGCGGGTAACCATGACAATAGTGTGTACAACCGTTGGTGGAGTGAGCAGCACCATGGTGTTAAAGAAGTGATTGGCGACAAAGGGGATACCAGCTTTTTATATAGCATCGAAAAAAATCCGGACTTGGCTAAAAATCTAAAAGGTCACCTCATGCTTTCTCATGGCGATATTGACAACAATGTGCATCCAAGCAATACCATTAGAATGGCCAACGCTTTAATCAAAGCAAACAAGCGTTTTGATTTGGTAATACTTCCAGGTCAAAGACACGGTTATGGTGATATGACAGAGTATTTCTTTTGGCGTCAAGCAGATTATTTTGCAGAACATTTACTAGGAGATAAAACGTCAAGATCAGAAACAGAAATAGAAGAAATGACCAAAGAAATGGAGCAGTCTAATAAGGCAGCTAATGGTGGTAGAAGAAACTAAATAGGTAGGCATGAAAATTTTTCTAGTAGGGTTAATGGGGTCCGGAAAAAGTTATTGGACAAAGCAGTTGGCTAAAAAATACAAGACCGGTGGATATGATTTAGACTACTTAATTGAAGTAAAAGAAGAAAAAACCATTGCCGAAATTTTTGCCGAAGACGGTGAAGATTATTTTAGAAAAGTAGAGTCTACCGTGCTTAAATGGTTTGACCAAAAAAAGACCTATGTGCTTGCTACCGGTGGTGGCGCTCCTTGTTTTTTTGATAATATGGCTTGGATGAATAAGCAAGGCGTAACTATTTGGCTAGATGAGCCCTTAACTGCTATTGCGGATAGGTTGGCTCCCGAAAAAGAGCACCGTCCTTTAATTGCCAAATTATCAGATTCGGAGCTCCTAGCTTTTTTAGAAAAGCAAAGGGCAGAGCGGCTTTCTTTTTATAGTGCCGCACAAATACATTTGCAGGACGAAACTATTACCCCTGACATTTTTAAAAAAGCACTTGCTAAATTATAAACGATGTTATCTAAATTTTATGTTCCTATTGCCGCTTTTTTGGGTGCATTAACCGTGGCCCTTGGCGCTTTTGGTGCACATGCTTTAAAAGCTGTGTTATCTCCAGCGGCACTTATTACCTATGAAACAGCCGTGCGTTATCAAATGTATCATGTAGTGGCGCTACTATTTACGGGAATATTATTACAGAAAGCCTCATCTCCAAAACAACAAAAGCTTTTAAGTAGGGCAGGACTATTTTTTATTGACGGCATTGTGCTTTTTTCGGGCTCCTTGTATTTTATTGTAGCAAAGCCTTTTTTGGGTATTGAGGGTTTGCCTTGGGTGGGTGTAATAACGCCAATGGGTGGCTTACTTTGGATGGTTGCTTGGGTGCTAATAGGACTCTCTCAAATCAAGGGCGTGGAAAACTCTGAGGCGAAATAGCATTTTTGCACATCGGCACCTAAGAGGGTATAGACCGCTCCCCTTAACTTATATTTGTTACCATGGCAAATAGTTTACGAAAAAAAGCAACCACTCCTCCAGATCCTGAGCAGTTAACGCCAGATAAGGAAACAGAAGTAACCGTTACGGAAGTTGTAAAAGACGAGCGTACTACTAAAATAATAGGTGCTGTCACTTTATTGTTTGCAGGTTTTTTATTTGTTGCCTTTACGTCTTATTTATTTACATGGCAAGAAGACCAGGATAAAGTACATCAGTTTGGCATTAAAATATTTGCAGAAAATGATTTGCGTGTAAGCAATTTACTAGGGGTATTGGGCGCTTATGTAGCACACTCCTTATTTTACAAAGGCTTTGGCCTTGCTTCTTATTTGTTGTGCACTTTCTTTTTTGTACTAGGTGTTAATTTAATTTTTGGCAAAAAAATATTTAGCCTTTGGCGCAATGCACGTTATGTGCTTGTTGGCCTACTTGTTTTAAGTACTGCCTTTGCGTTTGTGGCATCGGCTAGTTCTTTTTCTTGGGGCGGGGCGGTAGGTGAGTTGTTTACTTCTTTTTTACAAAAGTGGACGGGTACTTTTGGTACCGGTGCTATACTGCTACTAGCTGCGTTTAGTTATTTTATTTGGCGCTTTAATCCGGTTTTCACAGCTCCAAAATTTAATTTCAACGGTAACAAAAATGACACATCCGATTTAGGGGTTCCATTTACCCTTGATGATGAAAAGCCAGTTGTGCAAGCTTGGGATGAAGCGGGCGCCCTTGTGCCAGATCCTAATGCTGCGCCATTAGACGAGGAAGCATTTGAAAACGAAGAAGAATCGGAAAAAAAAACGGCAGTAGTGCCGGTAATACCTAGTGGCAATAAATTAAAATCGGAAGGAAAGGCGGTATCTGTAATTATGCCTGATGCACCCGAAGAAATTATGCCAACAGCATTAGCACCGCATATGAGTGGCGAAGACCCTCTAGATTTAGATGAAACACTTGAAGAAGAGGAGATAGAAGAAGCGTTTGAAGAGGAAGATTTGTCTTTAGAGATTAACGAGACACCGATAGAAGCAGCAGCTCC
>JBIKIS010000101.1:0-7448 GCA_044361485.1 Sediminibacterium sp.
AGCACCACAATGGCAGGCACTTTTAGCTTAAGGGCCTCAAAAATGGCGCTGGTTTCTTCAAAATTATCGTTGGCGTCTACTATTAAAAGGGCCAAATCGGCGTCTTCTAGAGCTGTTTTAACCGCATGCATCATACGCTCATGCAGCTTATAACGTGGGTCAATAATGCCTGGCGTATCGGAAAAAATGATCTGGTACTCCCCTGGGTTGTTTAAAAACGCCTTGATACGGTGCCTGGTGGTTTGTACTTTAGGAGACACAATAGCCATTTTTTCACCTATAAGGGCGTTTAGCAAGGTACTCTTGCCGGCATTGGGTCTTCCAAAAATATTTACAAATCCAGCTTTCATTACAACTTGTTTACAGCACCTTAAAGGTAGCTACTAAATGAAAAAGACCTCGATTTGAGGTCTTTTTTGTTGCGAGGGAAGGGATCGAACCTCCGACCTTCGGGTTATGAGCCCGACGAGCTACCGCTGCTCTACCTCGCGATGTTTGGAGGGCAAAGGTAGCGCTAGAAGGCTAGTTCACCAAATATATTTAATCGATTTATAGCGGCTTTATATCCGAAGCGCCGCTCGTTCTTGTTTCAAAACGTCCCACTGTTCCTTTATATCTGATATCGCTAGCTCCAGAAACATTGGCTTTTAAATATTTATTGATGGTTAATCGAATACTTGAAGCTCCAGAAGCTACCACAGCGCAATTATCTGTAACAAGATCTAGCGACTTAATCGAACATGCCCCAGAAATATTAAAATCGGAATCTGTGGCTGTTCCTGACAAGCTAATATTGGAAGCACCACTGGCGCCTACTTTTAAGCTGTTAACTTTTACAGGTCCTTTAATATCACTAGCTCCTGAAATACTAACAAGCAACCTATCAGATATAATTGGGTCTACAAAAGAAACGTTACAAGCGCCGGAAACCGTTAACTTTTGCAAATCTTTTACCGTGATGTAGGCTTTTAGTTTATTGTTTCTAAGGCTTGACCAACTCCACCCCTTGTAGCGATAGCTAATATAAAGCACCCCACCTGAAACATTTGTTATAATATTACTTGTACCAGATGCATCACTTTTACTCACAGCCACTGCATCTTCTGTACCCTGAGAAATATACACATCAAAAGCATTTGTTACATTGATTGAAGTAAAGCCAGACAATTTTCTATCCTCGGCAGCACCATCAACAACCATTTTTTTACTTGTTTGGGCACATGCACTTGACAAAATGAGTAGCAAAAAAGCCACAGCAACAGATTGTTTCTTAAACATCATAAGTAATTTTTCGTAAAACGTAAGACTGTCCATAAAGTTACAGCCATTGGAAAGATTTTTATAATTAGTTTTGTGTCAACAATTCCTCGGGGTGCTTGTGGTTTACCACCGGCTGAGAAAATACCCGTAGAACCTGAACAGGGTAATGCCTGCGAAGGGAAGGTGTTCACTTTTTTAGTGCCTCCCATAGCTTTCTCCCTGTTCCCATTTATAAACTTTAAAACAAAAAAGATGAAAAAGTTTTTGGGAACAATGTTATTGGCTTTAACATGCCAAATGCTATTTAGCCAAACCCAACAAAAAGACAGCGTCCAACTCCCACCCTTAGAAGTAAGAGCCATTAGAGCTTCCGAAAGAGCTCCATTTGCCAAACAAAATATTAGCAAGGGGGAGATTCAGAAAAACAATCTAGGTCCTGACCTACCCTTCTTACTCAACCAAACTCCATCCGTGGTGGTACAATCAGATGCAGGTAATGGTATTGGTTACACGGGTATCAGAATTAGAGGAACGGATGCAACCAGAATCAATGTAACCATTAATGGTATTGCATACAACGATGCAGAAAGCATGGGAACTTTTTTAGTGAACTTACCCGATTTCGCATCATCAGTTAGTAGCATACAAATTCAAAGAGGCGTAGGTAGTTCATCCAATGGTCCAAGTGCTTTTGGTGCTAGTATCAATTTGAGCACACACGAACTAAATGAGAAAGCCTATTTTAGTACGAGCAATAGTGCCGGCTCTTTTGGAACCTTAAAAAATACCATTCAATTTGGTAGCGGTCTCATCAATAAATATTTTACAGTTGATGCCAGACTTAGTAGTATCAAAAGCGATGGATATATTGACAGAGCCTCTAGTGACTTACGCTCTTACTATGTAAGTGGTGCTTATATTAAAGGCAAAACAAGTCTTCGTTTCACTACTTTTTCAGGAAAAGAAAAAACATACCAAGCATGGTATGGCGTATCTGCGAGTGACTTAAAAAACAACAGAACTTTTAATCCAGCCGGTACCGAAAAATCGGGTGATCCATATAGCAATCAAACCGATAATTATACGCAAACACATTATCAGTTATTTTTTAACCATCAGGTGGCAAAAAATTTAGACCTACAAGTATCTAGCTATTACACCAAAGGCGCCGGTTATTATGAAGAATATAAAGCAGATCAAAGTTTATCAAGGTATAACATAGCTACAATCACAATATATCCGCCCATCAATACTCGATCAGACCTTGTAAGAAGACGCTGGCTTGACAATGATTTTTACGGTCAAAACCTATCGCTACAATACAAGAAAAACGATGAGGAAATTTCGTTGGGTGGTGGATGGAGTACCTACACTGGAAAACATTTTGGAGAGGTTATTTGGGTAGAAAAAGCAAACGCATTTTCACCAAAAAGATATTACGATTTACCTGCCATAAAAAAAGAAGCCAATTTATATGCAAAATGGCAGCACAGTTGGGCTAGTAATTTTAGCAGCTACATAGATCTTCAATATAGAAATGTAAGACACCAAATGGATGGATTTCAAAACAATCCAACCCTAAATATCAATAGAAGTTTTGGATTTTTTAATCCTAAAATTGGATACCAATTCAATAAAAATGGATGGGTGCATTATGCAAGCTTTGCCCTAGGACACAAAGAACCCAACAGAGATGATTTTGAAGCGGGCGCAGCAACACAACCTAAACCTGAAAGACTACAAGATCTAGAAATAGGGCTCGAAAAAAGAAATAAAAAAACAACCTGGACTGCAAATTTTTATTACATGCACTACACAGATCAGTTGGTGTTAACAGGTAAAATTAATGACGTGGGTGCATACACCAGAATGAATGTACCAAACTCTTACAGACTAGGTATTGAGCTCATGCATACAACGATACTCACTAGTAAATTACAATTGTCTAGCAACCTAACACTTAGCAGAAATAAAATAAAATCATTTACGGAGTTTATTGACAACTATGATACGGGTAATCAGGATGCCATTACTAGAAACAATACTAACATTGCTTTTTCACCAAATTTTATTGCTGCTGCTACCCTAGCCTATAAGCCAGTTAAACAGTGTACCATAGAACTACAAACAAAATGGGTAGGAAAACAATATCTAGACAATAGTTCTTTACAAGAAAGAGCATTAGACGCATTTGCCAATCAGGACATTAGCGCAAGCTACGAGTTTGCTAAAAAAGCAAATCGTTCTTTCCTATTAACAGCAAGGATCAACAATATTACCAACCAAAAATATGTGCCAAATGGTTATAGCTATGCGTATGTATATGGAGGCGAAACCATTACAGCAAATGGCTACTATCCAATGGCAACCATCAATTACTTGATAGGATTTACAATAAAATTCTAGAATTTTTCTTTCCAAGCAAGCATGCCACCTGTTACGTTTACAACGTCTGTGAAGCCCATGGTTTCTAGCAGTAGGCATGCTTGCCCACTTCTGTTCCCACTTCTGCAATAGAAGTATACTTTTTGATTTTTTAAATCTTCGATTTCATCAATTTGCATACTTTGTACATGGCCTAGTGGCAATAACAATCCACCTATATTAAATTCGGCGTGTTCATGTGGCTCACGTACATCTACTAAATTAATTTTTTCGCCAGCTTCAAGGATTTCTTTTAGTGCTTCTACAGTAATTGTTTGCATATGAAAACGATTTAATTTTTAATGGATGGACCGCCAATCGAATCTTTAGGCGGTGGTGTATTACTTAGATACAAATCTACGAGTTGCCCTTGTCTAATTTTATTGGGCAGCGGCATGCCTGTTAAAGAATCTAATTTTGTAGATAAATAACTAGGTGTTTGTCTGAAAACAAAAGAAGTTGCAGAGTCTTTGATGGTTTCTAAAGAAAGTACGGATCCAACTCCTATGCGCTGAAGCAATAATTGATTCATTGCTTCTGGGTAGGTAAGTCCTACAAGGTTTGGCATATCCGTTTCTTCACCACCAACACCCGTTCCAATCACCAAACTAATAGTAGAACCTAGTGGAATTTTTACACCCTGTGCAATAGAAACCCCATTAAAAAGTTGATCAAGTACGGCGTTACGTGCAAAATCAGGCTTGTATGTAACGGCTCCTAATTTTAATTGCAAACTTTGTAAATACAACTCGGCACTTTTAAGAGAAAAACCAACAAGTGATGGCATTTCAACCTGCGGAGGCACCATTCGGTTAATGGTTAAATAAATGGTTCGACCCGCTTTTACAATTTCATCCGCTTCGGGTGTTTGTCTAATAACTGCAAGCTTGGCAATGCTATCTACATAAATAGAATCAAGTATCACTACTTCAAATCCTTCCTTTTCTAATTGTTGCTGAGCGGCTATAAAACTTTGACCTACCACCGATGTTACTTTAGCCGTTTTACCATAACCTGTAATCCAACCAAGCGATAAAAAAAACACAATCAGTAAAAAAAATAGTCCCCCAATACCTATGAGTATGTTTTGCCAAAGCGGCTTTTGTACTATTTTTTGTATTAGGTTTTTCATGAACTATTAATTAAGCGATTCTTCTACAATAGAAGTATAAAATTCTTGAAGACTCATTCCCATTGCTTTTACTTGTTGTGGAATAACACTTGCCGCAGACTGACCAGGCACTGTATTCACTTCTAACATATATGGCAATCCCTTTTCTTCGTTATAAATAAAATCGACACGAACCACACCTCTGCAATTGAGCACTTCGTATACTCTTTTAGCAGCAGCTTCTAATTGAGACTGCATCGTCTCAGAAATTAAAGCAGGTGTTGTTTCAACACTCTTACCCTGGTATTTTGCTTCAAAATCAAAAAACTCGTTAGAAGTTTCAATTTCAGTAATAGGCAATACCTGTAAAGCACCGTTGGTTTTAAAAACACCAATGGTAAATTCTCTACCGCTGATAAATTCTTCTACTAGTACTTGCGTATCTTCTCTAAAAGCCTTTTCTAGTGCGGGCGCCAGCGCATCTGCAGTGGTAACCTTACTCATACCAATACTACTTCCACCATTATTTGGTTTTACAAAAACGGGTAGATGTAATTTGGATAAAATATTTTCTGGCGAAACCGGTGTATGTTTAAATAAATGCATGGAGTTAGCAACTGATATGCCACCAAATGCAGCAACTGCTACCGTATAACGTTTGTTAAAAGTTAATGCAGAAGTAGCCGCATCGCAACTGGTATATGGTAGCTCTAACATATCAAAGTAGCCTTGTAGTTTTCCATCTTCACCGGGCGTTCCATGAATACACATAAGCACCACATCAAAATTAATTTTGCTGCCCCCATCCGTAATAGAAAAATCATCTCTATTTACTTTTTGAGGTGCACCATTTTCTGGGGTATACCACCACCCTGAAGGGTTGATATCTATTTGGTAGACCTCAAATTTATTTCGGTCTAAATTACTATTTACGGTTATAGCACTCTTATAACTAATTTGCGCTTCACCACTTAAACCACCGGTAACAAGTGCTACTTTTTTTTTCATAAACCCTTTTGAATTAAAAGAAAATTAGAGGTGTAGCTTGTCTTTTTTAGCAAGCAATTCTTCTACCGTTTCTTTGTATAACTCATCTGGTACACAACAATCTACAGGACATACCGCAGCACATTGTGGCTCTTCATGAAAACCTTGACACTCGGTACATTTATTTGGCGTAATATAATAGGTATCTACACTGATAGGAGCAAGTCTTGTATCTGTAGCAACGTCAGATCCATCCATTAAAGTAAAACTGCCTTTTACAGAAGTTCCATCGGCGATTGCCCACTCTACCCCACCTTCGTAAATTGCGTTATTTGGACACTCGGGTTCACATGCCCCACAGTTGATACATTCGTCTGTAATTTTAATAGCCATATTAAATGGTTTTGTTTGGGTTACTGAATTTACATTTGCAGTATCAAAAATACGGCCGACAAATGATTTTACAAGAACGAATTCAAATACTTAACAAATTAAGTGCCTATATGGCCGGAAATGAGCCAGAATGGGCCTTAGCAAAGGAAAGAGCAGCCCGTGAAAACCCCTGGTTTGCCCCCGAATTCATTGAAAAAGCCGTGAATTCTATCATAAATACCTTTTTAGACCCCCAACAATTAGCAAATTGGGCTGCAACATATGGGGTTCCGGAACAGCAAAGCCAGCCTAAAAAAGTAGGTTTGGTGATGGCCGGCAATATCCCACTTGTAGGCTTCCACGATTTTTTATCGGTGTTTATATCAGGGCATACCGCTGTAATTAAACCCTCTTCAAAAGATGAAATTTTAATCAAACATATTGTTTCGGAACTTATTAAAATGGATGAACGCGTTTCGAGTATGGTATTTTTTGCACCACAACTTGCTGGGCTAGACGCCTACATTGCTACAGGGAGTAATAATAGTAGCAGGTATTTCGATTATTACTTTGGTAAATTCCCAAACATTATAAGACGCAATAGAACATCGGTAGCTGTTATTGATGGTTCCGAAACAGCCGCAGAGCTTGATTTATTAGCTGATGATATACAAACTTATTTTGGACTTGGTTGCCGTAATGTGACCCAGTTATTTGTACCTCACAACTATGATTTTATCCCGCTTTTTACAGCCCTAAAAAAATACGAGTATTACCTAGATTTTCACAAGTACAAGCACAATTACGACTACCATTTAGCGCTCTTAATTATGGGTAATAAATATTACATGAATAATGATTCGCTGGTTTTTGCCGAAAATGAAAGCCCATTTTCGCCAGTTAGCCAGGTGCACTATCAGTTTTATAGCACCCCTGACCAACTCAGTCATTTGAACCAAAATACCGACATACAGTGCATTGTGGGTCATGGCTATATACCTTTTGGAAGCGCCCAACACCCCTCTTTAACAGACTACGCCGACGGCACAGACACCATGGCATTTTTGCAGGCTTTGTAAACCCCAGCGTAAAAAATTTGTTAAATAAGACAGGCGGCACACAGACAAACTTGCAGCTTTGTTTATTTGTACCGAAAAGGCATGTAATTTGTAGAACCTTTAAAAAATGTAACGATGAATATGAATTTCAAAACAGTGGCCACAATGGTAGCCATTAGCGCCACAACTGCTATTGTAAGTGTTTGGGGAGTAAGCAAATTCAATGCATACCAACA
>JBIKIS010000102.1:0-7426 GCA_044361485.1 Sediminibacterium sp.
AGCATTTGCTAAAGTGAGTGGTAAGATCCAGTATTTATTGCATACCAATATTGAGTCAGATAGATATGATCCCAATGATATGGGTTTTTTACTGGCACCTAATGAGTTTTCTGGTATCGCCAGAATCAGTTACAACCAGTTTAAACCTACCAAAAAGTTTTTGCAATCTAGTTATACCTTAACCCTTCGTCCATCTTACTTATACAAACCCAATGTGTTTACCAATTTTGAAATTCAAACAAGGGCTTTTTGGTTTTTTAAGAATTTCTGGGACGCATCTGTAACATTAAATGTTCAACCTCAGTGGACCCATGATTATTTTGAAATGCGCACGCCTGGCGTTATGATAAAAAGAACGGGATATTGGTATGCTGGCTTGTCGGGTAGTTCCGATAGTAGAAAACAGTTTTTTTTCAGGTATAACGCAGGTTTTGCCGAATCTCCAATTTATGATGATGCCTACATCAGTTTAACCATTGCGCCCCGTTACAGGTTCAATGATCATTTTAGTTTAGATATCGATGTAAAGCGAGATGAAGATAATGGACAGTATGGTTATGCTTTTAGAAATGCTGCGGGTGTTCCAATTGCAGGCCGGCGTAAGGTTACAACGCTAACGAGTATCGTAAATGGAATTTATAATTTTAATGCACGTATGAATTTGTCTGCAAGGGCTAGGCACTATTGGAGTAAGGTAGAATATGAAAACTTTTTTAATGTTACGCCTGGTGGCGGTATCACTGAAATTCCTTTTGTGCCAGGGAAAAATCAAAATTTCAATGTCTTTAATATTGATATGTTTTACACTTGGGACTTTGCATACGGTAGCCGTTTTATTATTGGTTGGAAAAACTGGTTAGGTTCCGATTTTAATATACCAATGGAGTCACATAAAAATTACTTGAGTAATGCAAGGGCCGTGTTTCAACAGCCACTTGGTAATGAAATTACATGTAGGCTTATTTACTTCTTGGATTATGTGAAATTGAAGGCTAAAAATCCTTTAAAGCCTAATAAGAGTTAGGTTTGGCCGATTTGATTTGACCATTTTGTTTTCTAAAAAAGTATAGATTTTTATTTTCTTGGTAGTCTATCTGACTTTTGTTGTCTGCGTTATAAACTGGCATTATTTTAAGCAGGTTGAATGCAGGGGATATTTTGGATGACAAACTAGTAGTGAAGTAAAGCATCGTTTCATATCCTTTAAAAAACTGATCGCTGGGACGACCAAGGTATTTTTGTTTGTAGGAGCCATTTAACTGCTTTAGTAGTTTTTCATTGCCATTGAAATAATAAGGGCTAGCATATATGATTTCTACATTCGGAACATTGAGTGACTTTTCACCATCCCAGGTGGGCATACCAATAATGGTAGCTTTGTAGGCAGGGTTTTCATTGAGTATTTTTACAAGTGCTATACCAAAATTTTCTTTTAAACTGCCGCACAATAAAATGTTTTGTTTGGTTGAATCTAGGTAGGGGAGGATATCAGTAAAAGCAATGCTATCTTGTACTTCAATATTTAAAAAAGGTGATGTTGTTGTTTTGCTATTGCTGGATTGGATGGTATTTTGAATATAATCTTCGGTAGCACCTTTTTTCTTGCAATATAAAATGGTGTTTTTAGCAAAGTTGTTTTGTAGGTATTTGCTAATGGATTCACACTGTGTTTTAAGTGTAGGATTTAAAACGGTGACATATGGGTTGTTGTTTATGCCAGCATCATTTGGGAAGATGGCTGATACCATTGATGTTTGCTGGGTTTGCGCAAAATCTGCAATTAATTTAGTGTCTACTTTGTTTGTAACGGCACTGATGATTAATGCTGGTTTTTGTAAACTCGAATCTGTGAGTAGTGAAGCTAGTGGATTGTTTTTTTGTTTGGTGTCAATGATACGTATGTCAAAAACGGTACTTGTTTTTTTTAAGGAGTCTACCGCCATCATTACGCCATTGTAGAAATCAAGTGCTGGCAGCATGGATTTAGGCAAATTACTGTTGCCTAAAAAATAATCGTTGCCATTAAATGCGCCGTCAATTTCTAGCGGAATAAATACAAGAATTTTTTTTCGTTCTTGTGTATTGCTGGTGGTTTGTGCATAGTTATTGTAAGAGCAGCTAAGCAGAAGAATCAATAATGCGATTACTTTATGTAGTCTGTTCATTACAAGTTATTTATTCCCACTCAATGGTAGCAGGTGGTTTACTGCTAATGTCATATACAACGCGGTTAATGCCTCTTACCTGATTGATGATTTCATTGGATACATGCGCTAAAAACGAGTAGGGTAAATGTGCCCAATCGGCGGTCATGCCATCTACAGATGTAACGGCTCTTAAGGCAACGGTAAACTCGTAGGTTCTTTCGTCGCCCATAACACCCACACTTTTTACCGGAAGTAAAATAGTGCCAGCCTGCCAAACCTCGGTGTATAAATTATGTGATTTTAGTGCATTGATATAAATAGCATCGGCAGCTTGTAGTAAAGCCACTTTTTCGGCATTTACTTCCCCTAAAATTCTAATGGCTAAGCCTGGTCCAGGAAAAGGATGTCTATTAATCATATCGGCTGGAATGCCAAGTTCTAGACCTACTTTACGCACTTCGTCTTTAAATAAATAACGGAGGGGTTCGACAAGCGATAAATGCATGGTGTCAGGAAGTCCACCCACATTGTGGTGCGACTTAATAGTTTGTGAAGGTCCATGAACGCTAACGCTTTCAATAACGTCAGGATAAATTGTACCCTGTCCTAAAAAACTTACGTCTTTTACTTTGGCAGCTTCTTCTTGGAAAACATCAATAAATAATTTTCCAATTACTTTTCTTTTGGCTTCTGGATCTGTTTGGTCTTTTAAGCCTGCGTAAAATCTTTCTTTCGCATCTATGCCCGTTACATTAAGCCCAAGCTCTTTGTACATGGCTAGTACTTGTTCAAATTCACCTTGGCGAAGTACACCATTGTCAACAAAAATACCATGAAGCCTGCTACCAATAGCCTTGCTAATAAGGGTTGCGGCAACAGTGCTATCCACACCACCACTGAGCGCCATAATTACTTGGCGGTCTCCAATTTGCTCTTTTAATGCAGCAACTGTTTCAGTTACAAATGAAGCAGGGGTCCAGTTTTGGCTGCATCCACAAGTATTTACTAAAAAGTTTTTGATAATTAATTTACCCTGCGTTGAGTGGTAAACTTCTGGATGAAATTGTAATCCAAATAATGGATGTGTATCTGTGGTTGTTTTTTTAAATGCTGCGATAGGAATACTTTCGGTAGTTGCAGTAATTTGAAATCCTTCTGGTAATGCAGCAATAGAATCGGAGTGGCTCATCCATACTTGTGATCCATGATCAACGCCAGCAAGTAAAGTATCACCCTCTTGTATTTGTAAATGCGCGCGACCGTATTCTCTTTTATTTGATTTATTGACAGTGCCTCCAAATGTTTTTGCAGTTAATTGTGCGCCATAACAAACACCAAGCACTGGAACCTTTTGAATAAAGCTTGCGATGTCTACAACAGGAGCTTTTTCATCGTTCACACTAAATGGGGAACCACTTAATATGATACCCTTTAACCCAGGTTCAAATGTAAATGACTTATGAAAGGGGATAATTTCACAATACACATTGGCCTCTCTAACTGCTCTTGCAATTAACTGGGTATACTGGCTACCAAAATCTAGGATAAGAATTTTCTCTGTCATAGCAGCGAAGTTAATTGAAATTGGGAGCACAAAAAAAACCAACCCGCAGGGTTGGTTTTAATAATATCTATCAAAGTTGATAAGTATCTATCTTGCAGTTTAACTTATGCAGCAGCAACAGCCTTTTTGGCTAATTTGCTCTTTAAGTTTGCAGCTTTGTTTTTGTGGATAATACCACGCTTAGCAAGTTTATCAATCATCGAAATGACGTTTGGTAATCCTTCTGTATAAGCTTTGGTATCTGAGCTAGCTTTAAGTTCACGAACTGCATTACGGGTAGTTTTACCATAATAACGGTTACGCTCGCGACGCTTAGCCGCTTGTCTCACATCTTTTTTAGTAGCTGAATGGTTTGCCATGTTCTAATTATTTTTCAGGACGGCAAAGGTAAGGCCTAGACCTGAAAGTTTGAAATTTTATTAAAAAAAAAGATCGATTTCATTAATTTTCAATGAAAATACCCCTTTTTTTCTCCTTTTTATGACCGATATTTGCTCGGCAATTTGATAAAATAGACTCCTAAGACCATCACATGAAGGATTTTTCTTATATAACCAATTCGCATCCTGCTTTTATAGAAGAGACCTATAAAGCATTTGTTCAAGATCCAAGTTCTGTAGATCCTGACTTAAAAAAGTTTTTTGAAGGCTTTGATTTTGCCGTTTCTAATGGGCATGCAGGAACTGGTCCTGCTTCTGAAACAACATCAACAGTTGCAAATGCTTCTGGTGTTGATTGGCAAAAAGAAATCAATGTGTACCGTCTTATTTTAGGGTATAGAAATAGAGGTCATTTACTTGCTAAAACAAATCCGATTAGACCGCGTAAAGACAGGCAAGCCAATTTAGATTTATCTTATTTTGGTTTATCTGATTCAGATTTGTCGCAAACATTTCAAGCAGGAAAATTTGTTGGACTTGGGGCTACTTCATTAAAAAATATTTTAACGCATTTACAAACCTGCTACACATCCAGTGTTGGTGCAGAATTTAAATATATTAGCAATAAAGAAAAAGTTTCGTTTTTGATTGCAGAAATGGAAACCAACTTTACGGCGCCGGTTCATTTAGAAAAAAAGAAACACATCCTAGAAAAATTAAATCAAGGTGTGATTTTTGAAAAGTTTTTACATACCAAATATATTGGTCAAAAAAGATTTTCATTAGAAGGTGGAGAAAGTACGATTGCTGCACTAGATGCTATCATTAATACGGCTGCATCACATGATGTGCAGGAAGTGGTGATTGGTATGGCGCACCGTGGTCGTTTAAACGTGCTCGCCAATATCATGGGTAAAACCTATGAGCAAATATTTAGTGAGTTTGAAGGAACTGCTATTATTGATCAAACCATGGGTAGCGGCGACGTTAAATACCATATGGGTTACGGTTCTGAAATTACCACACCTGATCAGAAAAAGATTCACTTAAAATTAGTGCCAAACCCTTCACACCTAGAAGCGGTGGATCCAGTGGTACTAGGTTTTGCTAGAGCAAAAGCAGACGTACTAGATCAAAGCGCTTTTGATAAATACTTACCAATTCTTATTCATGGTGATGCTTCTGTTGCAGGACAGGGTATTGTGTATGAAGTATTACAAATGAGTAACCTTCGTGGTTATCACACGGGTGGTACCATTCATTTTGTAATCAACAATCAAATTGGTTTTACCACAGATTTTGATGACGCAAGAAGTGCCGATTATTGTACCTCAGTTGCTGCCATGGTGCAAGCACCTGTACTGCATGTAAACGGTGATGATGCAGAGGCTGTTGTTAAATGCGCCGAAATTGCAACACGTTACCGTCAGAAATTTAATTCTGATATTTTTATTGATATGGTGTGCTACCGTAGACACGGACACAATGAAGGTGATGATCCAAAGTATACGCAGCCTCAGTTGTATTCATTAATTGATAAGCACCAAAATCCTAGAGAGTCTTATACGCAGTTCCTCATCCAAAATGGTGAGCCAGAAGCGCAAGCGCTTGCAAAAGACATGGAAAAGAAATTCTGGGCCGATTTACAAGAGCGCCTAGATGAAGTGAAACAAAATCCACTTCCTTATAAGTACCAAGCCCCAGAAATTGCGTGGCAAAATATGGGTAAGGCAACAGAACAGGATTTTCAATCTTCACCTGAAACTGCAATTAGCCAGGAAAGATTTAATTTATTGTTTGAGCGTTTGATGCAATTCCCACAAGATTTTAAACCACTTAAAAAAGTGGAAAAATTATTGCAGGAAAAAATCAAGCTCATGGAAGCAGAGCAAAAAGTAGATTGGGCCACTGCCGAGTTAATGGCATACGGTTCACTACTTATTGATGGTAATATTGTTCGTATGAGTGGTCAGGATGTGCAGCGTGGTACATTTAGCCACCGTCACGCAGTGATTAGAGATGAGCAAACAAATAAAGGTCACAACAGGCTCAATCATTTTACCGAAAGTCAAGAAAAGTTTAGAATCTATAATTCATTGTTGAGCGAATATGGTGTGCTAGGTTTTGAATATGGTTATGCCATGGCAAATCCAAACGCACTTGTAATTTGGGAAGCACAGTTTGGTGATTTTTGTAATGGCGCTCAAACCATGATTGATCAGTTTATTGTGGCGGGCGAGCAAAAATGGCAACGTCAAAATGGACTTGTGATGTTACTTCCACATGGTTATGAAGGTCAGGGTCCAGAACATAGCAGTGCGCGTTTAGAGCGCTTCTTGCAAATGGCTGCCGAATTAAACATTGTGGTAACCAATATCACATCGGCGGCTAATTTATTCCATGCCTTTAGACGTCAACTAACTTGGAACTTTAGAAAGCCAATGATTAATTTTTCTCCAAAGGCTAACTTACGTAACCCAGGTACCTTTAGTAAAGTGGAGGCGTTTACACAAGGTGGATTTAAAGAAATTATTGACGACGAATTTGTACAAGATGCATCTGCTGTAAAAAAAGTGCTTTTTTGTTCTGGTAAAATTTATTTTGAACTAGCTGAAAAACAAGCAAAAGAAAATAGACAAGACATCGCGGTTGTTAGACTCGAGCAAATTTATCCATTAGCTCAAGACCAATTAAACGAGCTGCATAAAAAATACAGCAAGGCTACTTGGTTTTGGGTACAAGAAGAACCGCAAAATATGGGCGCGGCTAGCTTCTTAAAAATGAATTTACACACGATTAATTTTGGGGTGATTAGCAGAAGCGCAAGCGCATCTACTGCAACCGGATATGCAAAAGTGCATGCCGCAGAACAGTTAGAAGTAATTGAAACAGCATTTAATATTTAATTTAGCATACTTAGAAATATCATTTTATGATTGAAATAAAAGTTCCAGCAATAGGAGAATCTATCTCAGAAGTTACTTTGTTAAAGTGGACAAAAAAAGATGGTGACTACGTTGAAAGAGACGAAGTGATTGCAGAGTTTGAAAGTGAAAAAGCAACTTTTGAAGTAAACGCCGAGCAGGCGGGGGTGCTTACCACACTTGGTAAAGAAGGTGATACCTTACTTATTGGTGATGTGCTTGCAAAAATTGATGAAACAGCCGAAAGGCCTGCCGCAGCCGCCGTTCCGGCTGCACCGGCTGCTCCGGCGCCAGCTGCTCCGAAATCGGAAGCACCTGTGGCTGCGATCCCTAACGATGTAAAAGCAACACCGGTAGCATCTGCTATTATTGCTGATAAAAAAGTAGACCCAACAGCTATTACCGCAACAG
>JBIKIS010000216.1:0-27159 GCA_044361485.1 Sediminibacterium sp.
AAAACAAAAAGTTGTCTATCAATGGTATCGATATTTACGAGCGCTCTTGCATGACCCATTGATATTTTACCACTTCTAATAGCAAGTTGTAAATCGGGTGGTAATTTTAAAAGACGGATATAGTTGGATACGGTACTTCTTTCTTTACCCATACGCTCTGCTACCTGCTCTTGGGTGTAAGAAAGCTCATCCATCATACGCTTATAGCTGATGCCAATTTCAATGGCATTTAAATTTTCTCTTTGTAAGTTTTCAAGTAAAGCCCACTCTAATAATTGTTGGTCGTTGGCTTGTCTCACATATACCGGCACTTCTTTAAGCCCAGCCATTTTAGACGCTCTAAACCTACGCTCACCCGCAATGAGTTGGTATTTCCCAGATGCTAATTTAGAAACCGTTAAGGGCTGAATAACATCATGAATTTTAATAGACTCGGCAAGTTCATGTAATGCCTGTTCATCAAAATCGCGGCGTGGTTGCTTGGGATTGATTTGAATATCGGCGAGTGCAATTTTGCTGGTAGCAACGGCTTGTTGCGCAATTGCAGGCTCTACCTGTCCCTTTGGGGTTTTGTATTCTGCGTCAATATTTGAAAGCAAAGAACGGAGTCCTTTGCCAATCATGTCTTTGTTATTTTTAGGGCTACTCATTATTCGATAATTCTTTCTTCGTTAGAAATTTTTGTCATGCCATTGTTTTGTAAAATTTCTTTAGCAAGGTTTAAGTAATTGATGGTACCCTTACTATCGGCGTCGTATAAAATAACAGGCTTTCCAACACTTGGCGATTCACTGAGTCTGGTATTGCGGTGAATGATCGTATCAAAAACCATTTCATCAAAATGCCTACGAACCTCACTTACTACTTGATTGCTTAAGCGTAAACGGCCATCATACATGGTCATTAAAATACCTTCTATTTGAAGTGCGGGATTTAACCTGCTTTGAACAATTTTAATGGTATTTAATAATTTACCCAATCCTTCTAATGCAAAAAATTCACATTGCACTGGAACAATTACACTATCGGCGGCAACAAGTGAGTTAACGGTAATAAGTCCAAGCGATGGAGAACAATCGATAATAATAAAATCATACTTATCACGAACAGCATCTAAAATACCTTTCATCACATTTTCTCTGTTCGGATAATTGATCATTTCAATTTCGGCACCCACTAAATCTATATGCGAAGGAATTAAATCTAGGTTGGGTACTTCCGATTTTAAAATTACATCGTTAGCTGTTGCATTGTTAACCATGCAATCATATAAACTGCTGGTGATGTTGTGCAAATCAAATCCTACACCCGTGGTGCTATTTGCCTGAGGGTCGGCATCTACAAGTAGAGTTTTAAATTCTAAAACAGCCAAACTTGCCGCTACGTTGATAGCGGTAGTTGTTTTGCCCACGCCTCCTTTCTGATTGGCTACGCCTATAATTCTCGCCATAATATTTAATGCTTGTAAGTTGCCAAAAATAAGCTTTCAGCTACATCTTTTGAAACAATCTTATCCATACTTTGTTGTAGCAGTAACCCTTTGTCAAAATCTCCTAAAAACGGCTAAAAAAGGGGTAATTTTGCCTTTTTCCAATCGATTTTGGCAGAAAATCACTCAAATAACCCAAATCTATGCGTAGTGCAACAAGCTGGTGGATCATCGCTCTTATCATTTTTTTACTGGATTTTTACGTTTTTCAGGCGCTAAAAACAGTTAGCCAGCAGGGGTCCGATAGGGGGCGTCAGGCCATTTATGTGACGTATTGGGTGGTTTCTTTTTTTACCATTGCTACCATGCTTTCTTTTCCTTACCTACAATTTTTGCAAACCTCTAAAATTTTTAGAAATTATGTGTTTGCCATTTTGATTGGACTTTTTTTAGCCAAATTAATAGGATCTCTATTTTTTGTAGCAGATGATATTAGACGTGGTGCACTTGTACTCATGAATAAAATTTTTCCTTTATCAGGTGCACAGTATATGGGTCCAGAAGGGCAGGGTATTCCAAGATCTACTTTTTTAAGTTGGTTGGGTCTTGGACTAGGTGGTACTTTATTTGGTACTTTATTATTTGGGTTCAGTAACAAATACAATTACCAGGTTAAAAAAATAAAACTCTCTTTTAAAAATTTACCAGCGGCATTTAAAGGAATGCGCATGGTACACATCAGTGATATTCATAGTGGAAGTTTTCAGGATATTCGTGCCGTTAATAAGGGCATCGATTTAATTTTAAAGCAACAACCCGACCTTATTGTTTTTACGGGTGATCTAGTAAATGATAGGGCCACCGAAATGGATCCGTATCAAAATTCGTTTGGCAGGTTAACCGCGCCACTTGGTGTTTTTTCTACACTCGGTAATCACGATTATGGTGATTATGTGCAGTGGCCTACTGCGCAGGCTAAAATTGATAATTTAGAAGCGCTTAAAAAAGTACATGCTAACATGGGATGGCGCTTGCTTATGAATGAGCATGTTGTGCTTGAAAAGAATGGTGAAAAAATTGCTTTACTAGGTATCGAAAACTGGGGTGCTAAAGCTAGGTTTCCGAAGTATGGAAAAATGAATTTGGCGTATCCCGGCACTGAAAATATTCCGTTTAAAATTTTATTAAGTCATGACCCCAGCCACTGGGATGCACAAGTACTACCTGAATACCCGGGTATTGACTTGATGCTTTCTGGTCATACACACGGAATGCAATTTGGCCTCGAAAATCCTTATTTTAAATGGAGTCCGGTGCAGTGGATGTATAAGCAGTGGGCGGGTTTATATGAGCAAGGATCACAAAAATTGTATGTGAACCGTGGCTATGGATTTATTGGATATCCGGGTAGGGTTGGGATACTTCCAGAAATCACAGTTATTGAGTTTGTTTAGAAAGTTATTGTTTAGCCATTTAACAATTAGTTACATTTTTTTTCGTTTTAATTATTAGAACTTGATGCTATAAAATTTTCTACTATGAAAAAGACATTTTTTTTACTAGGACTTGTTGTTTTTTTATCAGTTGGTGCTGCTGCTCAAGCTGGATTTAAACTTGGTGTAAAAGGAGGGCTTAATTTAAACAGAGTTAATGGCCAATCTTTTAACGACGCATTTGATATGGGTTATATGGCTGGTGCTTTTGCAGAAATTGATATCAATAAATTTATTGGTATTCAACCAGAACTATTGTACAGTCAAACCATGACCAAGCGCTCTAGTTTTTCTACCTTATATAATTCAAGATTTACCCAAGCTTTTTTAATTGACAATGCCTATACAAGACTTAATTATTTAAGCATTCCAATTTTACTCCGCCTAAATTTAGGCAAGCTTATTACGTTTAATGCAGGCCCTCAATATGGCATACTTATTGGCCAAGATAAAAATGTTTTAAACAACGCACAAAACGCTTTTAAGACAGGTGATATCTCTGCAGTAGTTGGTGCGCAATTAAACTTAAGTTCTTTTAGAATTTATGGTAGATACGTTGCAGGCTTACAAAATATTAATGCCATTGATGACATGGAAACATGGAAAACAGCTTCTTTGCAACTTGGTATTGGGCTTAAATTCTAAGTTGTTACAAAAGTAATCCTTGTAAGAATAAATAGGCGAAGCTAAAATAGATAATGAGCCCTGTTACGTCTACCAGTGTAGCAACAAACGGAGCCGAAGAAACGGCAGGGTCAAATCCTAATCGCTTTAAAAAGATGGGCAGCATGGAGCCAGATAAAGTGCCCCATAGCACAACGCCAATTAATGAAAATCCTACGGTACATCCAATCATCATCCAGTGTTCACCATAAATATTGGGGAAGATAGAATGCCAAACGCCAACGCGTATAAATCCAATGATACCAAGCACGGATCCTAGTAACATACCACTGGTAATTTCGCGGCGTAGTACGCGCCACCAATCGGTAATGGTGATTTCACCAACAGCCATGGCCTGAATGATAAGGGTAGAAGCTTGTGATCCACTATTACCTCCACTTGAAATAATAAGTGGTACAAATAAGGCAAGTACAATGGCTTTTGCAATTTCATCTTGGAAGTAACCCATGGCAGTAGCCGTGAGCATTTCACCAATAAATAAAATGACCAACCAGCCTACTCTTTTTTTGAAGAGTTTGAATAATGGAATATCTAAATAAGGTTCGTTTAAGGCTTCGGTACCACCCATTTTTTGCATGTCTTCGCTGAACTCCTCGTTGGCTACCCAAAGCATATCGTCGATGGTAACAATACCTAATAAAATATTATTATCATCCACCACCGGAAGTGCCACGCGGTTGTTCATTTTAAACACCTGATTGGCATGCTCTTGATCGTCATGTACATTTAAAGAAACAATACGACCATCAATAATTTCATCTACTCTTTTACCAGGTGCCGCTAAAATAACGTCTCTAATTCTGATGTCATCTACGAGTTCACCCTTTTGATCAATGATATAAATAACATCAATGGTTTCAGAATTTTTACCAAACTTTCGGATGGTATCAAATACTTCTGTTACCGTGTTGTGTGCATATACATACACATAGTCGGGGGTCATTAAACGGCCCACACTATCCTCGGGGTACCCAAGCATGGCTAGGGTAATTTTTCTTTCTTCGGGATCGAGTAATTTAATTAAATCACGAATGGCTGCTTTAGGAAGTTCCTCCAAAAAGTCGGTTCGGTCATCGGCAGGGAGTTCATTTAATAACTCGGCAGTTTTGGAAGAAGGGAGTTCTTTTACAATGTCTTTTTGTTGGGCAATATCCAAAATTTTGAACACGCTAGCCGCCCTATGAATAGACATATTGGCTATAATTTGGGCTTCATACTCTGGAAATTCATTGATAAGCTCCGCCACATCGCTAATATTTTGATCATCCAGAAACTCTTTAATTTCTAGTTTATCTTCTTTAGCAATGAGCAGTTCAAACTGTTCAATGATATTTAATTGGTCTAGCTCCAAAGACATGGGCGCAATTTAGTCATCATTTGTGAATCGTCCATATTAAATGATATGAAAAGAGGCTGTATCTTCATATCAGACATTGATTTATATGATATTACCCATTTTAACCATTGCACCATCAGATCAACGCGGCAGGGGCGTTTTTGCCACCGAAAGTATTGAGGTGGGCACCACCATCGAAATTTCGCCAGTGCTCGTGGTGAATCCAGAAGAGCGCGCGCATCTTGAAAAGACGGTTTTGTATGATTATATTTTTGAGTGGGGCGACGATTTGTTGAGTGCTTGTGTAGCGCTTGGTTATTTATCTATTTACAATCATTCCTATGCCGCAAACTGCGTGTATGAAATGGATTTTGATAACGCCACTATTTCTATTACAACGGTAAAGCCAGTTGCTGCTGGTGACGAATTATTTATTAATTACAATGCAGAGCCTGATAACACAAAACCCATTTGGTTTGAGGCTACTTAAATAGATGACTATGAAAAAAAATATATTTATTGTTGTTGCTTTTTTAATGTTGAGTGTTAGCGTTTTTGCGCAGCGAGATAGTATGGTACCTGTAACTACTGCTTACATAACACCGCTACATACAGGGATTCAATTGCAAGATGAACAAGAGGAAGATGAGTTTGTAAAAGGAAATCCTGATTATTACAAATGGCATCAGGCAATAAAGCAAATTCATTTTTTTGTAAAAGTTAGAAAGGCCGGTGAATTACGAGTTCAATTACAGTTTGCTAATAAATGGGCTCTGCCTATTCGTGTAAGTGTGGGTGCTACTGTATTAAAAGCGGTACTGCCAGCTACAAATAAATTTACAACGGTTAAATTAGGTAAGGTGTTAATAGCTGATACTGGCTTTGTTCAAATTACATTATCGGTACCTAAAAACACGGCGCGCATGCAGGCCTCTATTGCAGGAATTTTACTTGGCGGCACAGCGGTGGAACAAATGCATTATAACCACAAGCCTAGGCGCAATGCAGCATCGGTGCATTTAAAATATCCGGTTGCTGATAGTGTTAAAACGGTTTCTTTTTACAATGAAATAACCGTCCCTGCTGGCTTTGATCCAGTGCATACTTATTATATGGCCTGTGGTTTTGCACGTGGTTATTTTGGTATTCAGGTAAATAGTGAAAAAGAAAGACGCGTTATATTTTCGGTGTGGGATGCAGGAAACGAAGCGGTAGACCGTAATAAAGTAGGCGCCGAAAATAGAGTGGTGTTACTCGCAAAAGGGGATAGTGTTATCACCAATGATTTTGGAAATGAAGGCACAGGTGGGCATAGCCACTTTGTTTACCCATGGAAAACCCAAACCACGTATAAATTTTTAGTAACGGCATTAGCAGATTCTGCTTCTCAAACAACTATTTATTCAGGTTATTTTTATGTACCAGAAAAACAACGATGGAAATTAATCGCGAGTTTTTCGGCACCAAAAGATGGGAAAAACTTGCGCGGACTGTATTCATTTAGTGAAAACTTTGCGGGCATTAATGGTCAATTAGAAAGAAAAGCGTTGTTTGGAAATCAGTGGATTCAAAATGGTGCTAATGGTCAGTGGCAGGAGCTTACAGAAGCCCGTTTTTCTTATGACGTTACGGGTAAGATGGGGGATAGGATCGATTATGGTGCCAGCGTTACAGAAAATAGTGCTTTTGAACTTTGGCATGGTGGCTTTAAAAACGCCACTGCAAATTATGGTCAATCCTTTACGAGGCCTGCACTTTTAAATAAACCGATAATTGACTTTACCAAAGACGCCGACTCTTTGAGCTTGGCACAAAAAGATATCGCGCAAATTAAAGCATCTGTTGCGGCAGGTATTATTGATACCACAGGAAGTGTTGGTGGTGTATATTATAAAATAATTAAAGAAGGTAGTGGTGATTATGTACATGTAACCGATACCGTTACTGTTTTTTATAAAGGAACACTTTTAAAAGACGGCTCTATTTTTGATCAAACAAAAGATAAGCCAGCACGTTTTCCATTGCAGCGTTTGATTAAAGGTTGGCAAATAGGAGTACCAAAATGTAGGGTAGGTGGCACCATAAAAATTATTATACCGGCGGGTATCGCTTATGGTATGCGCACCAGAAGTAAAGCCATACCGCCTAATAGTGTGTTGGTATTTGAGATAGAGGTAGTTAAAGCAGAGCTCGCCAAAAGCTAGTTTTGTGGAGGCTTTTACGTTTTTTGACCTCTAAATTTCAATTTTATTTGCTCAATGCCCACCAAGGCGCTATTTTTGTACTCTAATGAAGCAATTTACACATAACCACCATCATCATTTCTTACCAAACGGGTAGGCTGTAAGTGTTTGTGTCATTATAAAACATTGAAGAGGCTTACCATTTGGTAGGCCTCTTTTATTTTAAACCAAGTATATGAAATTAAGGTTAGCGATTCAAAAAAGTGGGAGGTTACATGACGATTCTATCAAACTTTTAAAAGAGTGTGGGATTGATATTAGCAATGGCCTAAACAAGTTAAAGGCAGAAGCTTCAAATTTCCCAATAGAAGTTTATTTTTTGCGTGATGATGATATTCCTCAATACGTAGAAGATGGCGTTGCGGATATAGGTATTGTGGGTGAAAATGTAGTGTATGAAAAAAATAAGCCACTAACGGTGCTTAACAAACTAGGTTTTGGTAAATGTAGATTAAGTGTTGCTGTGCGTAAATCTGAAAACTACACTGGCATTTCTTTTCTAGAAGGTAAAAAAGTGGCCACCAGTTACCCGGTTATTTTAACTAAGTATTTAAAGGACAAAGGTGTAAATGCAGAAGTGCATGAAATTAGCGGAAGCGTGGAAATTGCGCCTAGCATTGGACTTGCAGATGCGATTTGCGATTTGGTAAGTAGTGGTTCTACTTTGTTTTCGAATGGTTTAATTGAAGCTGAAACCATTTTAGTTTCTGAAGCAGTACTCGTTGCAACCAATTCAATTAGTGTCGAAAAGCAGGCCATCATTGACCGTTTGTTATTTAGAATTGAATCTGTAAAAAAGGCGCGCAACACCAAATACATTTTATTAAATGCGCCCAATGATAAACTAGCAGAGATCATTGCATTATTACCTGGTATGAAAAGTCCTACCGTATTACCTTTGGCAGAACCAGGATGGAGTAGCGTACATAGTGTACTCAATGAAAATGATTTTTGGGAAATTATTGAGCAGTTAAAAGCTGCTGGTGCTCAAGGAATTTTAGTAGTACCCATCGAAAAAATGGTGATATAAAAATATTGTATGAAAATAATTATAAACCCTTTACAAGAAGCACTTCCAGAATTACTGCAAAGACCAGTAATGGATCATGCTGCTCTGCAAACTGTGGTGCAGGGTGTGTTAGATGCGGTGCGCACAGGTGGAGACAAAGCGGTGGCTTCCTATACCAAACAATTTGATGGCGTAATTTTAGATACTGCCATGGTTACTGAAGCAGAAATTACTGAAGCTACGCTATTACTAGATCCTGTATTAAAAGACGCCATACAACTAGCTGCAAAAAATATCAAGTGTTTTCATGAAGCGCAGGTAAATGCTCCGGTAACAATTGAAACCATGTCAGGTGTTCGTTGCTGGCGTAAAGCTCTGGGGATTGATAAAGTGGGGCTATATATACCTGGCGGATCGGCACCTTTATTTAGCACTGTTTTAATGTTAGGAATACCGGCAGTGATAGCAGGTTGTAAAGAAATTATTTTATGTACACCCCCTGCGGCTAATGGCAAAGTGCATCCAGCTATTTTATATGCAGCATCGGTGGTGGGTATTACACGTATTTATAAAATAGGGGGCGTACAAGCCATTGGTGCCATGGCATACGGCACCGAAACGGTGCCGCAAGTGTATAAAATTTTTGGTCCGGGTAACCAGTACGTAACTGCAGCAAAACAACTGGTGCAACAAAATGGTGTGGCTATTGATATGCCTGCAGGCCCTAGCGAAGTTTGTGTATTAGCGGATGAAACATGTAACCCTGGTTTTGTGGCTTCGGATTTATTGTCGCAGGCAGAACATGGGCCGGATAGTCAGGTGTTACTTGTTAGTACGAGTAGTAAAGTAGTAGATGAAATAAACCTTGCCTTAGCGTCGCAATTAGCAGTACTCCCAAGAAAGGATATAGCGGAGCAGGCATTAAAAAATAGTAAAGCCATAGTGGTTGACTCCATGGAGCAGGCTATTTTTATTGTAAATAGTTACGCTGCGGAGCATTTGATACTCGCATGTGACAATGATGAAGTGGTTTCAGAAAAAATTACCAATGCGGGATCTGTATTTTTAGGAAATTACAGTCCAGAATCGGTGGGGGATTATGCAAGCGGCACCAACCATACACTTCCAACAAGTGGATATTCAAGGGCTTATAGTGGCGTGAGTGTAGATAGTTTTGTTAAAAAAATAACCTATCAAAAATTAACTACTGCAGGACTCCAAGCGATTGGAGCAGCAGTAGAAACCATGGCCGCAGCAGAAGGGTTAGAGGCACATAAAAATGCAATTACCATTCGTTTGCAAACATTATAAATATTTGAAAGCATAAATATAGTAGCATGTTTGATGTTCAAAAATTAGTGAGAGAAAATATTAAAAACCTAGCACCGTATTCGTCGGCGAGGGATGAATTTAGTGGTACTGCTAAAGTGTTTTTAGACGCCAATGAAAATAGTTTTGGTTCACCACTTACAAAGTGGTACAACCGCTATCCAGACCCGCATCAAGTGGCTATAAAAGCTGCTTTATCTGTAATCAAATCCGTTTCTGCGGAGCAAATATTTATTGGTAACGGAAGCGATGAGTGTATTGATTTATTATTTAGAAGTTTTTGTGAGCCAGGTAAGGATAATATTATTATTTGTCCGCCAACTTATGGGATGTATGAAGTGAGTGCCAATATTAATGATGTTAAAATTAAAAAAGCGCCCCTGCTTCCAGATTTTCAATTAGACCTGATACATCTCGAAAACTTAATAGATGAAAACACAAAAATTATTTGGATTTGTTCGCCCAACAATCCTACCGGAAATTCTATGGAGCGTTCCTCTATCGAAATGGTGCTTAATAATTTTAATGGCATCGTTGTTATTGATGAGGCTTATATTAATTTTTCGAAGCAAAAATCATTTATTCAAGAGTTACAAGACTATCCCAATTTAGTGGTGTTGCAAACATTGAGTAAAGCCTGGGGGCTTGCTGGATTAAGACTAGGTATGGCTTTTGCTTCTGAAGCCATTATAAATATTTTAGACAAAGTAAAGCCTCCCTATAATATCAATACCGCAACCCAAGAGCTTGTGCTAAAAGCACTAGAAGAAGTGGGTCAGGTAAACGATATGATTAAAATTATTGTGGACATGCGGGAGGCGCTAGCGAATGTGTTTAGAAAAATGCCTACTGTAGAAAAAGTATACCCTTCCGATGCTAATTTTTTACTCGTAAAAATAGCAGATGCCAGGGCGGTATATGACTTTTTGTTAACCCAGCAAATAGTGGTTAGAGACCGCAGTAGCGTGGAACTTTGTGAAAACTGCCTCCGCATTACCATTGGCACCGAAAAAGAAAACACCTTGCTTGTAGATGCCATGCAAGCATGGTACGACAGGTAAACAAAATGACCATTACGTTTAAATAATAATTATATTAGGGTTCTATTTATACACCAATTTTTATACCATGAAAAAAGTTACTCAAATTTTAGTTTTCTCAAGCTTGTTTGTTTCGATGTTGCTTGCGCATGTTAGCACATCTGCGCAAAATATTAAGCCCGATGCAGACAACGCAGGCTTAATATTACCAAAAGGATTTGCTGCATTAAAAGTGGCAGATAATTTAGGTCGTACCAGACATATTGTAGTAAACAAACAAGGTGCTATTTATGCTAAACTTGAAAGACTTGATAATGGCAAAGGTATTTTAGTTTTAAAAGATACCGATGGTGATGGAAGAGCAGAAACTAAAACATCATTTGGAAGTTATACTGGTACAGGTATCGCTATCAAAGGTAATTTTTTGTATGCATCTTCTAATAAAGAAGTATTTAAGTATGCGTTAAATGATAATGGTGATGTTGTGGATGAAAATGCTGCAGCTACCATCGTTACTGGGCTCGTTGATAAAGGACAACACAACTCAAAATCTATTACGCTAGATAACGCAGGTAATATTTATGTAAACGTTGGTGCGCCTTCAAATTCATGTCAAGAAAAAGACCGTACCAAAGGTTCGATGGGTATGATGCCTTGTCCAATTCTAGATTCGGCAGGTGGTATTTGGCAGTTTAAAGTAGATCAGTTAAACCAGAGCTATGCATCAGGTGTGCGTTATGCAACTGGACTTAGAAATGTGGTAGGACTTGATTGGAACAACCAATTAAATCAGTTATTTGTCACACAGCATGGGAGAGATATGCTAAATAATTTATTCCCTGATTTATACGATACAACAACAAGTGCAGAGCTTCCTTCAGAAACCATGTACGCTATTAAAAAAGGCGACAATGCAGGTTGGCCTTATGTTTACTACGATCATGTAAAAGGTAAAAAAATGATGGCGCCAGAATATGGTGGTGATGGTGTTAAAACAGTGGATGATAAATACATCAACCCAGCTATGGCGTTTCCTGCGCACATGGCACCTAACGGTCTTTTATTTTATACCGGTAATCAATTTCCGGCTCGTTATAAGAACGGCGCGTTTATAGCGTTTCATGGCTCATGGAATAGATCACCGCTTCCTCAAGAAGGTTACTATGTTGTATTTGTGCCTTACGAAAATGGAAAACCAACAGGTAAATGGGAAGTGTTTGCTAACGGATTTTCCGGAAAATCAGTGGTTAAAAATCCACGTGATGCACAGCACCGTCCTTGTGGTTTAGCAGAAGGTCCTGATGGTTCTTTGTACATCTCTGATGATGTGAAAGGAACGATTTATAGAATCATGTATCAAAAATAATAAAGCATGCAGCGTATTTATATATCGTTCGTTCTTGTATTACTATGTGTTGCGGGAGCATCAGCGCAAAGTAATAATAAAGTCGTGGCAGCTAGTGCCGCGCGCGGCAAAACAGTATACTTGCAGCGTTGTATGGTATGCCATCAAGCAGATGGAGGCGGTGTTCCAAAACTCAACGCGCCACTTGATGCATCGACTGCCGTAAACGGATCTGACGTTGCTATACTGATAAAATATATTGTAAAAGGTTTTGCAGACCGCGTTGAAATTGATGGTGAACTCTATTCCAATGCGATGCCTGCAGCCGCCGATTTAACGGACCAACAAATTGCAGACGTACTCACTTTTATAAGAAGTAATTGGTCCAATAAAGCAGGTCCTGTAACAACATTGCAAGTCAAGCAAACAAGAAGCAAATTAAAATAGCGAATAACAATCTAGCATGAAGCGAATTTTATTTATAGATAGAGACGGTGTAATTTTGCAAGAGCCGCCACAAGATTTTCAGGTAGATAGCACAGATAAAACAAGCTTTGTACCTGGCGCTATTGTTGGACTCTCAAATATTGCCGCATCACTAGATTATTATAAAGTAATGGTGACCAACCAAGATGGACTTGGTACGCCTAGCTATCCAGCAGATACTTTTTATCCCTACCAAAATTTAATGCTTCGTATACTCGAAGGGGAAGGGTTTACTTTTGATGAAGTAATTATTGACAAAACCTTTGCACACGAAAATGCACCTACGCGTAAGCCGGGCACGGGCTTACTTACACATCTGATCAATAATCCGGCTTACGATTTGAGCAACTCCTTTGTTATTGGCGACCGCTATACCGATATACAACTGGCCAAAAATCTAGGTTGTAAAGCCATTTATTTTAAAAGTGATTTGCACCCGCTTACACCGGAGCAGGATCAAGATTTACGCAGTACCATCGCGCTTGAAACAAGCAGCTGGCCCGAGGTGTATAGTTTTTTAAAACTAGGCCTTCGAAAAGTGAGCCATACACGAAACACCAACGAAACAAAAATACAAGTAGAATTAAACCTTTCAGGATCTGGTATAGCTAACATACATACAGGCCTCGGTTTTTTTGATCATATGCTCGAGCAAATTGCGCGTCACGGAAATATTGATTTAGCTATCACCACAATTGGCGATTTACACATAGATGAGCACCACACCATTGAGGATACTGGACTAGCGCTTGGCGAAGCGTTTGCTTTGGCGCTGGCCGACAAGCGCGGGATGGAGCGTTATGGCTTTGCACTTCCAATGGATGAAGCAGAAGCAAAAGTACTCATTGACTTTGGTGGCAGAAACTGGCTCGTATGGGACGCTTGTTTTAAAAGAGAAAAAATAGGAGAAATGCCTACCGAAATGTTTTTTCATTTCTTTAAATCCTTTTCCGATGCAGCAAAGTGTAATTTAAACATTAGTTGCGCTGGCGATAATGAGCATCATAAAATAGAAGCCATATTTAAAGCGTTTGCAAAAGCCATTAAAATGGCGGTTAAGCGAGATCCTTTTTCCAATCACCTGCCTTCTACAAAAGGGGTTTTGTGATAGCTTGATATTATTGTAGTATAGACGTATTGTTGATTTTGTCTAAAATTTTATGGGCCACTTCCATTGCTAAATAACCATCAATTTCACTTACAACCGTAGGCTTGTTGTTAACAATAGCGTCAACAAAAGATTCAAGTTCTAATTTAATAGCATTAAGTGGTTCGATGCTAGGATTGGCGATAGCAATTGTTTTTTTGCCATTAGGCGTATCAATGTCAAAAGAAAAAGCATCTACGTCTTCTGGTTGTTTTAACTTAATGATTTCTGTTTTCTTTTCTAGTAAATCAATGCCAATGTAGGCGTCTTTTTGGAACAGCCTTACTTTACGCATTTTTTTCATTGAAATGCGGCTACTTGTTAAGTTAGCAACACAACCATTATTAAATTCAATTCTCACATTGGCAATATCAGGCGTATCGGTCATAACGGCCACACCACTTGCTGATATTGATTTTACATCTGATTTTACAAGGCTCAAAATAATGTCAATATCATGAATCATTAAATCTAAAATCACACTAACCTCTGTTCCTCTAGGATTAAATTGTGCTAATCTATGCACTTCAATAAACATAGGGTTGAGGTTCATTTCTTTTAACGCTAAATAAGCAGGATTGAATCTTTCTACATGACCCACTTGCATTTTTACGCCCGCTTCTCTCACCATGTTCACTAAATCTTTGCCTTCTTGTAGGGTATGAGCTAGAGGCTTTTCAACAAATACATGTTTGCCTTTTCGGATGGCCATCATACAAACTTCGTAATGAAGGTCGGTGGGAGTGATAACATCAATAACATCACAGGCTTCAATTAATTTTTCTTCATCAGAAAATCTTTTGAGGCCATGTGTATTAATGACATCATTGGCGTTGTCATTATTAGGATCAAAAAATCCAATAATTTTTACGCCTTCAATTTCTTTCCAATTAGATATATGAAACTTGCCGAGGTGTCCAACGCCAAAAATCCCTACTTTAAGCATGTATGTATTTATTTGCCGTAAAGGTAGGCAAACGGGGTCCTTTAACTGCCTGGGCGTATTGTATGTGGATATTTTACTTCTTTTTCTTAACGGGCGCCTTTTTAGTAGGGGCCTTCTTTGCCACAGGCTTCTTTCCAGTAGTAGCTTTCTTCTTAACAGGTGCAGTCTTTTTCTTAACTGATTTTTTGACAGGTTTTTTCTTTTTACTGCTTGTTTTTTTGCCTTTTTTCGACTTTTTAGATGTACTCGTTGGCTTTTTTTCTAAGGCATCAATAACCGGAGAGGTAGTAGGGTATCTATAATTCACTAGGTCTACTTTGTCAAATATAACCGTCTCTGTTTTTAATTGTTGGGTGGTTAAGTCAATTAATAATTGGGGATCAAAAGAATAATCTTTGTAGCGCATTTCAAAATGCAGGTGTGGCCCTGTCGAGTGTCCGCTCGTTCCGCCAAGTCCAATGTGTTGTCCGCTTTTTACGTATTGATTTTCTACAACATCAATTTTACATAAATGTCCATAAATCGTTTCCAACCCATTTTTATGTCTGATAACGACGCAGTTTCCAAAACCTGATTTATTAAACTGTGCATACCTAACAATGCCATCAAATGCAGCCACTACGGTATCTCCAATGTTTAAATCTACATCTAAACCATGATGCTGTCTGCCCCATCTTTTTCCGTATTCCGAATTTATTTTTCCATACCAGGTTAAAGAAAACTTTTCATCTTTATTTATTAATGGCAAATAAATTTCTTCTGGTAAATCATTAAACTCTACACTGTCGTACACAAATGTGATAGCATTGACCCAGTCTTTGGTATAAACAGAATCGTTTGTCAATAAAGATGTAGTAATTGCATTAGCACTATCTGCAGGTAAAGCAGGTGTTGAGATCCAGTTTTTTTCACTTAAAATAATAGGGTCTGGAATGGGATTGTAGTAAATGCTTCTTACTGGTCTTCTGCTTCTTTTAGATTTTCTTTTTTTACTGCTTTTCTTTTTTTTGCTCGTGGGCTTTTTTGAACTGCTTGTTTTTTTCTTAACCGGAGCTTTTTTCTTAGCAGGCGCTTTTTTTGATGTAGTCTTTTTAGTGGTCGAAGACTTTTTCTTTTGGGCAAATCCTTCAGGTGCAACAACGCTTATAGCCACCAAAATGGTTAAAACTGCTATAATTTGACGTAGGAAGCCCTTAAAACGCATTAAATATTAATTAGTTATATTATCAAAGGAGCCCAAGATACTAAAATCTAATAAAAAGTAGGGGGGTAAATTGTTACACCCCTACTTTTTATTATTGATATCTAATATCTAATTAAGGTTACGTTTCCTTGTCTTATGATTGGTTTGTTGTTGTAGTCATACCCTTGTATAATCCAAGTGTATGTTTCCATTGGCTGATTTTTTCCATTGGTTGTTCCATCCCAATATTTACTCATGTCCGATGTTGTAAACACTTCATGACCAAACCTGTCATAAATTTTGAAGTACTTAATGGCAGTAACACCTACATAAATTGGTTTGAATATAGAATTTTCTCTGATACCACTTTCCGGGATAAAGGCCCTCGGTAAGAAGATGTCAGTTCCTGGGAATCCCCAAACTTCTTGTCTATCTGTGATGGTACATCCCGCGGAATCAATGATCGTAATTTTGTAGATTGTTTTTGGATGTTGCACATTAATTGTAACGCATCTGCTATCGATTGGATTGATGTCTGTACTTGGAGACCATGTGTATCTATCGCCTCCTGGAACTGCACATAAACTTTGTGCTACATTATACTGCAAGTATTTTATTGCGTATACAGAGTCTCTTCTTCTATCGATAATTTTTAACGGCACTGTAATTGTATCTTGTAAGTTTGGACAAAGGTTACCACTTACAATTAATTGAACTGGGAATGTGCCAGTGCGTTTATATGTATGAACTGGATTAGTTGCACCGCTAAACGAATTATCACCAAAACTCCATCTCCAAGATCCTACTTTGTCTGCATATCCAGCAACACTTGAATCTTTAAAGAAAATAGGGGTTTCTACACAATAGTTTGCGATACCAAATTTTGCTTTAGGATAGCCAATGACAGTTACAGAATCTACAAAGGTAGAACTCATGCATGAACTATCTGCTGTAACTGTAAGGCGAACCCCAAACTTACCTGCAAATTTAAATCGGTGGGTTGGGTTGGCAGTATAGTTAAGCGGAATACCATCCCCGAAATCCCAAGTGTAGGATATAAATTTGGTACTACCATATCCAAGTGTTGAAGTATTTACAAATGGTATGGAATCAGTTAAACAAATTTGTTTAGGCATTACAAATGCTGCTTTAGGTGAACCGTAAACAATTAGTTGTTTAATTACTGGAAGAGATGTACACCCTTCATTATTTGTAACAGTGAGTGTAATAAAATATTTGCCCGGTTTCCTATAAATATGTGTTGGACTTTGAAGTGTTGAACTATTTCCATCACCAAAACTCCAATTCCAATTTCTAATAGTTGTTGGGGCATAGGTAGTAGATAAGTCAGTGAACTTAATTTGAATGGTATCCATACAGCTTACACTGTCACTCATGTTAAACGATGCAATTGGCGCATCAATAATTAATGGATATGTAATTGAGTCCTTTAAGTTCGGACAAGCAAGTCCGCTCACAACCAATTTCACATTATAGGTTCTTAAACTGCTAAATCTCTGCGTTGGACTTGGTTGATTGCTAAAGTTTCCATTGTCAAATGTCCATCTCCATGCGCCAAGGGTATCAGCGAAACCAAATTTTGAAGTATCTGTAAAGTTGATCGGCGTGTTTACGCAATTAAATTGATGTACAAAGCCAGCTTTAGGGAAGCCTGCTACTGTAATGGTATCAAATACAGTAGAGATAGTACAAGAATTGTCTGCCTTTACTTTAAGCGATACCACATATCTTCCTGGTCTTGTAAATACATGACTTGGATTTGCGTTTGTATTCACGCTTGAACCATCTCCGAAATCCCACTCAGAAGCAAAGCTTGCTGTTCCATGGCCTAAAACTGTATTGTTTGTAAATCTGATGGTATCAGTTTGACATACTTTCTTAGGCATCGTAAATCTTGCTCTAGGTGAACCAAATACAATCAATCTTTTCCTTGTTGGTAAAGATGAACATCCTTCATTGTTTGTAATAACAAGTGAAATGGTATAAGTTCCTGGTTTATTATAAAAATGGGATGGATTTTGACTATTTGATGTGGTACCATCTCCAAAATCCCATGACCAACCAGTAATTGTTTCAGGCGTTCTTGGAATTGATTCATCCTTAAATCGAATAGTAACAGAATCGATACAACTAGTCGTATCACTCATACTAAACACTGCAGTAGGAAGTGCCTTTGCATCTAATTGTACAATAGAAGAGTCAATACATCCGTTAAGGGTTGTTGCTACTTGCTTAATATAATAACTTACTAGATTTCCAGTAACATTTGGTGGCACCAATACTTTAGGACTTGTAGCTGTTGCAGATGGGAAAAATGATAGTGGCTTGCCATTAGGGGTTGTGTAAGACCATAGTTTAGAAGTAGGTACATTGCTAGTTTGATCCGTTAATTGCAATGTGATTTCACCACAAACAAGTGTATTACTTATAGCAAAACTAACATTTGGTCTTCTGTACAGTGAAATATTTATTGATGTATCTGCTTTACAACCATTGATGGATGTTGCCGTTAATTTAACTGCATAAATTGTATCAATATTGCCAGGGTTATCTCCAAATTGAAGCTGGAAACGTCTATTGGTACTTGTTGGCAATACTTGTAATCCAGATGGCTTATTGAGAGTCACATTTGTAACTGCCCATGCAGCATTATAAACGTTGTTTTTTGCAACAATACTTTCTGTTAAAAAGTTTTTGAATCCAACCGGGTTCCCACAAATTTCTTTACTTGTCACCGTAAAGTTTGGAGCAGGAGCCGGGAATATTGTTATCTTTTTTGTAACGCTATCGTTACAGCCTGTACCTGTAAATGTTGTTACAAGTTTTACGTATAATATGGAGTCCGATACATTTGAATTGTTTCTAAATATAAAGGTTGGACTTGTCAAATTTGTGACTTTGTTGTCATTAACATACCAATCATAAACTAAACCTGAAGTTTCATTATTATTACCATAGTAGCTTCCGTTTCTAAAGACTAAAGGTAGATTTGAACAAATAGTAGAGTCGGCAGTAACATTTGCCTTTACGCTATTTGCCCTCGTAATTATTTGTCTTGAGAAAATATCTTGCGTACAGCCCCATTTGCTATATGCAATAAGTTGAAGTCTTACGGTATCACTTTCATTTTGTATGATATAATCTGGTGCAAGTACCGAACTGTCATAGTTTGCTAGTAAAAATCCAAACCTATCATAAATCCGCCACTCATATCTCCAAATATCATTGGCTTCCGGGAAGTCTTGTACTTTGATATGGTCTCTAATTTTAAATGGAGCACATCCTATAGTATCTGTATTAAAGAAGGCCCTTGCATTTGGATGAACCGTGATTTGCTGTAGCGCCGTTGTGTCTAAACATCCTTGAGGGTTGCTAACAAATAATCTAACTGTATAAACGCTATCAACTACACCTGTATTTGTGAAGGTATAAGTTAAGTTTTGGGCGCTTGTATTGAGTCTAACTATATTGTCTTTCCTTACTTCCCAACGTGATGTTATAGCATTAAGTCCCAATCCGTTTTTAGGATCTGACGTGTTTCTGAATGTTTTTGTCCAAGGCCCACAACTATCAATTTTTCCTACGGTAAATGACGCAGTTGGTTTAGGATGAATTGTTATAAATCTATTTAATGAATCAATACAATCATTGAATCCTTTTACAGTTACAGATTGCTTAACCTTGTAAGCTATAGAATTAGCTGTATTGTTAACAGGGAATATGATGTAAGGATCTTTTGCATTCGCATTAAATAAAGACAAACCTCCAGTTGGTAAAACGGTCCATTGTCTGTTTAATGAATCGTTCGGGAAATTAATGGTATTGTCTGTTGGATTAACAATATAAATACCGCAGCCTTCAACTGGTATTGTGAAGTCTACATTAGGTCTTCTACGAATCTTAATTGATTTTGTAAGTGTATCAATACATCCATCTACCGTGTAAATCATCATATTGATATTGTAGCTTGTATCTACGGTGCCTTTAGCGTCTCTAAATATAAAATTAGGCCTTGCAGCAATAAATGGCGCTGTGGTAGAATCAATGATGATGGCTCTGGCTGTATCAAACAAGTTATTGTAGGTAACAGACCATTTGTATTGAGGAATAGTTCCAGTTTTGAACAATGAGCTATTGTTGATACTAGAATTAATACCATTAATAGTGGTACAAACTTCGTTACCTTTATCTATTGTAAATATTGCTTTTGGTTTAGGGTAAACCACTAGGTTTCCAATACTTAAACTGTCTTTACAATTATTAGTTGTTTCAGATACTACTAATTTAATCGTATAGTTAGCATTACTTGTATTACTATTATTAGGTAATTTAAAGGTTACAGGACCGGCAGCATTACTTTGCAAGATATCATTTGCATACCAATTATAGCGTAAGGTACTTGTGTTCCTGTTAGTGTTAATTTCAATATAGCTATTATTAACTGCCTGCGTTTCTAACATGGTACAACTATTTTGAGGCGCAACAGTAAAGTTTACAATCGGATTTTCATAAGTATATACTATTCTATTTACAGAATCGGATTTACAGCCGTAAATACTATTTACCTTTAGTGCAATGTGTAAAGTGTCATCAGCATTTGTGATCGTATAGTTAGGTGGAGTAGGACTCACGATATTAGATAAAATATTTCCACTTTTGTCTCTAATTGTCCATTTATACGATGATAATAAATTAATGGTTGGATTAGGAGAAGGGTCTGTTTTATTTATAACATTCGTTGAGTTTATAGCATTGAATGGTGCACATGCAGCAGTTGTTCCAATCGTTAAATCTATACGTGCATCAGGATGAACTGTTATGGTATCTCTATAGGTATTTAAACAGCCATTTGGTGATTTAGCGGTTAATGTAATTGGATATAAGCTATCTCTTATACCCGTATTTGTAAATGTATAATTTACCTGTGTGGTATAGTTGGTATTGATTAAAGTGTATACAGGAAATGCGCCTCCATTTCTTAATACGTCAATTCCCCATGTAAAGGTACCATTTGTTAGCGGGTTACTATTTACAGATGAGTTATTGATAAGTCTTCTAGTCGTTGGTCCGCAATCCGATCTAGGGCCATCTATACTAAAATTAGCAATTGGAAGCGGATCAATTGTTACAGAAATACTTTGTTGATTGGTACAACCATTTGCCGTTAGGGTGTATACATAATTAACAACAATAGGATTTGGTGAGGTATTTATAAGTGTTTCACTGATAGCCCCACTACCATTTGAAGCTGGATTAGATATCCCTGCAATATTGGATCTTGACCAAGTATAGGTGGTTCCAACAGTTGCACTTGTAGGATTATAATAGAACGGTGTTCCACTACATTGTGCTGGAAGGGTTAGTAAACTTGTTAATTGTGGTGTTGGATTTACAATTACGTTTACGGTTTGAGTATTTGGACAACCGTATGAGGTTAATGCAAATGTATATGGAACTGTAATTCGGTTAGGTGTAGTGTTAATGAGTGTTTCATTAATCGGGCCTGTACCAGTTCCAGCATTATTACTAATGCCTGTTATTGTATTTCTAGTCCATACATAACTAGCTCCATCAGTAGGACTGATAGGGTTATAGCTAAAGTTGGTTGCATTACAAATAGCAGGTGGGGTAAGCGTAGAAGTTAAAATTGGCTTAGGGCTTACCGTGATTTCTACATTGAATGGAGCACCAGGGCACCTTCCAGCTGTACCGGCAGTTGGTGTCACTACATATGTGTAAAGTCCTTGAGAATTGCTATTATTTGTTAGTAGTTGAGAAATACTTGAAACCGAACTTAATTGTGCAGACCCACCAGAAATAGCGCCTAGTGGACTGCTAGTTGGAGCTGTCCATGTATATGTGGTATTAGCTGGTACAATTAAGTTTCCACCATTTACAGGAGCAATCATAAATGTTCCGTTACTACAAATGGTTTGCGTTTGTGTATTAATGACAGGCTTTGGATTAACAATTACGGTTACTAAGAATGTTGCACCTATACACTGGCCTGTTGCTCCAGATTTTGGTGTAACGGTGTAGGTAATTTGTTGTGCAACGTTGGTATTATTTGTAAGTGTTTGGCTAATTGAAGATTGACCAATATTTACATCTGATTGCCCAGAAATATTTGTATTGTTAGTACTTACAAACCATGTATAGGTTGTATTTATTGGTACAATTGTAGATCCACCATTTGTTAATGTAACATTAAATGAACTACCACTACAGATTTCTCTATTTTGATTACCAATTACTGGTTTTGCATTTACAGATACAACAACATTGAATGGACTTCCAATACAATTACCTGCAGCGCCTGATCTAGGGATAACACTATAGGTTAATGTAGCTGCTGTATTGGTTGTGTTTGTTAATTGCTGACTAATATTATTGGCAGGGGTTGTTTGAGTTGCCCATCCTGTTACAGCACCAATTGGATTACTTACCGGAATAGACCATGTATAAGTTGTGTTATTTGGTACAATTCCATCAGCACTATTTACTGGGGTTACAGTAAATAAATCTTCACTACAAATTGTTCTTGCTTGCGCAGAAATATTTGGTTTTGGATTAATTGTAATGATTGCTGTAAAGTTAGGTCCAGTACAGCTTCCTGCGATAGGGGTTACCGTATAAGAAATTGTAGCTTGTGCATTGGTAATATTATTGAGTAATTGACTTACAGAAGTTGCTGCAACTAATTGTGCACTTTGTCCTGTAATTGATCCTACTGGATTGTCAACTGGGTTACCCCATGTATATCTTGTTGTTGAAGGTACAATGCCATCGGTACTATTTGCAGGGGCGATATTAAATGCAGTACCACTACATACTGTTTGTGCCTGGGCAGCTGTGATTGTTGGTTGTGGATTCACAAGTACAGAAACTGTGAATGCATTTCCTACACATGCTCCTGCTTCTCCAGATTTTGGTAATACAGTATATGTAACAGTTTGAGGCGTATTGCTTGTATTAACAAGTGTTTGGCTAATATTTGTTGAGCTTGTTGTTACTCTTGATTCACCAGTCACATTTGGATTATCTGTAACCTCCCAAGTATATGTTGTGTTTGCAGGAACAATTCCGTTTGGTCCATTTGCTGGTGAAACAGTAAATGTTTCACTACTACAAATGGTAGTAGACATGTCAGATATTGCTGGTTTAGGATTTACATTTACAATTAATTGATAAGCAGACCCTGAGCAACCATTAGCCAAAGGCGTAATGTTATAAGTCAGTGTAGCTGGTGCATTGGTAGTATTTGTAAGTAATTGTCGTACCTGTGTTTGTGGTGATGTTTGTGCCATGCCACCTGAAACCGCTCCAATTGGATTGCTGGTTGGTGTTGTCCAGGTATATCTTGTTCCAGCAGGAATAATATTTCCGTTTCCATTTGAAGGTGCATTAATAAATTCATTACCACTACATATAGATTCTGTTTGTGGAGATACATTTGGTCTTGGTCTTACAGTAATTGTTACTGTAAAAGGTTGTCCAACACAATTACCCTCTATACCAGAAGTTGGTGTAACGGTATAAACTACAATTTGATCTATGTTGGTAATGTTGGTAAGTGTTTGCGTAATTGAAGGTGAAGCAACGTTTACATTTGATGCACCTGTTACATTGTTATTTTGTGCAACAGTCCATGTATAGGTTGTAGCGCTTGGTAAGATATTTCCGCCACCATTTGATAATGGAACTGTAAATGCAGAGCCACTACAGCTAAAAGCAGTTTGCGGTGTAATAAATGGCCTAGCATAAATTGTAGCTGTTGCTGAAAATTGAGTGCTAGAGCATCCATCTGAATTTGCGATTATATTGTATGTTGCTGTTTGTGAGGTGTTTGAAGGATTTACTAATGTCCCACCAATAGTATTTTGAGCAGTGCCAGGTGTGCCGCCGGTTAGGCCACCCGTAACAGTTGGAGTTGACCAGGTGTATGTTGTTCCTGTTGGGATAATGTCACCATTAAGTCCATCTGTTAAACCAAATGTGAAAGCATCATTACTACAAGCAGTAGTTGTTTTTGCAGTAACAATTGCTTTAGGTTTTATTGTAGCAACAACTGTAAAGTCAGTTCCTGTACAGATTGTGCTACCAGGAACTATAGGTCTTACTGTATATGTTGCTGTTTGTGCTACACTTGTTGGATTGCTTAAATTGCCTGAAATGCTTGTTAAAGTATTCCCTGCAGCTCCACCGGTCATGCCACCTGTAACAATAGGCGCAGCCCAAGTGTAAGTTGTTCCACTTGGAACGATGTCATTATTTAAGCCATTTGTTATAGTAGCTGTAAATAATTCATTGCTACAAGCAATAACTGTTTTTGTACTGATAGATGGTCTTGGATTGACATTCACAGTAATTGTAAATGTTGGGCCTGAACAGTTACCCGTAACTCCAGACACCGGTGTTACAGTGTAAATTACGGTTTGTACGGAATTACTAATATTTGTAAGTGTTTGACTAATGGTGCTTCCGCTGGTGTTACCATTTGATTGGCCAGTGATATTTGTATTATTCGAAACAGTCCAAGTATATGTTGTATTGGCTGGAACAATCTCAGATCCGGAATTCGTTGGCGTTATAGTAAATGCATTACCGCTACAAATTGTTTGTAATTTATTAGCAATTACAGGTTTGGAATTTAAGTTTACATTAATTGTGAAAACATCTCCTGTACAAGATCCTGCAGATGAATTAGGTGTCAGTGTGTATGTAGCTGTTTGCTGAGTATTCGTTGGGTTTGTTAAGTTTCCGCTAAATCCAGGTTGTAATGTTCCTGGAGCGCCTCCTGTGATTCCACCCGTTACAGTTGGAGCAGACCACGTATAAGTTGTATTCGCAGGTACAATATTTCCATTTGTTCCATGTGCCGGAGTATAAGTTCCAAAAGGAATTCCACTACATGCATCGATTGCTGGGGCATTAATAGTTGCTTTTGGATTAATTGTAACTGTATATGTAAATGATGGACCATCACAATTCCCAGTTCTTGGAATAATTGTATATGTTGCTGTTTGTGCTATGTTGGTTGGATTCGTTAATGTTCCATTTAGTGTAGTTTGGCCTGTTGCTGCAGTTCCACCAGTTAGTCCACCAGTTACAGTTGGAGCATTCCAGCTATATGTTGTTCCAGCTGGAATTACTAAACCACCACCATTGGTCAGTGTTTTTACAAATTGACTTCCACTGCATCTTGAATCTGTTTGGTTTCCTATAATAGCTATTGGATTAACAGTTACTGATCCTGAAATGCTACTTGCTACGGAGCAGTTATTAGAATTTCTTACAACGACATAGTAGTATGTTACACCAACAGTATTTGACAATGGTGTATATGTATCAGAGTTTGCAGCTGAAATCCGAGTAGCTGCAATAGTCCAATTTGGTGTAACTATATCGTTTGTGTAATACCATGTATAAGAACTAATACTTCCAGTACCTGCAGTTGCATTAACGGTAAGTCCTGTTGTGGCTGAATTTAAGCATACTACCTGATTTGTATTGCTTAGATTTACTGTAATAGCTGGTGGGTCATTTACTGTTATTGGCGCTGAAATATTACTTGTAGTAACACAGCCATTACTATTATATACCTTGGCATAATAGTAGAAAGTTCCCGAGGTGTTTGATAATGGAGTATAACTATTTGTAGTTGCTGAAGTAGGGTTTGTGGTAACTAGAGTTCCTGTTGTGTTGTTGTTACTCGAGTTTCTATACCATTCGTACTTTGTAATTGTACCGCTACCTGAAGATGCTGTTACTGAAATACTGTTTAAAGCTTCATTTAAACATTTAGTTTGAAGGCTTAAAGAAGGATGATTCGAAATTGTAGGTGTTTGATTTACTGTAATAGCACCTGATTGATTTGTTTTGGTATTACAAGAGAATGAGTTTGTAATAACTACATAATAATATGTTGTGCCTGCAATATTGGTTGGCGGTGTATATGTATTAGATGTAGCACCTGAAATTAATGTACCAGAAGTGTTATTATTGGCTGTGTTAGAATACCATTGGTATCCAGTTATTGTTCCAGTTGCAGAGGATGCGGTAACACTTAAGTTTGTTGGTGTTGAATTTAAACATAGTGTTTCCGGATCAAGTGATACTGAATTAATGGTTGGTAAGTCATTAACTATTATTGCTGCAGGATTAGATATTGTTTTATTACATCCTGTGGTACCTCCGTTGCTTACTTCAACATAGTAGTATGTGGCACCTGGTGTAGTAGTTGGTGGTGCATAAGTGCTGTTTGTAGCTCCAGATATTGATGTACCACCAGTATTTGCATTGGTGGTATTTCTAAACCATTGGTAAGTTAGAGAGCCTAATCCACCATTTGTAGCTGTTACACTCAATGCGGTAGGAGTGGCATTTTGACAATAATTAGCACCATTTGGTTGTGTACTTATGATAGGAGCTGCGAATACTCTAATTGCACCTGAAGCCGCTGTTTTAGTTTTACAACCCCAGTTATTTGTTATTTCAGCATAATAATAGGTTGTGCCCGTTGTGGTTGTAGGAGGTGTAAATGAAGCATTTGTTGCGCCACTAATTAGAATACCGCTTGTGTTTGAAGCAGAGCTACTACTATACCACTGGTATGCAGTAATGGAACCAGTTGCTGTTGTTGCAGAAGCAACCATTGGTGTTGCTGAACCCCCAACGCAAAGATCTTCTAGACCGAATGTTGATGAAGTAATTGGAAGTGGATTAATAATTATCGTAGCTGCATTTGAAGCAGTTGTATTACAAGCAGCTGCGCCACCTGTTGCGCCATTTCTTATTTCAACATAGAAATAGAATGTACCAGTAGTAGCGCTAGAAGGTGTATATGAACTATTTGTTGCACCAGCTATTAAATTTCCACCAGTGTTGGAATTAGAGGTGTTTGAAAACCATTGATAAGATAGAGTACCTAGTCCGCCATTATTACCAGTGACAGATAGTGCAGTTACGGTTGCATCTTTACAGTAACTAGTTGTTGTTGCGGGTTGAGCAGTTACAACAGGTGCTTCATAAACATTGATGGTTGCGGTGCTAGAAGTTGCTGTATTACAAGTAGCAGTAGGACCGCCGTTATTGATTACAACATAGTAATGTCTAGTATTAATTTGATTTGTTGGTGGTGTATAAGTAGCGTTAGTAGCACCTGAAATTAAAGTACCAGAAGTGTTATTGTTAGCAGTGTTAGAATACCATTGGTAAGTGAGTGTTCCAAAACCTCCATTATTATCTGTGATACTTAAAGCGGTCGCAGTAGCATCTTTACAATAGTTGGCAGAAACAGGAGATGCACTAATACTTGGGCCATTATAAACATTTATTAAGACAGGATTAGATATTGTTTTATTACATCCTGTGGTACCTCCGTTGCTTACTTCAACATAGTAGTATGTGGCACCTGGTGTAGTAGTTGGTGGTGCATAAGTGCTGTTTGTAGCTCCAGATATTGATGT
>JBIKIS010000007.1:0-27151 GCA_044361485.1 Sediminibacterium sp.
TAGCACCTCCATTTTGTTTGCCAACTTTTTGGTAAGCAAACGAACGGCTCCATCCTGGATTTATCTATACCTCGTTGTTTATTTACTCATTGAAAGTTCATTTTTAATTGCCAACCTAGAAAAATTCATGCATGGTGGTTATGTAACACTTATTGTTGGTGGCGCATTATTTGCTGTGATGTATGTTTGGTTTAGAAGCAGAAAAATTAAAAATAGATACGTTGAGTTTGTCCATTTGGAAGATTACATTCCAATGATTCAGGAACTTAGTAACGACAAATCCATTCCTAAATATGCAACGCACTTAGTATATATGACCAGTGCCAATAACCACAAAGAAATTGAGCACAAAATCATCTATTCTATTTTAAATAAGAAACCAAAACGTGCCGATATTTATTGGTTTGTGCACGTTGATGTTATAGACGAGCCATACACTTGCGAATACTCGGTAGAACATATCATTCCAAACGATATTATTAGGGTTGAATTTAGACTTGGTTTTAGAATGGAACAGCGCATTAACCTCATGTTTAGAAAAGTAGTAGAAGATTTGGTAACCAATAAAGAAGTGAATATTACCAGCCGTTACGAAAGCCTCGAAAAAAACAATGTGGTGGGCGATTTCCAATTTATTGTACTTGAAAAATATTTAAGCCAAGACAACGAACTTCCTATCATAGAAAGAGTGATCATGAAACTTTATTTCTGGCTTAAAGAAATTAGCCTTGGAGAAGAGCGTGGCTTTGGACTGGATCCAAGTAATGTAACCGTCGAAAAATTCCCATTAATTGTGGCGCCTGTTTCTAATTTAAATTTAAAGCGCACCGATTTTGAAGGACCCGACGAAAACACAGAAGATAGTATAGGATAAGCAGTTTATACTTCTTTCAAAATCACTTTTTTAGCAGTTACTTCTAATGCATACTCCATGCCATGCTTGATGGCGTAGTTTTCTTTGTCGTGACTTACTGGAAAATCGTAACATACCGGATAGTTGTATTCAGCTACTGCTGCTTCAATAATTTCATACACGGTTGCACCAAAAGCAGGATCCGAATCTTTGGTTTGCGTAAAACCACCAACTACAAGCCCAGCAAGGTTTTTAAGCATGCCACTTCGTTTTAATTGAAGCATCATGCGGTCTATATTGTATTTGTATTCACCAATATCTTCTAAAAATAAAATGGCATTTTTTGTTTGTAAACCCGACGCCGTTCCAATAGCGTGTGCTACAAGGGTTAAATTACCGCCCACTAATTTTCCAGTTGCTTTTCCTAGTTTATTATGCGCATGTACTTCTGCTTTGTAATTTGCTTTTTTACCTTGTAAAGCATGTTTTAAAGAAAGCACCCACTCGTTAGTAGCCCCTCCATTGTTAAAAGCAGCTGCCATAGGTGCATGTAGTGACGCCGTTTTTAATACCTGCGTAAAATGATTGTGGAGTAGCGTAATGTCACTAAAACCTATTACCCATTTAGGATGTTTTTTAAACGCTTTAAAATCGAGTATATCAATGATTCGGCTCATACCATAACCACCCCTACCACACAAAACCGCCTGCACATTTTTATCATCGAGCATTTCTTGTAAATCTGTGGCACGCGCCTCGTCGGTGGCCGAAAAATAATGATGCTGCGTTCCAAGTGTTTTGCCAATTTTTACCTTGTAACCCCAAGCTTCTAATGTTTCAATACAAGTAGCCGCTTTTTTAGCCGAAAGGGTACCAGACGGGCAAACAATACCAATGGTGTCGCCCTTTTTGAGGTAGGGTGGAATTTTGATCATGCGGCAATTTAGGATTTTCAAGCAGTATAGACAAGCCGTTTCAAAAAGGCTTTAGAGAACGGCGCTTCTTTTGTACTTTTGTAACCTATTATGAGTACACCCAAAAGATATTTAATTACAGCAGCCCTTCCTTATGCGAATGGGCAAAAACATATAGGTCATTTGGCCGGCGCATACCTGCCTGCCGATATTTACGTGCGTTATTTAAAAGCACAAAAAAGAGATGCGGTATTTGTTTGCGGAAGTGATGAGCATGGCACTGCTATTCCGATTCAGGCTACCAAAGAAGGAACCACGGCGCAGGCCATTATAGACAAGTACCATCCCTTAATGGAACAAAATTTTAAGGACCTAGGTATTGACTTTGATGTGTACCACCGCACCAGTGATCCACTGCACCATCAAACAGCGCAGGAATTTTTTACAAAACTTGAAGCCAACGGCGATTTAGAAACAAAAGAAACAGAACAATATTTTGACGAGAGCGCACAAACATTTTTAGCAGACCGCTACATTAAAGGCACATGCCCATCTTGTGGTTATGATAGCGCCTACGGTGACCAGTGCGAGAAATGTGGCAAGAGCTTAAGTCCCGAAGAACTCATTAATCCGGTAAGCACTCTAAGTGGTAATGCACCCATTAAAAAAACAACCAAGCACTGGTACTTACCACTGAATAGACACGAAGACTTTTTACGTAACTGGATTTTAGAAGAACATGGAAATGACTGGAGACCCAGCGTGGTTGGGCAGTGTAAGAGTTGGATAGATGGCGGTTTACAGCCACGCGCTGTTACCCGTGATTTAGATTGGGGTGTAAAAGTGCCCTTAGCAGGTGCCGACGGCAAAGTGCTCTATGTATGGTTTGATGCACCTATAGGTTATATCAGCGCCACTAAACAGTGGGCTCTAAATACTGGTAACGATTGGAAACCTTATTGGGAAGATAAAGACACCAAACTGGTGCACTTTATTGGAAAAGACAATATTGTTTTTCATTGTATTATTTTTCCAGTGATGCTTAAGCTGTACGGAAATATTTTACCCGCCGATGTTCCAGCCAACGAGTTTATGAATTTGGAAGGCGACAAAATGAGCACCAGTCGCAATTGGAAATTAGACATGCTGGATTATATCACGGACTTTGTTAACAAAGAAAATGGTGGCCCACAAATGGCGGATGCGCTCAGGTATTACCTCACACAAATTGCACCTGAAACAAAGGACAGTGAATTTATGTGGAAGGGTTTCCAAGACGCCATTAATTCAGAACTCGTTAGTGTGTTTGGAAATTTTGTAAACCGTTCACTGGTGCTCATGCACAAGCTTTGTAACGGCAAAGTACCTCCTTACCACCCTGATATAGAAGATAGTGAAGACATAGCTGTTAAAGAAGCCATTGCTGCTACTGCTAAAAAAGTAGGTGAGTTAATTGAAGGGTACCGCTTTAGAGAAGCACTTTTTGAAGTGATTGCACTTGCCAGAATTGGTAATGGCTATATGCAAAAGAAAGAGCCTTGGATTGTTGCCAAGCAACTAACCCAAAATCCTGCCGCACAAAAACAAATTGACAACTGTTTACATTTATGTTTACAGCTCACTGCTAACCTAGCTATTTTGGCGCAACCATTTTTGCCATTTACGGCCAAAAAAATGTGTCACTTATTAAAAGTAGTAGATAAAATATTAGACTGGGAAAACGCGGGCAGCTTAAAACTATTAAGTGTAGGCTATACGCTTCGTGCGCCAGAACTATTATTTAGAAAAATTGAAGACGAAGAAATTGCAGCCCAAATACAAAAATTAAATGACGCTGCTCAAGCTAAAAAAATGGAAACAACATCAACGCCAACGTCAACATCAGCGCCAACAACATCTGCAATTGCCACTGTAAAGCCCGAAATTGTATTTGATGATTTTGCAAAAATAGATTTGCGTGTGGGTACTATTGTTGCCGCATCTAAAGTTGAAAAGGCCGACAAACTGCTACAACTCAGCGTAGACCTAGGTTTCGAAACACGCACCATTGTATCTGGCATTGCGCAGCATTTTGAACCAGAATCTATTGTTGGAAAGCAAGTAACCGTAGTGGTTAATTTAGCGCCACGCAAAATGAGAGGCATCGAAAGCAATGGTATGATACTTATGGCCGAAGATGCCAATGGAAAACTCCATTTTATAAACCCATCAGACAATATTAACCCAGGAAGTGGTGTGAGCTAATTAAGAATAGCTCACACACTCTTTATTTTCTTTATCGGTATAGGCTAGGCCTTTCTCTTTTAAAACTTCGGCAGGTACACCATTCCACTTATTAGGAACGTTACCCGCATACCCTAAATCTTTAACACCCATTTCTGAAGTATAAAAACCAGTAAGCGTTAAATCACGCATGAGGTTAAAAAAGGTAACACCTTGTTTATTTTTAGGATCCGCTTTTTCTGGGTAGGCAATTTGATCCACCATTTTAATTTGATCTGCAGCAGAACAGTCTACAAAAGCTTTGTCAAACTGCTTAAAGCACTGCATGTCAAGCCAGCGCAGGCCACCACGCATAGGCGTTTGATGCTCTGGCATGTCTTTTACAATAAAGGCAATAAACTCGGGTACTTTGGCCTCTGTGGCGCTTCCGCTGATAGTATCTTTGGGAACAATGATATCTGAAAGCACGGTAATGGTAGCTAGTTCATGCGCCGTAAAAAATTCGGGCTCTGCTTCCACTTTTTTCAAGTGGTCTTTTTCTTCTTGCATACGGTCGGCGAGTAGTGCTTCCGCGTCTGCTGCTACTTTTTTATCATCAGAACTTTTACAGGCCTGCACCACTACTCCCGTAGCAACGGTACCTACAACAAGGGCTTTGATGGATTTTCTTCTGTCCATAATAATCGTATTAAAAGTTACAGATTTTGTTTTTTAAGTTGGTCGATAATGTATTCGCTTGCACGCATACTGAGCGCCAAAATGGTCCAGGTGATGTTTTTATCGGCTTGTGATGTGAACTGACTTCCGTCTACACAGAATAAATTTTCACAATCGTGCGCCTGACTCCATTTGTTTAATACCGATGTTTTTTTATCGTTACCCATGCGCGCTGTTCCCGCTTCATGAATAATGTTTCCTGGATTTGAAAGACCATAATTGTTAGACGCATCATCATCTCCACCCCAAGTAATAATAGCACCCATATTGTGCATGATTTCCTTAAAGGTTTCTTTCATGTGCTTGGCCTGTTTGATTTCATAATCCGAATGCTTGGTATGAAAACGAAGTACCGGAATACCATATTTATCAACCACAGTAGGATCAATTTCACAATAGTTATCGATGGTTGGAACGGCTTCACCTCTTCCACCCATACCTACGCTAGCGCCATAAAAAAAGCGTGCGTCTTCTTTTAAAGAAGCACCATATCCACCGGCTTCTTTTGTTTTACCATGCACGGCAAATTTTCCGTTAAGACCTTGCATGCCAAATCCAAAACCATAAGAAGGCTGTGTCATACCACCCCAGTACTCGATGTGGTATCCACGTGGGAAATCAAGTTTTGCTTTTTTATTATCAAGCCACCATGGTGTATAAATGTGCATACCACCTACGCCATCTTCGTTATAACGCTTACGGTCAAATAAATCTGGGAGTACGCCACCGAGTGCTGCACCCGTAGAATCATGCAAGTATTTACCGAGCACATTGCTACTGTTTGCAATTCCATTTGGATGACGTTGTGATTTTGAATTAAGCATTAAGCGTGCTGTTTCACATGCACTTGCTGCAAGCACCACCACACGGCCTTGTACTTGATATTCGAGTCCATCCATTTTATTTACATACGCCACGCCTGTTGCTTTACCTTCTTTATTGGTAAGCACTTCACGTGCCATGGCTTGTGTAATTACATCTACATTACCTGTTTGTACCGCTGGTCTAATAAGCGCGGTAGAAGAAGAAAAATCGGCGGCAATTTTACAACTTCTATTACACTGACCGCAATAAAAACATTCGCCTCTATCTTTATTAATTTGTTTGGTTAAAATAGATAAACGTGAAGGATACACGGGGATGCCTGCACTAATTGCAGCTTTTTTCATGTATAGTTCATGCAGCCTTGGTTTAGGTGGCGGTAAGAAAATACCATCTGGATCATTTTCTAATCCTTCATTGGTACCAAACACACCCAGTAGTTGATCTATTTTATCGTAATAAGGTTTTACATCTTCGTAACCAATTGGCCAGTCGGCACCGAGGCCATCAATGCTATGGCGCTTAAAATCTTTAGGACCAAAACGTAGAGAGATACGACCCCAGTGATTGGTTCTTCCACCCATCATACGGGCACGCCACCAATCCCATTTTTGAGAACCTTCGGCCATGGTATACGGCTCACCATCAATTTCCCATCCCCAAAAACAGCCATCAAATTCACCAAACGGACGGTACTTAGAACTAGCACCTCTGCGTTTAGATTCCCATGGATTTTTTAATTGAGAAGAATGCTTTACTGGATCATAATCGGCACCTGCTTCTAACAAGCAAACCTTGAGTCCCGCACTCGCTAAAACGTAAGCAGCCATACCACCACCAGCACCCGATCCCACAATTACTGCGTCGTACTGCTTAGCCGTTTTTTTAATTTGAAATTCTCCCATATGAAAAGTTTTTACAGGTATTAATTAGCAAGAATGAAAATAAGATTTTTTGAGCAAAAAAAACCGCTCCAATTGAATTTGGAACGGTTTTGTGAAAATAGATGTAAACTCTGTTTAACTAGCTACAACCCATGCTGTTTCCGCAGTTTAAACACTTGTAACAAGTACCACTTCTGATGGTGATATGTCCGCAAGTATTACATGCTGGGGCGTCAGATTGCATGTTTTTTGCTGCTGCATTTACAGCGTCCATTCCTGAAGGAGCTGCTGCTGTAGCTGCAACTTGTTGTAATTTTTGTGCAGGAGCCGGTGCATTAGCAGGCGCTGTTACGCGGATGCTGCTTAATTCTGGCTTACCCAACAAAGTTGCTTCACCATCATCGCCTGTATTTTCTACTTGTGGGCGGTCTAATACGTGTACTAAATCGGTTCTATTTAAGTACTCGTAAGCAAGCGCTCTAAACACGAAGTCTACAAGTGAAGTGGTTGTTTTAATATTTGGATGATCTACCATACCTGAAGGCTCAAATTTGGTAAATACAAACTTCTCTACAAATTCTTCTAAAGGCACACCATATTGTAAGCCAACAGAAATCGCAATAGCAAAGCAGTTCATAAAGCTTCTTAAAGTAGAACCTTCTTTTGCAAGATCAATAAAGATTTCACCTAAAGTGCCATCTGCATATTCACCTGTGCGTAAGAAAATAACTTGTCCGCCAATTTTTGCTTTTTGCGTAAAGCCTCTGCGCTTAGAAGGTAAAGATTTCTTTTCTACGATGCCAGACAATAAACGTTTTAATTTGGTATCGGTAGAAGCATTCATTCTTTTTTGAACCTCTTCTAATAATTCTTCTACGGTTAATTGACCTAAATCAACAATGCTTGAACCTGCTTCTGATGCAGTTGCAGTAGCTGTTTCAGCAGCTTCTGCGGTTGTATCGTCGGTTTTCTTTTTCTTGTCTGATTTATTACTTAATGGTTGACTTAATTTAGAACCATCTCTGTAAATCGCATTTGCTTTTAAGCCTAATTCCCAGCTTAACATGTAGCTATCAGAAATATCAGATACGCTTGCTTCGTTTGGAAGATTGATGGTTTTTGAAATCGCACCTGATAAGAATGGTTGACAAGCACCCATCATTCTGATGTGACCATGTGCGTGGATATAACGCTCACCTTTTTGACCACACTTGTTAGCGCAATCAAATACAGATAAATGTTCGTCTTTTAAATATGGTGCGCCTTCTACTGTCATAGTACCACATACATAATCGTTTGCTTCTGCAATTTGATCTTCTGTGAAACCAATCGCTTCTAATAAATTGAAGCTCCAATCTGCGTACTGCTCTTCTTTAAATCCTAGACGCTCCATACAAGCATCACCTAGGGTAAAGCGGTTAAAAATAAATCCAATTTCGAATGCAGATTTTGCTGCACCATTTAATTTATCAATTTCCGCTTGTGAAAATCCTTTTGCTAATAAAGCAGCAGAATTCACGTGTGGTGCACCTTCGAAGCTTGCATGACCCACTGCATAATTTACAATCGCATCCACTTCTGAAGGCGTGTATTTTAAATTCTTTAATGCTTGTGGTACAGACTGGTTGATGATTTTGAAATATCCACCACCTGATAATTTTTTGAACTTAACAAGCGCAAAGTCAGGCTCCACACCCGTTGTATCGCAATCCATTACAAGACCAATGGTTCCTGTAGGTGCAATTACTGTTGTTTGAGCGTTTCTGTAACCATATTTTTCACCTAATTGTACCGCGTCATCCCATGCTTTGGTTGCCGCTTTTAAAAGTACATCTGGTGTATATTTTGCTTTGATACCTTGAGGCTTAATTTCTAATCCTACATATGCATCATCTGCATCGTAAGCAGCAGCACGGTGGTTGCGCATTACACGAAGCATGTCTTCTTTGTTTTCTTCGTACTTATCAAAAGCACCTAAAAACGAAGCCATTTCTGCAGATGTTTTATATGCAATACCCGTCATGATTGCAGTGATGGCACCAGCAATACCACGCGCTTCTTCAGAATCGTATGCAATACCACTTACCATTAACATAGAACCAAGGTTCGCAAAACCTAAACCTGTCGTTCTGTAATCGTAAGATAATTGTGCTACTTCTCTAGAAGGGAACTGCGCCATTAAGATCGATATCTCAAGTACGGTTTGCCATAATCTTGTTGTGTATTCAAAACCTTCTACATCAAACGAATTATCATCTTCATTGAAGAATTTACGTAGGTTAATAGAAGCCAGGTTACAAGCCGTATTGTCTAAGAACATGTACTCCGAACAAGGGTTAGAAGCATTGATACGTCCACCTTTAGGGCAAGTATGCCATTCGTTAATGGTAGTGTCGTATTGTGTTCCTGGATCTGCACAACGCCATGCCGCTTCAGAAATCGCATCCCATACTTTACGTGCAGGAATAGATTGCATTACACGACCATCGGTACGCGCTTTTAAATCCCAATTGCCATCTTCTTTTAATGCTTTAAAAAATGTGTTAGGAATACGTACAGAGTTGTTTGAGTTTTGACCCGAAACAGTTGCATACGCTTCTCCTTCGTAACTATTATCGTAACCAGCTGCAATAAGCGCTGCTACTTTGTTTTCTTCTTGAACTTTCCAGTTGATGAAGTCCATGATTTCTGGATGATCTAAATCGAGGCAAACCATTTTAGCCGCTCTACGTGTTGTACCACCAGATTTGATCGCACCAGCAGCACGGTCACCAATTTTAAGGAAACTCATGAGTCCGCTAGAAGAACCACCACCAGATAATTTTTCGTTTGCTCCTCTAATTTGAGAGAAGTTGGTACCTACCCCAGAACCATATTTAAAAATACGCGCTTCACGTGTCCATAAATCCATGATACCACCTTCATTTACTAAGTCGTCGCTCACGCTTAGAATGAAGCAGGCATGTGGTTGTGGACGCTCATACGCACTGGTAGAACGCTTTAATTGCTTATCTGTTGGATCTACATAATAATGACCTTGTGCACCACCAGTAATACCATAGCTCTCGTGAAGTCCGGTATTAAACCATTGTGGTGAGTTAGGCACACAAGCCTGGTTTAAAATACTATATACAAGTTCTTCGTAAAATACTTGTGCATCGTTCGTTGTAGCGAAATAACCATAACGCTCTCCCCATACTCTCCAGCAGTTTGCCATACGGTGTGCAACCTGCTTTACCGTGGTTTCTCTACCTAATGTACCATCAGCTTGTGGAACACCCGCTTTTCTAAAATATTTTTGTGCTAAGATATCCGTAGCAATTTGGCTCCATTGTTTAGGAACTTCTACGTTTGTCATTTCAAATACCTTTTCACCATTTGGGTTCTTGATTACGCTATCACGGTAGTCGTACTCAAATTGATCAAAAGGAGAAACACCATCCTTGGTGAATCGGCGGCTAAACTGTAAGCCTTTTTTTGTGCGAGCGTTGGCCATACTGGGTGTCGATTTAAACGAATTATTTAATGGGGTCCCGAATTCATAACAAATTGTTAAGCGGTCGACGAAAATATCTTTACCTAGGCAGAAAACAACACCCTAAATATTAACAGGTTGTGGATAAGGAATTTGAACATTTTGAGAGTTCAAATCAGGATTGATTTTGACCCATTTTCCCCCAAATGTTAGCAACAAAAAAAATAATATTTGGGCTGTATTGAGGTTTTTCCCTTAGTATTTTCGGGGTTTTAGGGGGTATTTTACATGACTCATTGAAAATGAACGAGTAATAGATGTCCAGAATGCTAAATCGCAGAAACAAATGACCGATAATTGCGTTTAACAAAAACTTTTCTGCATTTTTGCAGGACTACTATTGTACCATTTCATGAGCCCAAACGTTTATTTACAACTACTCGAATCAAAAAAAGCAGGTCGCCCGCTTTTTACGGTCTTAATTGACCCCGATAAAGTAGAAGCTAAAAGCCTAGAACATTTGATAGGGCTGGGTTTAGAAGCTAAAGTAGATTATTTTTTTGTAGGCGGAAGCCTTGTTATTTCCAATCACTTAGACGCCTGTATTCAGCAAATAAAAGCTGCTTGTAACATTCCTGTGATTTTATTTCCAGGATCACCTTCACAAGTGTCCAAATACGCAGACGCCCTTTTGTACCTGTCTTTGATATCGGGGCGTAACCCAGAACTACTCATTGGACAGCACGTTATTAGCGCTCCTTTTGTAAAAAAATCGGGCCTCGAAATCATGCCAACTGGCTATATGGTGATTGATGGTGGCGCACCTACCACCGTTTCCTACATTTCAAATGCAGCGCCTATTCCATCCAATAAACATGAAATTGCGATGTGCACAGCTATGGCTGGCGAAATGCTAGGCATGAAGCTCATATACATGGATGCAGGCAGTGGTGCTCAAACGCCTATTTCAGAGGCTATGATAAGCGCTGTAGTTAGTTCTATAAGCATTCCACTAATTGTGGGTGGCGGTATTACAGATCCTGAAAAAGCTTACCTCAACTGCAAGGCTGGCGCCAATATGATTGTTATTGGTAATGCCATTGAAAAAGACCCAAGCCTCATCAAAGAAATGAGCGCTGCGATTCACGCATCGGGCAAAATAACAGCGGGATAAACACCTAGTTTTATTGTATTTACCGCAAATATTTACTAATTGTTAATGTTGCGGGAAATACATGGTTATGTGATAACTTAACAACATATGTTGCGGTTAAGAATGATCTATTTGAGGTCTATTTCATAACATAAATCCAACCCTATGCGAATCAACAACATCTTACCGGTTACCTTGTTTGCAGCAAGCCTTTTTATGGCTACTAGCATTTGCGCACAAACAAATACAACTAAATTCAAGCCAAAGCCTACATACACGGCGCACTTGCATGTGGGAGGCGCGTTTTTTGGCACAGGCGATGTAAATGGGTATGGACTTTTAGTAGCCGTAGAAAAATCGGTTTTCAAAAAAACGGTACGCCCCTTTCCTGCCTTTCAAGTTGGCTTTGGATTAAATTTTGAAACCGGGATTAGAAAGCCAGTAAATATTTTATATCCAAATGGTGATTTTGTGGAATCTAGTTATGGTCAAACAAGCAAAACATCGGGCTGGGCTACTTTTAAATACCACCCTTTTAAACATTCGATGGATGGATTTAGTGTTACGGTAGGCCCAACATTAGGTGTCACACAATCAACTTCCGAAAAAAGTGTAAGTTTTACTTACGATCCATTTTATGGTGTCATTCGAAAATCAGTACTCGCAACAGAAAATCATTTTGGCATGGGTTACCGCATTGCCGTGCAACAACAATTTGTGATTAAGGATCATTTTATGATTGGTTTTCGTGCCGATTTTTCAAACGATGTACACGGCGATATTAATACCTTTTTAGGTGGCGGATTGAGTTACCGATTTTAAAAAATGTTCGAAAATTTTTAAAAAAATTTAGCTAAAATAACCGGCCCGTTGGGCCGGTTATTTTTTTGCCTGCACAAAAATTTTATCCCAATAAAAAATAGGGCAATTGCGGAAAATATCAGAACTATTTCGCAATAAAATTTTAATTGAGCCTTTATTTAATTTCTGCGGTTTCACGTAACATAAACAGGTATTGAATTGAATAGGTTGCAGTAGATAGCTATTCAACCACATTCTATTCACCTTAAATTAAGCACCATGTTAATGAACCTAAAAAAAGGCTTGCTTGCACTAACACTTCTTACTGTATTTGTTAGTTGTAAAAAAAATGCTATTGATTACCAAAAGGGAGGTATCGATGATAGTAAAGTATACCAAAAACCAATTACCTATGATCAAATCGAACTGGTTAGCAACCTCGAAAAAATCACACTGATTTTAGAGGAACTCTACAAAGAAAAAAAGAACCTCAAACTGGTTAATGCGGCCGTTTATTCGAGAGCCTACACCGACGAATCCGTTTTATTAAAAGACCTCATCAATCCTGGTGTAAGCATACTTCCGGCCAACAAAAAGTTTGTGGCGCTTTGTAACAAATGGAATGTAAGCTTGCAAGCCTTTTCAGACAATTTTTGGGTAGCCGCAAAAGAAAAAAACGACACAAAGCTGCTCGCTTTTTTAGGTAAAATGCAAACCAACGATTTACCGAGCGGATTACTTGCCAGCCAAATACATAATTATGGTGATGTAAATTATAGCAATGAAGTGAGCATCTATTTTCCGTACAGTTCCGAATATGATTATTCTGCAAGCGGTGAAAGCTATGGTCCCATATCAAGCCTCGTAGCGGCAAGTGCCGAAGCCGATGAGGCCCTTGGTTTTCAGCCTTTTTATAGTGGTGGCGTGCTAATCGAATACCGCCCCGTTGTTGTCAATGACGATTATGTATTTAACCATCCTACGCACATTGTAGGCATTAATGGTATCGAACCCTATCAAACACAGGATGCCAATGTAACGCCACCTGTTGTTACCGCTGGTATTAACCGGGTATATGTGGGTGATGCTATTTGTAGGGTTCAGTATGATAGGCTCATAAGCTTTACCGGCAATGGTGGCGGATCAGAAATTGTCTATTGCAGGGCAAGTGGATACCTTAAATTAGTGGGTCATCAAATCACAGAATTTGAAGATAAAACCGATGTCAAATTTGAACGCGGTACCATTCGCAAAAAACAGTGGCTACGTGTGTATGCCGTTTGGGACGCCGACTGGTTTGCCGATAACAAAGAGCAGGTTTTTGCCATTTATGAAAACGACAACAATGCAGAAATCGTATTTACAGGTTCCCTTAGCACAAAGCTCAAAGTTTCTGATGGATCTACTGTAGATGGTAGTATCGACTATCAAATAAAAAGAAGTTCACAAGATGACATTATCAAGCAACTAAAAATTTCGAGGGCCTCTTATTTTGCAGGAGCACGTAGAGATCAGGGTTGGGGATTTGGTATTGATAAATCCTTTTTGCCAGCATCTGCTTCACATGGTTGGCCATTTTATGACGCTGTATCAGGTGGCGGGGCTAATGTGGGCTGGACATGGCCTTATGACGGGTATTAGTAGTTTGTAAATAACTAACAAGCCAACCCCAGTACTAGTAACCATCCTTATTCGCTGGTTACAAAATAGTAGTAAGGTTGGCTTGTTTTCTATTTTAAATCGGCGGTATTCACACGCGTTGGCGTGTCTTTACCGCTAACAATACCACGAGCACTAAGTGCTATAGCTTTTATAATTCTTGTCATATTATCTATATCAATCGTACCAATTTCGTCGCTTGCTTTATGGTAATACGGATCGGTATCAATTTTTGTAGTAGAAATGGTATGAGCCGGAACACCTAGTCTAGCAAGGGTTGCATTGTCTGAACGGTAAAATAAATTTTGTGCAGGATAAGGATCTGGATAAAAAGTAAAATCGGTGCCTTCTAAATTAGCTTGCAAAATTTTACCCATATCGGTTTTTTCATACCCAGTAATAAATGCAGAATTTTTACCCCACTTACTTTCGGAACCAATCATTTCTAAATTAAACATGGCCATTACTTTAGCCGGATCAAATTGATTTGAAAAATAAGTAGCACCAAAGCCACCTACTTCTTCTGCGGTAAATGCAGCAAAAACAAGCGTACGCTCATTGTTACCTAGTGCTTTAAAATATTTAGCAAGCACCATCATTGCAGTAGTACCTGCTGCATCATCATTAGCGCCATTAAAAATAGAATCGGTAAGTGCATTGCCATTTCTGTCTTTACTAGTGATGCCTAAATGATCATAATGTCCACTAAAAATTACAATTTCATCGGGTCTAGATTTTCCCGGAAGTACGCCTACCACATTAGCAAGTGGCATTTCAGTAATCTCATGCTTGGCCTCAATGCTATAGCTAGTTGGGCTTGTAGCACTCAACACAAAAACCACCGACTTATCTGATTTAAACAAATTAGACTTAAGTCTTGTAAGTCCACTAAATGTTTTTGCAAAGCTGGTATCCACAATAACAAGCGCATTCTTTTTTAAACCCGCCAGCTTGCGCGCTTCACTCATTAAATTGGCTGTTTTACCAATAATGATTTTTTCAAAACCAGATGTTTCGTTGATGGAAATACTAGCCTGCGTAGTTACAACAATGATGTCTTTTTTATCTAGAGCAGCACCATCAAAAGTGCCCGATGTGCCCAAGAATTTGGTGCGCACCATCGCAAAAGATTGCAAATAAGATCCACTGTTATTAAGGGTTTGAAGGCCCGTAGCCTTAAACTCGTCTGCAATAAAAGCAGCTGCTTTTTCGATACCCGGCGTAAAAGTCCTACGCCCCTGCATATCATCTGCAGCAAGTATCGTTTCGATACGCCTTACCTCTTTTTCTTTGATAAGCTTGTCTACGTTTTGCGCCTGTGCGGTAGCAAGAAGTAGCAAACCAGCAACTAGAATATTTATTTTTTTCATAGTAATCATTTGATTGAATGGTATGTTGGAGCCAACTAAAATACGGCTAATTATTTAGAAGCTTATAAGCTCATCATTTCTTTGAACTTAACGGTTTGGCGTCTACTCACTTCAATTTTTTCGCCACCCTTTAATTCTACAATGAGCCCCCCATTAAAATAAGGTTCAATTTTATCAATCCAACGCAGGTTAATAATATGCTTACGATTGGCCCTAAAAAACATGCGGTCATCGAGGCGCTCTTCTAGCGCATTTAAAGATTTTAAAATGAGCGGCTTGTTGCTATCAAAAAACACTTTTGCATAGTTACCTACACTCTCAAAAAGCCTAATCTCACCTAGTTTCACAAACCAACAACGCTCCCCATCCTTTACAAACACCTGGTCTTGCTCTGTTAAAGGACCACGGTTATTTCCATGAAAACCAATTTGTTCTTTAAACAGTTCGGCCTGTAGTTTTTGAATGGCATCCGACAAGCGCTTGGGCTCGATGGGTTTTAATAAATAATCAAGGGCGTTTACTTCAAATGCTTTAATAGCGTAATCGTCGTAGGCTGTGGTAAAAATCACCTTAGGTGCGCGCTCTACTTCGGCGAGTAAATCAAACCCTGTTTTACCGGGCATTTGAATGTCTAAGAATATAAGATCGGGATTGTGCTGTTCAATTTTTTCGATACCCTCATCTACATTAGACGCTTCGTCTAGCACTTCTATTTCGGAATGATCGAGTAATAACTTTTTTAACTCATTACGTGCGAGCCTTTCGTCGTCAATAATAATTGCTTTTATGGCCATATTATTTTCTATTAAAATTATTTATTGTTGGGTGCTAAAGGAAGTCTAACAACCGCCTCCACCATATGATCTTTTGTGTTTTGAATAAAAAAGTTTGCCTTGTCTCCAAAAAGTAACGCGAGTCTATTTTTGGTACTACTAACACCAAAGCCACTATTGTCAATATCTAAATCATCCTCAACAGCGCCTGTATTTTTAATAATTAACTGGTGTTGATCATTTTTAAACTCGGACCATATTTCAACAACGCCTCCTTCTCTTTGCTTACCAATACCATGCTTGATAGCGTTTTCTACAAGGGTTTGCAGCATCATAGGTGGTACCGGTTGATCCAGCGTGTCTTCATCGATATGATACACAACGCGTAACCTGCTTTCGAATCTTATGGTTTCAAGCGCTAAATAATCTTTTACAATCGACAGTTCTTTTTCTAGGGTTACGGTTTCAAGTTTTTCGGCTTGCATACTACTGCGCAAAATATTACTAAGCTCTGTAATAGCTGTTCTTGCACGCTCTGGATTTTCGTCTACAAGGGCTCTGATACTATTGAGTGCGTTAAAAATAAAATGCGGGTTTATATGCGCTTTAATTGTTTTTAATTCAAGTTCTTTTACGAGCGTCTCAAGTCTTACTTTTTGAATTTCATTCATTCGCCCTAACTGTACATAATGCCAGACATAATAAATACTCACCCAAATAAATATCATGGGGGAATCAAAAATTAAATTGGAAAAGAAACGCGTACTTACAGAAAATTTGATTTTTGGATCATAGAGTCCAACCCATTCTACAAGTGCACTATTGGTTAAACTGTAAAAAACAACCACACTAAAAAAAAGAAGTACTAGTAGCCACCATTTTTGAAGTGGGAAAGGTGGCCTTAACTTAAACCCAATGATCAGTGATCTGAATAGGTGGGTAAATAAAATACCAGAAACAATGGTAATGCCCAGTCTTGGATAAAATATAGGATTGGGCTTACTGTCAAAAATGAAAGCAAAAAAAATCATGGTTAACCCATAAGAAAACCAGCCCCCTATTTGACACCACCAATAAACACGGTTATTTCTTCTAGACATAGCTACAAAGTTAAAAATTAAGCACCCCAAAAGGGGTAAATTAAGGAAGAAAGGCAAAAACCAACCTTGGTTGGTATAAAATAAAGTGAAGAAGGGGTGAACCTTTGGTTTTGTGTGATGTTTCTATAGGAGGAAAGGTGTTTTGCTTCACAGTAAATGCCTATTTTTACAACCTAAACTAACTTTTTGCATGGAAATAAGGCCAGGAGCACTCCTAGGGAACATCAATAACCCCGATGACCTCAAAAAGATCCCCAAAGATCAGTTGCATCAAGTTTGCAATGAATTACGCCAATACATCATTGATATTGTGAGCGTGCACGGCGGGCATTTTGCTGCCAGCCTTGGTGTGGTTGAATTAAGCGTTGCCCTTCATTACATTTACAACACCCCATACGACCAGCTCGTTTGGGACGTAGGCCATCAGGCATATGGACATAAAATATTAACGGGTCGCAGAGACCAGTTTGTTACCAACAGAAAATACAAAGGCCTTAGCGGCTTTCCTAAAAGATCAGAAAGTGAGTACGACACTTTTGGTGTGGGCCACTCTTCAACTTCTATTTCGGCAGCACTCGGCATGGCCATGGCTGCTAAATACAAAGGTGAAAACCGTAAATCAATTGCGGTTATTGGTGATGGTTCTTTAACAGCCGGTATGGCTTTTGAAGCCATGAACCACGCAGGTGTTGCGGATAGTGATGTGCTTATTATTTTAAATGACAACTGCATGAGTATCGACCCAAATGTGGGCGCACTCAAAGAATATTTGACAGACATCGCAACCTCTCCTACTTACAATAAAGTAAGGGATGAGATTTGGAACCTGCTTGGTAAAATGCCTGTCGGAAAATCAACTTCAAGATCTTTAGCTTCTAAATTAGAAGCCAGTGTTAAAGGCATGGTAAGTAAGAGCAGCAACCTTTTTGAAGCCTTACAGCTCCGTTATTTTGGGCCTATCGATGGTCATAACATTACCAACCTTGTTGATACCCTTAAAGATTTAAGAGACATACCAGGACCCAAACTGTTACACGTTATTACAACAAAAGGTAAGGGCTATGAGCTTGCAGAAAAAGACCAAACTAAATGGCATGCGCCAGGACTGTTTGATAAAGTAACGGGCGAAATTATGAAGAAAAAAATTGATACGCCGCAGCCACCTAAATACCAAGACGTTTTTGGACATACCCTAGTAGAATTAGCAGAAGCCAACCCATTAATTATGGGTGTTACACCTGCAATGCCTAGTGGATCTTCCTTAAAATTTATGATGGATAAAATGCCAGATCGTGCTTTTGACGTGGGCATTTGTGAGCAGCACGCGGTTACACTAAGTGCAGGCCTCGCCACACAAGGCATGCGTGTGTTTTGTAATATTTATTCTTCATTTATGCAACGCGCTTTTGATCAGGTGGTTCATGATGTAGCCATACAAAAATTACCGGTGGTACTTTGTTTAGACAGAGCCGGACTTGTGGGTGAAGATGGACCTACACACCACGGCTGTTACGATATTTCATACCTGCGCTGCATACCTAATTTAATTGTGAGTGCCCCTATGAATGAGCAGGAGCTACGCAACCTCATGTATACCGCACAGCTTGATAGCACGGGACTTCCTTTTGTTATTAGGTACCCAAGAGGTGAAGGTGTGATGCCAGAATGGAAAACACCATTAGCGCCGATTGAAATTGGAAAGGGCCGAAAAATAAAAGACGGTAAAGAAGTGGCCATTTTAAGTTTTGGTCATCCTGGAAATTTTGCAACAACAGCCATCAGAAATTTAAGATCGGAAGGTATTGATCCGGCGCATTACGATATCAGATTTGTTAAACCACTTGACGAAGCTCTGCTCCACGAAGTGTTTACAAACTATACTAAAATTGTAACTGTCGAAGACGGAACGGTTGTAGGTGGTTTTGGTTCTGCGATCCTAGAATTTATGAATGCAAATGGTTACAAAGCAGACATAACAATTTTAGGTATTCCGGATAGACTTGTAGAACATGGTACACTCAAAGAATTACATAGAGAGTGCGCGTATGATGCTGCAGGAATAGAAGCCGCGGTAAAAGAAATCGTTACAAAGGAAGCGCTCGTTAAGATATAAGCGCAACAATATTATTATTCCATTTCTAATGGAACATCATTATCTGTAAAACTACTTGGAAGGTCTTCATCTGTAAGACCTTCTTCTTTTAGTTCAGCTTCGCGGTTGTCATTCCATTCAATAATAAAGTTGTTCATACCCTCACCCACAAGGAGTTTCATGTATTTCTGCTGGGTTAATTCGAGGGTTGATAAAAATAAAAATAAGGCGTGAACACGGTCATTACAAATTTCAAATACTTTTTCAAAAGCCACTGTTTTTTCGCCACGCACAAAATCCAACATATAGTCTCTACTACCTTCCATGGTGTAGTTGTAACGCACCACCGTATGCACCGGTTTGTTTTGACGGTCGTGCACACGCTGCATCACTTTTTCAAAAGCCTTCATGAGCTTGAACATGGTGATGTTCTGAATTTCAGTTCCTTCAGAAGCGTCTTCTCCAATTGAAATCAGTTCCTTTTGAAGATTACCACGTTTCACCATGAGCATACGCACGGCTTCCATATCAGCCATTTGCGCAGAAGCCTCTTTGAAGCGTTTGTATTCTAATATTTTATCAATTAGTTCTTGACGTGGGTCAATTTCATTGCCAGCAGCATCTATTTCTTTACGCGGAAGTAATAATCTTGCCTTGATACGCATCAGGGTAGAAACAAATAAAATAAACTCACTACTTAGCTCGATATTTAGTTTCTCTCCTTGATGAATAAATTCCAAAAAATCTTTGATAATGCGTGTAATGGGGATATTGTAAATATCCAGTTCGTCTCTTTCTATAAAAAATAATAAAAGGTCAAAGGGACCTTCAAACTGATCTAACTTGATTTGATAATTGGGAACGTTCACAGCTTCACACTTTTGCTACAAAGAAAACCCCTTCGGGCCTCATATGTGCAGTTTGGGGTTAAAATTTATCCACTTTACTGCCATTTGGGGCCATAAATTGTTAGAAAATGGGCTGTTATTAGGTTCTAAATCTGGAACTTCGCCAAAATTCAATGCCGTGCGGGAAAAGATCATTAATTGGGTGCTATTTATTGTTTTGTCGATTATTTGGGGAAGTTCCTTTATGCTTATGAAGGTGGGCATGAAAGAAGGTGGATCCTTTACATTAAGCCCTTACCAGGTTGCTTCCCTGCGCATGATTTTTTCCGGCCTTGCCCTTTTGCCATTTTGCTATTCGGCACTCAAGCAAATACCCAAAAACAAACTTTTTGCAGTGATACTTTCTGGGGTGATGGGCAGTTTTATTCCAGCCTATTTATTTTGTATTGCAGAAACAAAAATTGATAGCGCACTAGCAGGTATCTTAAACGCACTTACGCCGCTTTTCACCATTATTGTAGGTATTGTTTTTTTTAACTTACAATCGAGTAAGCAAAAAATAATTGGCATACTACTTGGCTTTGCAGGACTTTTGCTTTCGGTAACGGCTGGCAAAACACTTCAATTTGATAATTTTTCGTATAGCTTTTTTGTAGTACTCGCCACTATTTTTTACGGCCTCAATGTAAATATGGTAGGCAGTCAAATGCAAAAAGTGAGTGCCATTAATATTGCATCCGTTGCATTTTGTTTTACCATGATTCCTGCCGGCATTATATTATTTAGTACCGGATATTTTGATTACGATTTTTCTAACACATCCCTCATAGAAGCAAGTATAGCAGGCGGTACACTAGGTGTCATCAATACTTCTATTGCCTCTATTTTATTTTATGTACTTGTAAAAAGAGCAGGGATTATTTTTGCTTCAACGGTAACTTATGCCATCCCCTTTGTTTCACTTGCGATAGGCCTATATTACAACGAGCCCATCCATCCGTTAAGACTTGTTGGGCTCGGTATTATTTTATGCGGTGTTTATATCGTAAACAAACAAAAGAAATAAGCGCTTTTATATCGCCATCATTTCTTTTTCTTTTGCAGCTAAAAGCTTTTCTACGAGTGCAATAAATTTATCGGTAATGTCCTGCACTACTTTTTCAGCGTCTTTTGCAGCGTCTTCACTTAAACCGTCTTTTTGTAATTTTTTAATTTGCTCAATCGCGTCGCGTCTAATATTTCTAATCGCAACTTTTGATTGCTCTGCTTCGCCTGCGGCTCTTTTTACAAATTCTTTTCTACGCTCTTCGGTAAGGGGTGGCATAAAAAGTCTGATCTGAACACCATCATTTTGAGGTGTCACGCCAATATTAGCCATCATAATAGCTCTCTCAATGGGAGCAAGCATATTTTTTTCCCAGGGCTGGATGCTAATGGTTCTAACGTCTAGTACGCTAATATTAGCCACCTGGCTAATAGGCGTTTGTGCACCATAATAATCGGCAGTAATGCCATCTAGCATGGCAGGGCTAGCTTTGCCGGCTCTAATTTTGGTTAATTCTTGCTCAAAGTGGCTTATCGCCTTATTCATAGAATCTTCGGTATCCACCGTAATTAAGTCAAGTTCTTCAGACATAATGCATCAATTTGATGGCAAAACTAATAAATAGTACCGAAAGCATCATTTTTCATACAAGAATTGGAATTTGAATTTTATCTTCGCAGCAAATACTAAAATTATGGCGTCTATTCAAACCCTAAAAGATACGGCAACACAAGTTAGAAGAGATATAGTTAGAATGGTACATGGTGTTCAGAGCGGACATCCTGGTGGATCTCTTGGTTGTACCGATTTTTTAACGGCGCTATACTTTCACACCCTAAACCACAACCCAGCATTTAGCATGGACGGCAAGGGTGAAGATTTATTTTTCTTATCCAATGGTCATATCTCTCCGGTATTTTATTCGGTTCTTGCAAGATCAGGCTATTTTGAAGTGAGTGAGCTTGGAACTTTTAGAAAATTAAATACCCGTTTACAGGGTCACCCTACTACACACGAACATTTACCAGGTGTAAGAATCGCAAGTGGTTCTTTAGGCCAGGGTATGAGTGTTGCCATTGGTGCGGCGCTTTCTAAAAAAATTAATGGTGATTCAAAGCTTGTATATTGTTTACATGGAGATGGCGAATTACAAGAGGGGCAAATTTGGGAATCAGTGATGTTTGCGGCGCATAACAATTGTGATAATCTAATTGCAACCATCGACGTTAATGGTCAACAAATTGATGGCCCTACTAAAAAAGTAATGAACTTAGACAGTTTACGCGCCAAATTTGAAGCGTTTAACTGGACCGTTATTGATATGGATGGTAACAATATGGAAGACGTTGTTGCAACACTTGATAAAGCAAAATCACTTACCGGTCAAGGAAAGCCTATCTGTATTTTAATGAAAACAGAAATGGGTAAAGGTATTAGCTTTATGGAAGGCACACACGAGTGGCACGGTATTGCACCAAACGATGCACAGCTTGCAGACGCCCTTTCTCAATTACCAGAAACCTTAGGTGACTACTAATTAAAAGGCCCTTTTTAAAAATCCTAGCTTTTTAAGGATAACAATTGTTGACTTGCTTTTTTAGCAGGAATCCATGCGGCCATTAGCGCAATCACAGTAGTGGTGGCAATTACGAGCACATAATCGGTAGCCATTAATTTTACTGGATAGTAATCGATAATAAAACTTCCGCCGCCACCTAGTGTAATAATTTTAAATTTTAATTGTAGTACACAAATAAGTGTACCAAGTGCTGTTCCAATAAAAGTCCCTACACCGGCTAGCACCAGCCCTTCTGTAATAAATATTTTTTGAATAAGCCCAGCGCTTGAGCCCATCGCCCTTAGTACTGCAATATCTTTTTGTTTTTCTAGCACGAGCATGGTTAGTGCACCAATCATATTAAATGCTGCTACAATTAAAATCAAACTCAAAATGCCATAGATAACCCACTTTTCCATTTGCATCACGGCGTACAAATTTTTGTTTTGCTCATAGCGTGTTTCAACCATAAAATTTTTGCCAAGCGCAGTTTGTAATTTTGCTTTTATTTTTTCAGGACTGCCATTTATTTTTATTTCAACACCACTTATCTGATTGGGTGTCATGGAAAGCATGTATTGCAAAAAAGACAGGTTGGTAAAAATATATTTATTATCAAATTCTTGTTGCACTGCAAACACCCCCTGCCCTGATACATTAAATGCAAACATACCCTCCATAGCGTCAAAACCCGCGCCTTTATTGGGCGTATAGAGTGTTAATGGAAATCCACCTTTTGTAACATCGGCACCTACTGCGTTTTCAATGCCAGCCCCCATCACAATGCCCGGATTTTGTACATCCCCCGTTGTATACTTACCTCTAACAATATGTTTATGAATATGATTGGTGCGAGAGAAAACGGAATCAACACCTTTTACTACCACAATACTCTGGTAGTCGCCATTGGCAAGTAATGCTTTTTCTTCAATCACTTTACTTATGGCTACTATACCCTCAACTGATTTTATTGTATAGAGTGTACGTTCATCCATATGCATTCTTTTACCCTGTGCCGGAAGCACGCGCATGTCTGCATAAAAATCAGTGTAGAGTCCTTTTACTAAATCTTCGAAACCATTAAATACACTTAAAATAACAATGAGTGCAGCAGCGCCAACAGCAATAGCCGTAACGCTTACCCATGCAATAATATTAATTGCACTTGTAGACTTTTTAGATTTAAAATAACGCCAAGCAAATAAATATTGCACGATACTTTACTATTTTGATTATTGATTGGCGTCATCACCACCTTTAGCTGCGTCTTTAGCGCTATCAGATTCGCCGGCAGGCTTTTTTTCGGCATTGATTTGCTTAAAAATTTCTTCCATCTTAAACACATAATCGAGGGTGTCATCATGGTAGAAATGCAATACCGGAATGCGTCTAAACTGATGCTTTACACGGTCGGCTAGCTCCTTTTTGATCTCCCAGGCCCTAGACTCAATCACTTTCATCACTTCTTTAGCGTCGGGAACCTGAAACAAACTTAGGTAAATACGCGCCTCCAAAAGGTCGGGCGTTACCTTCACGGATGAGATGGAAACCATACCACCAGCTATCATAGAAAGGTTTAACCTTCTAAAAATATCGTTCATTTCTTCTTGAATAGCCCCTGCTACCTGACGTTGACGTTTGCCTTCCTCCATGTTCTTTGCGTTTAATTGGTTGTAAAATTAGTTACTTTGCCTTGTTTTAACGATTTTATCATTTATGAAGCGTTTTTCCCGAATTCTATTTTACCTCCGAACCCAAAAAAGGAATATTGCACTCTATGTGGTATTTAACCTCTTGGCCATTCTTTTTTCACTGGTTTCACTGGCCATGTTGGCTCCTTTTTTACAGCTTCTATTTGGCACCGAAAAACTCATCACGGCTAAACCTGTTATGGAGGGCGCCAGCTTATCTGCGGGAACCATTTTAAACTACCTTAAATATTTTATTTCTAGGCTCATTATTGAAGAAGGGACCGTGTATGCACTTGGTGCTATTTGTGGCATTATTATTACAGCCATTTTCTTTAAAAATTTATTTACCTATTTGTCATTTAGGGTATTAACACCCATGCGCAATTATGTAATGACAACGCTTCGTTCCGATTTGTATAAAAAATTATTAGACCTCCCAATTGGCTATTTTACCGAACAACGGAAGGGTGATATTATCAGTCGAATGAGTAACGATGCCAACGAAATTGAATGGAGTGTGATGAGTACACTAGAAGGGCTTATTAAAGACCCGCTTAATATTTTAATCATTTTAATTTTCTTAGTTTTTTTAAGTCCGGTACTTTCTTTGTTTTTACTCGTGCTACTTCCGGTAACAGGTTTTGTCATTGGACGACTTAGTAGAAGTTTAAAAAAACAGTCCACAACCTCCCAAGAAAAATTAGGAACGCTATTGTCAATTTTAGATGAAACCCTTGGTGGACTTAGGGTTATCAAGGCTTTCAATGCCGAAAAAATATTACTACAAAAGTTTTTAGACAATAACAATGCGCTCAATCATATCCGCAACAAAATGAATTTCAGAAAAGATTTGGCATCACCGATGTCCGAATTTTTAGGCGTAATTGTGCTGTCATGTATTTTATGGTTTGGTGGAAGACTGGTATTAAATAACCAAGCAGGTTTAGGACCAGAAAGTTTTATTACCTATATTTTATTTTTTACCCAAATTATCAATCCGGCAAAATCTTTATCGAGTTCGTTTTATAATGCACAAAGAGGCAGTGCTGCTATTGAGCGTATTGAAGAAATTTTAAAAGCGCCTGTTGCCATAGAAGACAAGCCTAATGCAAGCATTTTAGAAAATTTTGCAGAGCGCATCGAATTTAAAAATGTAAGTTTCTCTTACGACGACACCACCATTTTAAAAAATATCAACCTTGTTATTGAAAAAGGAAAAACAGTAGCGCTGGTAGGATCATCGGGCGCCGGTAAAAGTACTTTAGCGGATTTAATTCCACGTTTTCATGACGTAACAGAAGGTGAGGTTTTAATTGATGGTATTAATATTAAAGAATATAGTTTACAAAGCGTTAGAGCTGCCATGGGCATTGTTACACAGGAGCCCATTTTATTTAATGATAGTATCGCGCAAAATATAGCCTTGGGTGTCCAAACAGCAAGCCCAGCAGCCATTACAGCCGCTGCTACCGTAGCCAACGCCGCCGCATTTATAAACAGCAAAGAAGATGGTTATGACGCTAATATTGGTGACAGAGGCAGTAAACTAAGTGGTGGTGAGCGTCAACGCATTACCATTGCTAGGGCTATTTTAAAAAACCCACCGATCTTAATTTTAGATGAAGCCACTTCCTCACTAGATACAGAAAGTGAAAGACTGGTGCAAGACGCCATCAATAAAATGATGCAAAATAGAACCTCCATTGTAATTGCGCACAGACTCTCTACTATCCGTCACGCCGATGAAATTATTGTATTGCAAAAAGGAGAAATTGCGGAACGTGGCACGCACGATGAACTACTTGCAAAAGGCGGTATGTACAAAAGACTTATTGATATGCAAGAAGTAAAATAATTAATGCAAAAGTTTGATACATAAAAAAAGGGCTATCTAATTAAGACAGCCCTTTTTTTATAGATCGAGATCTACAATTATTGTTGATCAGGACTTGGTTTTACAAGACCTAATTTAGCTTCTAAGCTAAGTGTAGCATGCGGTACAGCGCGTAAACGTGCTTTGTCAATTAACTTACCAGTTACTCTACAAATACCATATGTTTTGCTTTCAATACGCATGATTGCTTTTTCAAGATGGTCGATGTACGTAATTTGACGGCTAGCCATTTGAGACAATTGTTCTCTTTCCATGCTAACACTACCATCTTCCATGGTCATGTAACGCGCATCATCATTGTCACCACCCATTTCGTCTTTACGGGTAATTAAACCTTGAAGGTACACAAGCTCTTTTTTAGCAGCTTCTAATTTTTTATTAATAAGCTCACGGAAATCGTTTAGTTCCGCATCACTGTATTTAACGAGTGTTTGAGTACTTTTCGTAACTATTTGCACTCTTTTTTCGAGTGGCGTATAGCCTGGACTATAAGGTACACTTGATTTAGTATTTGTCTTTGGCACCTTTACGTCTTTAATAGGTTCTAATGGTTTTCTAACCGGCTTTTTAGGTGGTGCAGGCGGCAATTTCACTTCCGGCTTTTTAGGCATTGGAGGAAGTGGCGTTGGCTTTGCTTTCACTACTGGTGCAGGTGCTATTTTAGGAACCGGCTTACTAGGTAATACTACTTTGCCGCCGGGTCTTACTGGTGCAGTTTTTACAATAACTTTTGCAGGAGGCGCTTTAACGGCTGCAACTTTTGCAGGCTTTGCCGCTTTTGCAGGTGCTACAGGTTTAACAGGAGCTGCTGGCTTTGCCGCTGGAGCTGCCACTTTTTTTGCAGGAGCAGCTGCTTTAACAGGTACCGCTTTTTTTGTGGGAACCGCTGGCTTTGCAGGTGCTGCTACTTTTTTGGCTGGGGCTGCTGGTTTTGCAGGAGCCGCTTTTTTTACAGGTGCAGCTGGTTTAGCAGGTGCTGCTTTTTTTGCGGGAGCTGCAGGTTTTGCAAGAGCCGCTTTTTTTACAGGTGCTGCAGGTTTTGCAGGAGCTGCTTTTTTTGCAGGTGCTGCAGGTTTTGCAGGAGCTGCTTTTTTTGCAGGTGCTGCAGGTTTTGCAGGAGCTGCTTTTTTAGCGGGTGCAGCTGGTTTAGCAGGTGCTGCTTTTTTTACAGGTGCAGCTACTTTTTTAGCAGGTGCTGCTTTTTTGGCCGGAGCCGCCTTTTTTGCGGGAGCTGCTACTTTTTTAGCAGGTGCTGCTTTTGGGGCTGGTTTCTTTGTAG